>JBGQKK010000088.1:0-10756 GCA_041499545.1 Gammaproteobacteria bacterium | reverse complement strand
GGACCATGGTCAGGTGCCCGAGGCTGCCGCTGCCGACCGAGCCGATGCTCACGCTGCCGGGTTTCGCCTTGGCCTCGGCCACCACGTCGGTGAAGCTCTTATAAGGCTTGGCGACGGCCGTCGCGATCGCCATCGGCGCGGTGCCGATCAGCATCACAGGCGCAAGGTCCTTCACGGTGTCGAACGGCAAATTCGGAATCAGGAAAGGGTTGACGCCGTGATAATCGAAAACAAAGATGAAGGTGTAGCCGTCCGCGGGCGACTTGGCGACGAAAGCGGTACCGATCGTTCCGGACGCGCCGGACCGGTTCTCGACGACGAACGGCTGGCCCAGGGAGTCGGAGAGCTTCGCGGCGATCAGGCGTGCCATGGGATCGGTCGAGCCGCCCGGCGGATACGGCACGACGAATTTCACCGGCTTGGCCGGCCAGGCGATTTGCGCGACGGCCGCAAGCGGCGCGATCGCCACCACGCACGCGAGAGCGGCGCTGCGAAGACTCGGTCTCATCACTGTTTTCCTCCGTTTGTCGCGCAGCTCCGGTTCAATCGGCCCGGACGTTATTGTCCCGGACGACCTTGCCCCAGCGGTCCATTTCCCCAGCGACGAATTTCTGCAACTGCTCGGGGCTGCTCGCCGCCAGATCCATGCCCTGGGTCTCGGCGAGCTGCTTGCGAAGATCGGGCTGGCCGAGCGCCTTGGCGAGCTCGGCGTGGAACTTGTCGACGATGGGCCTGGGCGTGCCGGCCGGCGCGAGAATGCCCCACCACGCGTAGGCGGAAAATCCGGGGAAGCCCTGCTCGGCGAGCGTGGGCACGTCGGGCATGACCTGCGAGCGCTTCTCTCCCGTGACCGCGAGCGCGCGCAGCTTGCCGCCCTTCACGTTCGCGAAGAGCGCAGCCACCGACGCGATCCCGAGCTCGCACTGCTTGCCCATGACGTCCGTCATCATCGGCCCGCCGCCCTTGTAGGGAACATGGGTGACCTTGAAGCCGCCCGACTGCTGCACCACGATCATGGCGAGGTGGCCGAGGCTGCCGTTGCCGACCGAGCCGATCGAGAGCGCCTCGGGCTTGGCCTTCGCGGCTGCAACTACGTCGCCGAAGCTCCGGTACGGCTTCTCTGGGCTGGTGACGATTGCCATCGGCGCGGTGCCGACGAGCATCACGGGTGCGAGGTCGCTCAGCGTGTCGTACGGCAGGTTAGGGATCAGCGCCGGATTGACCGCGTGCGTGTCGAACACGAACACGTAGGTGTAACCGTCGGGGGCGCTCTTCGCGACGAAGGCCGTGCCGATCGAACCCGAGGCGCCGGGCTTGTTCTCGACGATGAACTGCTGGCCGAGAGAATTCGCGAGCCTCGCGCCGAGCACCCGCGCGAGCGGATCGACCGAGCCGCCCGGCGGAAACGGAACGATGAAGTGCACGGGCTTGGCCGGCCAGGCCTGCGCTTGGGCGGCGAGCGCACTGAGCGCCAGCGCCGCCGCTGCGGCGGCGCGAACAGCGAAGCGGATCATTTTCCCCTCCTATCCTCTGACGGGGGCAGGTTACCATTGCCAAGATGAAAATCGCAATGATGGGCTCGGGCGGCGTGGGCGGCTTCTTAGGCGGGCGGCTCGCGCACGCAGGTTACGACGTCGCCTTCGTCGCTCGCGGCGCGCACCTCGCCGCGATGCGCGAGCGCGGCCTCGTGATCGAGAGCCAGGTGCACGGCGACATCCGCATCCCCAGGGTGCGCGCCGCCGACGATCCGGCTTCGATCGGTCCGGTCGACTTCGTTATCCTGTCGGTGAAGCTGTGGGACACGGAATCCGCGATCCGGCAGATGAAGCCGATGCTCAAGCCCGGCACCGGCGTGCTGTCGCTGCAGAACGGCGTGATCAAGGACGACATCCTGCGCCGCGAGCTGGGCGAAGCGCCCGTCATGGGTGGGGTGTGCTACGTCGCGACCACGATCGCCCGCCCCGGCGTGATCCTCCAGACCGGGCCGATGCAACGGGTGGTGGTCGGCGAATACGACGGGCGCCCCTCCGAGCGCGCACGCCTTCTCCACGAAGCGCTGCTCAAGGCCGGTATCACCGCCGAGCTGAGCGGCGACGTGCGCCGCGCGATCTGGGAGAAGTACGCGTTCCTGGTCGGGATTTCGGCGACCACGACGGCGATGCGCGCGACCATGGGCCCGATCCGGAAGAATCCGCGAACGCGCGCTTTCCTCCTCGAGATCTTTCGCGAAGTCGTCGCGGTGGGACGCGGGCACGGCATCGCCCTGCCCGCCGATTACGCCGACGCCTGCCTCGCGCGCGCCGACGGCCTTCCCGAGGACATGGTCGCTTCCATGGCGCACGACCTCGCGCGCGGCAACCGGCTGGAAGTCGAGTGGCTCTCCGGCGGCGTGGTGCAGCTCGGTGCGGCGGCCGGCGTCCCGACGCCGGCCAACCGCGCGGTGTGGGACATCCTCTCGCTGTACGCCGCAGGCGGGAAGCCCGCGTGAACCTGCCGCGACTGACGCTGCGCGCGCTCGGCGCGCGAGGCGTCGAGGTGCCGATGAAGCTGCCGTTGGGCACGAGCGCCGGAACGCTGCGCAGCGCGGCGCTGCTTCTCATCGACCTCAAGACCGAGGAAGGCATCACGGGCCGCTCGTACTTGTTCTGCTATCTTCGCGCGGCGACGCCGGCGATCTCGGCCATGCTGGGGGAAATCGAGCGCGCGGCGAAGGGCGACCCGATCGCGCCCGCCGAGCTCTGGGCCAAGCTCGCGCGCCGCTTCAAGCTGATCGGCGTGCAGGGAATTGTGCGCATGGCGATGGCCGGTTTCGACGTCGCTTGCTGGGACGCGCTCGCGCTCGCCGCGGGCAAGCCCCTCGCCACGCTGCTCGGCGCCGCGCCTTGCCGCATCCGCGCGTACAACAGCAACGGCCTGGGGCTGATGCCGCCCGAGGCCGCCGCCGACGAGGCGGAGAGGCTCCTCGAGGGTGGGTTCCGCGCGGTGAAGCTGCGCCTCGGCCACCCGACGCTCGCAGCCGATCTCGCCGCGGTGCGCGCGGTGCGCAAGCGCCTCCCCGACGGAATCGAGTTGATGGTCGACTTCAACCAGGCCCTGTCCCTGGCCGAAGGACTCGAGCGCGGCCGCGCAATCGACTCCGAGGGCCTCGCCTGGATCGAGGAGCCGATCCGGCACGACGACTTCCGCGGCTGCGCGGAGCTCGCGCGCGAGCTCGCGACGCCGGTGCAGATCGGCGAGAACTTCTCGCTGCCCGAGCAGATGGCCGAAGCGCTCGAAGCAAGAGCCTGCGACTTCGTGATGCCGGACCTCGAGAGAATCGGCGGGGTCACCGGGTGGCGGCGCGCCGCGAGCCTCGCCGCCGAGCGCAAGCTGCCGATGTCCTCGCATCTTTTCCCCGAGACGAGCGCGCACCTGCTCGCGGCGACGCCGACCCGCCATTACCTCGAGTACGTGGACTGGGCCAGCGCGATCCTCGCCGAGCCGCTGCGAATCGTGGACGGCGAAGCGGTCGTTCCGGATCGCCCCGGAACCGGCGTGGCCTGGGACGAGGAAGCGGTGAAGCGCTACGAAATGGCCTGAGGGGCCGGCTCGGCGCGCGCCGCCCGGCGGCGCTCGTGGTCGAAGAGGTGGCGCTTGCGGATGCGGATCGAGCGCGGGGTGATCTCGACCAGCTCGTCGTCTTCGATGAACTCGACCGCGAGCTCGAGCGTCAGCCTGATCGGCGGGGTGAGCAGGATCGCCTCGTCCTTGCCCGCGGCACGGATGTTGGTGAGATGCTTCTCGCGGATCGGGTTGACGACCAGGTCGTTGTCGCGGCTGTGCACGCCGATCACCATGCCCTCGTAGACGCGCTCGCCCGGGCTCACCAGCATCCTTCCGCGCTCCTGCAGCTTCCACAGCGCGTAGGCGACGGCCTCGCCCTGCTCGGCCGAGATCAGCACGCCGTTGCGCCGCGAGGGAATCTCCGGCTTCATCGGACCGTATTCGTCGAACACGTGGCTCATGAGCCCGTTGCCGCGCGTGATATTGAGGAACTCCGACTGGAAACCGATCAATGCACGCGCCGGAATCCGGTAGTCGAGGCGCACCCTGCCCCGTCCGTCGGGCGTCATGTCGAGCAGGTCGGCGCGCCGGGCTCCCAGCGCCTCCATCACTTGGCCCTGGTATTCTTCCTCCACGTCGACGGTGAGGACTTCGAAGGGCTCGTGCCTCGCACCGCCGACCAGCTTGGTCACCACGCGCGGGCGCGACACCGCCAGCTCGTAGCCCTCGCGGCGCATGTTCTCGAGCAGGATAGTGAGGTGCAGCTCGCCGCGCCCCGACACGCGGAATACGTCGGCGTCGGCGGTCTCCTCGACGCGCAGCGCCACGTTGCCCTGCAGCTCGCGGAACAGGCGCTCCCGGATCTGGCGGCTCGTGACGAAGCGCCCTTCCTGCCCGGCAAAGGGCGAAGTGTTGACCTGGAAATTCATGGTGAGCGTGGGTTCGTCCACCCGCAACATCGGCAGCGCCTCGGGCTGGATGGGGTCGGCGAAGGTGACGCCGATCGCGGTCTCCTCCACCCCGGTCACGAGCACGATGTCGCCCGCGGCGGCCTCCTCCATCGGAATCCTCTCCAGACCGCGAAAGCCCATGACCTGGCCGACCTTGGCCTTGGCGGGCTCGTGTCCTTCGTGGAGCACCAGGATCTCCTGGGCGGGTGCAAGGCGGCCCCGGGCGATGCGCCCGATGCCGATACGCCCGACGTAGCTCGAGTAGTCGATGTTGCTGATCTGCAGCTGCAAGGGGCCGTCGGGATCGCCCTTCGGCGCCGGAACGCGCTCGATAATCGTTCTGAAGAGCGGCCGCATGTCGGTTCCGGGATTCGACAGGTCGAGGGTGGCGGTGCCGAGGAGCGCCGACGCGTAGACCACGGGAAAGTCGAGCTGGTGCTCGGACGCGCCGAGCTTGTCCATCATGTCGAAGGTGGCGTTCACCACCCAGTCGGGCCGCGCGCCCGGACGGTCGACCTTGTTCACCACCAGCACCGGGTTCAGGCCGAGCGCCAGCGCCTTGCGCGTGACGAAGCGCGTCTGGGGCATCGGACCCTCGACCGCGTCGACCAAGAGCAGCACGCCGTCGACCATCGAGAGCGAACGCTCGACCTCCCCGCCGAAATCGGCGTGGCCGGGCGTGTCGACGATGTTGATGTGCACGCCCTCGTAGTCGACCGCGGTGTTCTTGGCGAGGATGGTGATGCCGCGCTCGCGCTCGAGGTCGTTGGAATCCATGACCCGCTCGACGAGGTGCTGGTGCGCGGCGAAGGTGCCCGACTGCCGTAGGAGCTTGTCGACCAGCGTCGTCTTTCCGTGATCGACGTGGGCGATGATGGCGAGATTGCGGATCGAGCGGGGCATCTTCAGACTAGATTGCGCGGAAGGTCGCGCATTGTACTAGCTGGACATGGCCTGGTCGAGCGCTGCGACCAGGGGTCCGAGCTTGGGGGGCTTCGCCTCGAGCCCGATTGCGACGCCGTAAGCTTTCAGCGCTGCGCTGCACACCGGGCCGATCGAGGCGACGAGGGTGCGGTTGAGGTTCGCGGCGAGCCTGCCCTCCCGCCCGAGATTGCGCGCGAGCGCAAACAGATTGTGCGCCTGCGACGCGCTGGTGAACACGGCGGCATCGACCTCGCCGCGCTCGAGCGCGTCGATCAGAGCGGCGAGGGGCCCGGTGTCCTGCGGAAGCGCCCAGCGGTAGGTGGGTATTTCGATCACTTCGGCCCCTTTCGCCCGCAGGGCCTTCTCCAGCTCGACGTTGGTCTCGCCGTAGCGCTGCACCAGCACGCGCTCGCCCCGCAAGGGCAGATCCTCGAGCGATTCCAGCACCTGGGTGGTGGTATACGGCTCGGCGGCGCTGCGATCGATGCGCACCTTGCGCGAACGCAGCGCCGCGGTGGGTTTCGGGCCGCGGGCCACTACCACGCAGTTCTCGAGCACGCCGAGAAGCCTTGGCGAGATCCGGAGCGAGTCGGCGGCGGCGAAGAGGGCCTGCGTGCCCACGCCCGTCTGAAAGATCGCGGCGCGAGGCGGACGTGTCTCCAACTCGGACGCGAGCCCGGCGATTCTGGCGGGGTCGATGTCGGGTACCTCGGTGAGCGCCGGAGCGGGCATGGGCCGCCCGCCGCGCTTCTCGATGAGCTCGGCAAGCTGGCGACCGAGCCGGCTCTCGAGTATCGCGACCGTCTTGTCCTTCACCGAAGGCCCGGCGGCTCGCGCTAGGCGCGCTGCCAGGACGCGCGGCGGAAGCGCTTGCGGCGCGCCGGAGCCGCTTCCTGATTCTCGGCGAACTCGCGCAGGCGCGCGGTCATGGCGATCCGGATATCTTCGGGGAGAGCGCGCGCAGCAGTCTGGAAGCGCGCAAGGACCGAATGCGCCCCGGAGGGGGCCTGCTTCGCGCCCAGGATTTCCCCCTTTCCGGATTTCCCGTCTTCGACTCCGTCGAGGAAGAATCCGCCCTGCTTGTGCCACACGAGGGCCCGTTCGCTCGAATCGATGCCGTAGCAAAGCTGAAAGTGGACGATCTCTCCGCCGCCGGTCAGCCAGACGAACAGGTCGAAGTAATCGTCGTGAAACCAGCGCCGGTGAGTGTCGGCCTCATCGGCCACGCCGAGGATTTCGCGCATCATGGGTCTTGCACAGCCGTCAGAATGGTGATCCTCTTAGACACGCCCGGACCGAGACGGTTTCGCGCTGGCGTGCCTGGTTTTGGTCGTTCGTATGTGGCATACAATGGCGGACCCGATGATTCTACGCCCGCTCCTTCCTTCTGTGCTCGCGTCCACGTTCCTCGCGGCCGCGGCGATCGCCCCGGGGTTCGCTCCGGCGCAGCCTTTTCCCTCACGCGCCGTGAAGATCGTCGTGCCGACTTCGCCCGGCGGCGCGACAGACGCGTTCTCCCGCGCCCTCGCGCCGCGGCTGGCGGAGATCTGGGGACAAGCCGTGCTCATAGAGAATCGCCCCGGTGCAAACCAGATATTGGGCGCCGACTACGTTTCCAAGTCCGCACCGGACGGGGGCACCCTCCTCGTGTCCGATGCGTCCTCGTTCGTGATCAATCCGCACCTGTACAAGAGCCTCCCTTACGACGGCTTGCGAGGTTTCACGCCGATCACGGTGCTGGTGCGCTTCCCCTGGGTGATCGCCGTCCACGCTTCGGTGCCGGCGAACACCTTCCAGGAGCTCGTCGCCTACGCGAAGGCCAACCCCGGGAGACTCTCCTACGGCTCTTTCGGCCTGGGTTCCTCGGCGCATATCAGCGTCGACTACCTCAAGCACCTGCTCGGAGTCGATATCGTGCACGTGCCTTACAAAGGCGCGGGGCCGGCGGTTGCCGACCTTCTCTCCGGCCAGATCCAGATGATGATGGTGACCCCGCTCCTCGTCGAGCCCCACGCGCGCGCGGGAAAGCTCAGGCTGGTCGCCGCCGCCACGGCGCAGCGCATTCCGGGGCTGCCGGACCTTCCCACGGTCGCCGAGTCCGGAGTACCCGGCTACGAGGCGGGAACGTGGTTCGCGCTGGTCGGGCCGGCGGGAATGCCGCGCGAGCTCGTCGCGAAGATCTACGCCGACACGACGAAGATCCTCGGCGACGCCGCCTTCCGCGATCAGTACGTGACCCGGCAGTGGTTCGAGGCCGTCGGCAACACGCCCGAGCAGTTCGCCGACTACCTCAAGGCCGAATACGCGCGCTGGGACCGGCTGATCAAGCTGTCGCGGGTGAGCGTCGAGTAGATGCGCGTGGAGTAGCGGCCGGGCTCAGGCGCCGCCCCACACCTCGCGCGCCACCTCCACCACTCGCTCGAGCTTCCGCCACTGCTCGTCCTCGGTCAGCAGGTTGCCGTGGTGCGTGCTGGCGAAGCCGCATTGCGGGCTGAGGCACAGATTCTCGAGCGGCACGTAGCGCGCCGCCTCGTCGATCTTCCTTTTGAGGTCGTCCTTCCGTTCGAGCACCGGCGTCTTCGTCGACACCAGTCCGAGCACGATCTTCTTGCCCTTCGGCACCGCGCGCAGCGGCTCGAAGCTCCCCGCGCGCTCGCTGTCGTACTCCAGGAAATAGCCGTCGACGACGGTTTCCTGGAACACGGCGCGCGCCACCGGCTCGTAGCCGCCTTGCGCAAGCCAGGTGCTCTTCCAGTTGCCGCGGCAGGTGTGCATCATGATCGTCATCCCCGCCGGCCGGTCGGCGATCGCCGCGTTGACCGCCTTGGCGTACATGTGCGGCAGCGCCTCCGGATCGTCGCCGCGGGCGCGGCAGCTTTCGCGGAACTTGTCGTCGCACAGGAACGAGAAGCTGGTGTCGTCGATCTGGAGGTAGGTACAGCCGGCTGCGGCGAGGTCGCGGATCTCCTCGCGGTAAACCCGCCCCACGTCGCGCCACAGCTCGTCGAGGTCGGGATAGGCTTCACGGCTGATCGCGGCGCGCCCGCCGCGGTGGTAGAGGATCGAGGGCGAAGGCATGGTGAACTTCGGCGTCCCGCGCGCGACCGACTTCAGATACTTGAAGTGGTCGAGCATCATCGGCCGCGCGCGGCGGACCTTGCGGCGCACCTGCGGCGTGTAACGGGGATCGTCGGACCCGGCGAACTTGTAAGAACTCGCGTCGAGCTCGATCTCGACGCCGTCGATCTTCCCGAGGAAGTCGTGGTTCCACCAGCCGCGCCGGTATTCGCCGTCGGTGATGCTCTCCAAGCCTATCGCCTCCTGGCGCGCGACCGCGGCGCGGATGCAGCGGTCCTCGATTTCGCTCAATCGCTCGGCGCTCATCTCGCCGCGCTCGACCCGGGCGCGAGCATCCTTGATCTCCGGGGGCCTGAGCAGGCTGCCGACCTGGTCCGCCCGGAACGGCGGCTTCACGCGCGCGGCCATCGTCGCAGCTATCCCGGGTTGACCGCGAGCGTGCCCCAGTTGACCATGAAGCCCTCGGAGCGCTGCAGGAAGCTCGTCACAACCGCGAGCATGCGCTCGGGCTGATCGACCTCGATCGCGTGCGCCGCGTCCCAGACGTACACCAGGTACGCGCGCGGCAGGCGGCTCTTCAGGAGCTGCACGCTTTCCTTCGGGATCATCCGGTCGGCGGTGCCGTGCAGGATCAGCGTGAGCTTGTCGATGGCGGGAACGCGCGCGAGCAGCTCCTCGTCGGTGTGCGCGGAGCAGTCGTAGTATGCGAGCATTTTGCGGTTGGCGAACTCCTGCTCCGCCGGCTTCGTTTCGGGCGGCAGCTTCTCCGGGTGCAGGAAGAGAAGCTTGCGCAGTTCCTCGGCATCGGCCGGGCGTCCGCCGTAACCCTTGGGCCGGAAGCCCGCCGGGCATTCGAGCACCAAATGATCCACCAACGCGGGCCGCTCGGCGGCGAGCCAGGCGGCGAGGTAGCCGCCGAAGGAGCAGCCGATCACGTCGCAGGGACCGCCGACGGTCTTCTCGAGGAATTCGCCGACGAGCACCGCGAGCCCCTTCATCGATTTCACTGAGGCATGCGTCTCCGTCCCGTCGAACCCCGGCACGACCGGCACGATGAGCTTGAACGATTTCGCGAGCTCGTCCAGCACCTTCGTCCAGCGCACGCCGCCTGCGGGGTGCAGGTAGACGACAGGTCGCCCTTCGCCAGCGGCGAAATACCTGAGCTCGCCCGAAGAGAGCGAGACCTTGCTTGCCTGCGGCTGCATGTCGTCGTCCCCTAGAGATCGCGAACGTGCGGCAGCACGCGGTCGCGAAACAGCTCCATGCCGCGACGGATCACGTCGTCGGGCAGCGTGCCGACCTTCACCGTGAAATTGAACACGCCGTGGCGAAGCTCGGCGTGGATGCGCTTGATCTGCGCGACCACCGTCTCGGGGCTGCCGCACAACACCGTGCCGCGCTCGATCTGCTCGTCGAGCGTGAGCGTCTTGCGCTTGTCCAAGCGGCTCTTCCAGCGGTCGCGGCTCTCCTCGCTCTCGAAGTAGCGCGTCTTCTGCAGCACGATGCGCTGCGAAGCCTGCAGGCCGCCCATCAGCACCTCATCGAAATATTTCAGGCCGTGCGCGAGCTGGCGGCGCGCCTCCTCGTCGGTCTCGGCGATGCAGGTGTGCATGCCGACGAGGATGTTCTCCGCGGTCGGCTCCCAGCCGTGCGCCTTCGCCGTTTCCTTGTAGACGCGGATGCATTCCTTGCCGCTCGGCAGGTCGGCGAGCAGCACCATGCCCATGGTGGCGCGCATCTCGGCGGCGAATTTCGCCGAATCGGCGTTGCTCGCCGAGATCACCAGCGGCGGGTGCGGCTTCTGCATCGGCTTGGGCCAGATCGACACCTGGCGGTACTGGAAGTGCTTGCCTTCCCAGCCGAAGGGCTCGGGCTCGGTCCAGCACTTGAGGATCAGCTGCACCGCCTCGCGCTGGCGCTCCCAGGACTCGCCCGGCGGAATGTTGTACGCGAGGTATTCGTGCGGGATACCGCGCATCAGGCCGGCGACCAGGCGCCCGCCGCTCATGCAGTCGAGCATCGCGTATTCCTCGGCGACGCGAATCGGGTTGTTGAGCGGAACGAGATTGCCGACGATGGCGATCTTCACGCGCTGGGTGGAATAGGCGAGCGCGCCGCCGATGAGATTCGGATTGGCCATCATCCCGTAGGGGCTGAAGTGGTGCTCGTTGCAGCCGACCCAGTCGAACCCGCAGGATTCGGCGTGGATCATGCTCTCGACGTAGGTGCGGTAGAGCGCGCTCGCCTTGGCCGGGTCGAAG
>JBGQKK010000087.1:0-10849 GCA_041499545.1 Gammaproteobacteria bacterium | reverse complement strand
CCTGGTCGCCACGGCGCTCACCCACGGGAGCGTGCGCCTGGCCGCGTTCGAGCCGCCGCGGCTCGAAGACACGGGCACGCGCGCGCTGATGAAGCGCGTCGAGCTCGCGCTCGACCCCGCGCTCGACGCGGCTTTCCCGGCGCAGCGCGCGGCGCGCGTCGCCATCGAGGCGCGCGACGGCCGCCGCGGCGAGTTGCTCCAGCCGACGCGCAAAGGCGATCCCGACCTGCCGCTCTCCGACGCCGAGCTCGAAGCCAAGTACTTCGAGCTCGCTTCTCCGGTGCTCGGGGAGGAGAAGGCCCGCACGCTGCTCGCCAGGCTGTGGAAGCTGGAACGCGAACCGCGCCTTTGACGCTCGCGCAGGCCCTGTTCAGGCCGCGCGCGATCGCGCTCATCGGGGCCTCGGGCGACGCGGGGAAGAACAGCGCGCGGCCGCTGCGCTTTCTTCGCAAGCACGGCTACGCGGGACGCATCGTTCCGATCAACGCCTCGCGCGGCGAAGTGCTGGGCGAGCGCGCCTACCGCAGCCTTTCGGATGCGCCCGGCGAGATCGACCACGCTTTCGTGATGACGCCGGGCGATTCGGTCGAGCGCGCGATCGAGGAGTGCGGGGCGCGCGGCGTGCCGGTCGCGACCATCTACAGCGACGGCTTTGCCGACGCGGGTGAGGAGGGCGCGGCGCGCCAGGCGCGGCTCATCGCGCGCGCGAAAGTGCTGGGCGTGCGCGTGCTCGGGCCCAACAGCATGGGCCTTCTCGACATCCCCGGGCGCGTCGCGCTCACGGTGAACGCGGTGCTCGAGATGGACGGCCTGCCCGCGGGAACGACCAGCTTCGTCTCGCAGAGCGGAACCATGCTCGGCACGGTGCTCTCGCGCGGCGCGGCGCGGGGGCTCGGCTTCGCCAAGCTCGTCTCGGTCGGCAACGAATCCGACCTCGGCGAGGCGGAGCTGGTCGAGCTGCTCGCCGAAGATGCCGACACGCGAGTCATCCTGCTGTTCCTGGAAACGGTGCGCGATGCGGCGCGCCTGGCGAACGCCGCCCGCCGCGCGCACGCGGCGGGCAAGCCCGTGGCGGCTTACAAGCTCGGACGCTCGCGGCTCGGCGAAGCGCTCGCCCGCTCGCACACCGGCGCGCTTGCGGGGGAGGACGCCGCGCTCGACGCCTATTTCCGGGATTGCGGCATCGTGCGGGTGGACCAGCTCGAAACGCTGGTCGAGATCCCGCCGCTCCTCGCCGGGCGCAAGCCGCCGGATCTTTCGCGCGCCCCGCGCGTCGCGGTGGTCACGACGACCGGCGGCGGCGCGGCGAGCGTGGTCGACCGGCTGGGCATGGCCGGCATCGAGACCTTTGCACCGGGCTCCGAATCTCCGATCGTCGATCTGACGATGAAGGCCACCGCCGAGCAGTACGCCGCGACCCTCGACGAGCTGCTCGCGTCTCCCGATTGCGACGCCGCGCTCGCCGTGGTCGGATCCTCGGCGCAGTTCCATCCGCAGCTCGCCGTCGAGCCCATTCTCCACTCGAAGAAAAGCGCCAAGCCGCTGGCCGCGTTCCTCACGCCGCACGCGGAAGCGTCGCTCGCGCTGCTCGCGCGGGCCGGGGTCGCCGCGTTCCGCACCCCCGAGGCCTGCGCCGACGCGCTTGCCGCTTACTTCGCCTGGCGTTCGCCTCGCGCATTTCCGGCGGGACGAGCGGAGTGGCCGCCCGGGCTGCCGCGGCGCGGCCGCCTGGACGAGGCGCAGGCGCTGGAGTTGTTCGCCTCGCTCGGGATCACGGTGGCCGGGCATGCGGTCGCGCCGCCACCCGACTTCGAGCACGCGATCCCCTATCCGGTGGCGGCGAAGGCGCTGTCCTCCGAGGTCCTCCACAAGACCGAAGCCGGAGCGGTGCGCCTCGGTATTGCCGACCGCGCCGCGTTCGAGCGCGCAGCCCGCGACCTGCTCGGGCGCGTTCCCGGCGCGCGCGCCGTGCTGGTGCAGAAGATGGAAGGCGGCCTCGCCGAGGCGATCGTCGGCTACCGCGACGATCCCGTCGCCGGCCCGATCGTGCTCGTCGGGGCGGGCGGCACACTTGCAGAGATCTACAAGGACTCCGTGCTCAAGCTTGCGCCGGTGAGCGAAGACGAGGCGGCGGCGATGATCGAAAGGGTGAAGGGCTTCGCGACCCTGCGCGGCTACCGCGGACTGCCGCGCGGCGACCTGGGCGCGCTTGCGCGGGCGGTCGCTGCCTTATCGCGCCTCGCTCTCCTGCCCGGACGGCCGATTGCGGAGGCCGAAGCCAACCCTGTTATCGTGAAAGAGAAGGGTGCGGTCGCGGTGGACGCGCTCGCGGTCATGAAGGAGTGAGGATGGATTTCCGCTTTACGCCCGAGCAGGAGCAGTTCCGCGAGTCGGTGGGGCGCTTCGCCGAAAAAAATCTCGCGAAGGACGCGCGTGAGCGAGCCCATTCTTCCGATTACCCCTGGGACGTCGCCAAGCTCATGGCGAAGCAGGGACTGCTCGGCATCACCATCGCCGAAGCCGACGGCGGCCAGGGCGGCGCGCTTATCGACGCGGTGATCGCAATCGAGACGGTTGCGTCAGTGTGCCCGAGAAGCGCCGACGTGGTGCAGGCGGGCAACTTCGGCCCGATCCGCGTGCTCGCCGAGTACGGCAGCAAGCCGCAAAAGGACCGCTACCTCAAGCGGCTGCTCTCGGGCGGTTCGGTGATCAGCGTGGGGATGACCGAACCGGAAGCCGGTTCCGCAGTCACCGACCTTCGAACTACGGCAACGCCGGACGGCAAGGGTTTCCGGGTAAACGGTTCCAAGATCTTCACGACCCACTCGGGGTACGCCGATGTAATGCTCGTTTATGTGCGCTTCGGTCCGGGCCTCGACGGCATCGGATCGGTCCTGGTCGACACCAAAGGGGAGGGCGTGCGTTTCGGCAAGCCCTCGAAGTTCATGTCGGAAGAGGAATGGGTTCAAACGTATTTCGAGAACGCCTTCGTTCCCGCCGAGATGGTGGTGCTGAAAGAAGGCGGTTTCAGGAAGCAGATCGCCGGGTTCAACGTCGAGCGCATCGGCAACGCGGCGCGCTCGCTCGCGCTGGGCCGCTATGCGTACGAACGTGCGCGGGCCTGGGCGATGCAGCGCAGGCAGTTCGGGCGCCTCCTGTGCGAGTTCCAGGGCCTGCAGTGGAAGTTCGCCGAGATGAAGATCAAGTTGGACGCGGCGCAGCTGCTGCTATATAGAGCCGCAACGAATGCCGACCGGGGGTTCCCCTCGCCGGAAGAGACATCGATCGCCAAGGCGTACTGCAACCAATCGGGGTTCGAGATCGCGAACGAGGCGCTGCAGGTGATGGGCGGCCAGGGTTACAGCCAGGAGGAGCTGGTCGAGTACTGCCTGCGGCGTTGCCGCGGCTGGATGATCGCCGGCGGCTCGATCGAGATCCTCAAGAACCGTATCGCGGAAGGCGTGTTCGAGCGGAGCTTCTCGCAGAGGCCGGCAAAGGATTGATCGACAGAATTCCGCCCGCAGCGCGGGCCGACGCACTCAGTTCAGCTTCTCCCCTTCATTGAGCTTCTTCAACATTTCTTCGAAGACAGGCCGATCCCTGAGACTCGAGAAGTCTCCCTTGAAAATGACGACGTCGAAATGGGCGGTATTGCTTTCCTTTTCGATAGAGGTCACAAGGAGTGCAAATCGGCTGCCGTCGAACAATCTCGTGTTGTCCATGTAGGGTGTGTCGAAATACGATGCCTGAAACTCCACGGACGTGGCGCCACGAGAGTAGATGAATGTCCCTTTGCTGAATGATTCCCGATTCGGAGTCACCTTTACCTGTACGTCCGACTCGTTGACCTCCAGCAGCTCTACGTCGATCGCTGGAAGGACGTTATCGATGTCCACGGGCCCCTTAGTGTCAGCGCCCTCGGTGCAGCTGCCGTGCCTAGTGCCCTCAAGCGGTTTGTCGCTTAATTCCTTGAGATTGTCGACGGGGTGGAGCCGAACACAGACGACCTCGCCTTTCTGCAGATCGAAACTTCTATTGAGCCCCGAGAGGGCGAGCGTCGAGGATTGACGCGAGGCGACATTTTTCGCCACTCGGAACAGCTCTTCCTGCAATTTCCCCATCACATCGTATTCCTTGCTGCCTTTTCTTTCCCTCGCCTTCGCCCGCTCCAGGCGTGAACGGACATCCTCGAACAAGGGTCTGGCGTTCAGGTATTCCTGGAAATTGAGGCTCAGCAGATCGAGAAACATGATTCGTCTTCTGAAGGATTCCGGGGTTTCCCGCACGTTCTTGTCGGCATCGAATCGTCCGAGATAGTTCGTGAGCAGGGTCTTGAACATTTCCTGCCTGATGGCCGTGTCCGCCTTTTCTCTCTCGCTCATGACCTGCATGTAGACCTGCGCCCTGTGGCTCTGGTCCGATGTTTTTCCGATGATGATCGGAATCGCGATCGATCCGATGATCACCCCGACCCCCGCCAGAATCTTCGCAAGGGATTCGGCCTTTCCCCAGAGATCCCGCTTGGCGCTTTTCTTTCGCCTCTCTTCGTCCGGTTCTTCGGCCATGGCGCGCTCCCTCTAGCCTTTCGTTATTGCACCCGAAAGTTCCTCTCAGTCCCCTGCGGCGGAACCCTGATTTGCTCCTGTTCGTTCCGCCCTTTGATCGACAGTAGGTAGGTCCCCGCAGGAATGTCCGGGAACCGATAGAAACCGCTCGCGTTCGTCGTCGTGTCCCGATTTTGAGGTCCCTTCAGCGATACCGGCACGTTGGCCGCCGGCGTACCGTTGCCCCTCAAAACCTGACCTCTCAGGTCTGCGGCGGCAAGCGGAGCAGCGACGCCCAGCAGGAAAAGCAATGACACGCGAATCAGCACCTTCTTCATGGGTTCAACTCCTTCGTCTCGACACATCGGTCGGCGCACGATTGTCGATCCGCGCCGAAAGCAAAGCGAATATAGCTCACGAAAGGCAGCAGGTCACTCGGCGCGCGCGCCCGAGGTCTTCACCACCTCGGCCCAGCGCGCCACTTCCTCCTTCAGCATTGCCGAGAATTCTTCCGGCGTGTTGCCGACGGGCTCGGCGCCCTGATCGAGCAGCTTCTTTTGCATGTCGGGTGAGTGTGCCCCTTTCTTCACCGCGGCGGCGAGGACGTGGACGATGTCCTGCGGCGTGGCCGCGGGAGCGAGCAGGCCGAACCACAGCGGCACCTCGACGCCCTCCACTCCGGCCTCCTTGATCGTCGGCAGATCGGGGAGGAGCGCGGTGCGCTTCGCGCCGGCGACGCCGAGCGCGCGCAGGCGTCCGGATTTGATATGTTGGCCGATAGCGACGGGGTTGACGAAGGATAGCTGGACGTCTCCGGCGATCAGCGCGGTGAGCGAAGGCGCGCTGCCCTTGTAGGGAACGTGCACGATACTCGTCCCGGTGCGCAGCTTGAACAGATCCCCGGCGAGGTGCTGGGTCGAGCCGGCGCCGGCGGAGGAGTAATTGAGCGCCCCCGGCTTCTCGCGCGCGAGCGCCACCAGCTCCTGCACCGATTTGACGGGAAGCGCGGCCGGCACTACGAGGATGTTCGTGCTCTCGGAGAACACCGACACGCCGGTGAAATCGCGCAGCGCGTCGTAAGGCGGGTTCTTGTACAGCGACATGTTGATCGCCACCGCGGGGCTGTTGAAGAGCAGCGTGTAGCCGTCGGGCGCGGCCTTGGCGACGAACTCGTTGGCGATATTCGTGCCTGCGCCGGGGCGGTTCTCGACCACGAACTGCTGGCCCAGGTACTCGCTGAGCTTGGAGGCGGCCAGGCGCGCGTTGATGTCCACCCCGCCCCCGGGGGTGAAGCCGACCAGCATCCGCGCCGGCCGGCTCGGGTACGTGGACTGGGCGATGGCGGTCGCGCCGTACAGCGCGCACGTTAGGGCGAGCAGGGGAGCGATTTTTCCGTCCATGGCGGTGAGCCTCTTTAGGTACCCAGGCGGGCGCGTCCGATGTCGAAGGCGGCGTTGATGAAGGCGAGAAGCCCGCGCCCGCGGTCCTTCATGGCGAGGATGTCGTCGCCCGTCGCCACCGCGCCGAAGAACCCTTCGGTGTGCCAGCGGCCGGGCGGGGGCAGCTCGGGCAGCTTCGCGCCGTCGAAGCGCGGCCACGGGCTGACGTACACGTAAGGCTGCGCGTAATACTCGTCGCCGGGTGAGACGCCGACGCCGATCGAGCGAGCGTTCCCCGGGTGTCCCTCCTCGAGCTTGACCAGCGTCGCGATGTCGAAATGGTGCGGCCAGCACAGCATGGGTCCGGCGCGGGGGCCCGAGAGCTTCGCGGCGAACTCGTCCAGCGCGTCGGCCGATCCTCCGAACCAGCGAGCGAGCTCCCCCAGCTCCCGCCCGAGCATGGCGAGCCGATGGGGGCCTCCGCCTGCGGGATGATCGGGAAGCTCGTACGGGAGCACAACGTCTCCCGCCGGGTTCAGACCGAGGGCGCGGAGCTTCGAATCGATCCAGTTGCCCGCTTGCGCGTCGGTCTTGCCGTCGAACTGGAACGCGTCGAGCACGTTGTCGCCGCGCGTGATGATCATCTCGAGGCGCGGGACGCGGATGCCGACGCGAACCTCGCCGCCCTTTGCCGGTAGCTTCTGCGTCATCAGCGCAGCGTGCGATGCCTCCCAGGTATAAGCCGAGTGGCTGTCGTCCGGTGTCGCCTTCAGGTTTGCGCGGGCGGCCTTGGTCGGCCATTGCGCCGCGTGATGCGCGAGCTGGCGGACGCCGACCAGCCCGGCTGGCGGGGTTCGTCCCAGCTTCGACCAGTCGAATCGCATCGCATCTCCTCGGGCCTTCGGCGAACGAACCTTCGGCGGGGCAACCTTACCAGACTATGCGTCTGGCATGGCACTGTATGCGGGAGTATTATCGCCCGACGGGAGAAGCGGTAAGAGGGGGACTCATGCAGGTGAGCGAAATCCTCAAGGTGAAGGGGAACACCCTCTTCACGATTGCACCCGAGGGCAAGTTGAGCGAGGCAGTGTCGATGATGGCTCAGCACAACATGGGCTCGCTTGTCGTGATCGACAAGGGTCGCATGGTCGGCATCCTCACCTTCAAGGAAGTCCTCGCGGCCGTGGACCGTGGCCGGGGCGCGCTCGGTGAGGCGAGGGTCGGCGAGATCATGGAGCGCGATCCGGTGACCGCGAGTCCGGGGATGGAAGTAAACGACCTGAGGCGCACCATGATCGACTCGGGCGCGCGCTATCTCCCGGTGATGGAGCGGGACACGCTGATCGGCGTGGTGTCCTTCCGCGACGTGGCTAAGGCGGTGCTCGAGGAGCAGGATTTCGAGAACCGCATGCTGAAGGGTTACATCAAGAACTGGCCCGAATAGAGCCGAAGCGGGCACCCTGTTCATGTTGCACGGCCGCGGTCGACGCTTGCTCATTTTTCCCCTCATCTTCGCTGCAGCGCTCGCGTTCCTCCTCGGGATCGCCGTGTGGTTCGTGATCGCGACGCCGGGATCGAGTCACCGGGGTCCGCTGCCGCAGCTCGACGCCGATGATCGGCAGCTCGCCGCGAACCTGAAGGCGCACGTCCTCGCGATTGCGAGCGAGGAGCACAACCTCGCCCATCCCGAAGCGCTCGAGCGCTCGGCGCGCTATATCGAGACGACCCTGTCCGGGCTCGGCTACGCGGTTTTCCGGCAGGAATTCGAGACCGAGGGCGTGAAGGTGCGCAACCTCGAAGTGGCGCTCCGCGGCGACGTCGCGGGCGCATCCAGGCTCTACGTCGTCGGCGCCCACTACGACTCGGTGCGAGGCGCAGTCGGCGCCAACGACAACGGCTCGGGCGCCGCGGCGGTGCTGGAGCTCGCGCGCTTGCTCAAGGGTTTCCGCCCGGCGAAGGGCGCGGAGCTGCGGCTCGTGCTCTACGTCAACGAGGAGCAGCCTTACTCCCGCACCGAGAAAATGGGCAGCGTGGTGCACGCCGATTCCCTTGCCGGAGAGGGAAAGCAGGTGGCTGCGATGTTCTCGCTCGAGACCATCGGCAGCTACAGCGAGGCGCCCGGCAGCCAGCGCTATCCTTTTCCGCTGAACCTCTTCTATCCCGCCACTGGCGATTTCGTCGCCTTTGTCGGCAACATTCCCTCGCGCGGACTCGTCCGGCGGACCGTCGCCTCTTTCCGGGCCCACGCAGCCTTCCCTTCCGAGGGCGGTTCCTTTCCGGATTTCATCGACGACGCGGGACGCTCCGACCACTGGTCGTATTGGCGCCATGGCTGGCCGGCGCTGATGGTGACCGACACCGCCCCCTTCCGCTACCCGCACTACCACACGCTGCGCGACACGCCCGACAAGCTCGACTACGAACGGCTCGCGCGCGTGGTGAAGGGGCTGGAAGGCGTGGTGCGGGACCTCGCCTCTCCTGCGGCAGGGTCCTAGCGCCTTCCGCTGCGGCCCCAGACGTAGTGCGCGAAGCGCCGCCAGCGGTTCGGTTTCTGCGCGAGCTCGTTCCGCATCTTTTGCGCGTCGCGGTCGCGCTCGACGGATTTGCGCACCTGCTCGTGGATCTGGCGCAGCGTCAGGCCGCCTGGGCCCTTCAGCTTGTCGGGGTCGTTTTCTGCCATGGCATCAATGCTAAACTCCGAAAGAGTTTTGTGCGAGACCAGCCATGTCCGGCAACACCTTCGGCCTGTTGTATTGCGTCACTTCGTTCGGCGAGAGCCACGGGCCCGCCTACGGCGGCGTCGTCGACGGCTGTCCGCCGGGGCTCGAGCTCGCGGAATCCGACATCCAGAAAGAGCTCGACCGCAGGAAGCCCGGTACTTCGCGCCACGTGACGCAGCGCCAGGAGTCCGACCGGATCGAGATCCTCTCCGGCGTCTTCGAGGGCCGCACCACCGGCACCGCGATCGGGTTCCTTATCCGCAACGAAGACCAGCGCAGCAAGGACTACAGCGCGCTCGCCGATACCTTCCGGCCGGGCCACGCCGACTATACCTACTGGCAGAAGTACGGGCTGCGCGACCATCGCGGCGCCGGACGCGCGTCGGCCCGCGAGACCGCGATACGCGTCGCGGCGGGGGCGATCGCGAAGAAGTGGCTGCGCGAGCGCTATGGCGTGCAGGTGCGCGGGCACCTCGCACAGCTCGGACCGAACCCGATCGCGTTCAAGTCCTGGGACGCGGTCGACCAGAATCCGTTGTTTTCGCCCGACTTGGGCGTCGTGCCGAAGCTCGAAGCCTTCATGGACGAGCTGCGCGCCTCGGGTGACTCCTGCGGCGCGCGCGTGAACGTGGTCGCGAGCGGCGTGCCGGTCGGCTGGGGCGAGCCGGTCTACGGCAGGCTCGACTCGGACATCGCGGCCGCGATGATGGGAATCAACGCCGTAAAGGGCGTGGAGATCGGCGCGGGATTCGCGTCGATCGAGCAGAAGGGGTCGGAGCACGGTGATGAGCTTACGCCCGAAGGCTTCCTCTCGAACAACGCGGGCGGAACGCTGGGGGGCATCTCGACCGGGCAGGACGTCCTGGTGAGCATAGCGCTCAAGCCCACTTCCAGCATCCGGCTCCCGCGCCGCTCGATCGACCGCAAGGGAAAAGCGACTACGGTGCAGACCACCGGACGCCACGATCCCTGCGTCGGCATCCGCGCGACGCCCATCGCCGAGGCGATGCTCGCCTGCGTGCTGATTGACCACGCGCTGCGGCACCGGGCGCAATGCGCCGACGTGGAGCCGCCGTTGAAGCCGATACCGGGGCGTGCCCGCTAGGAACCGCTGGCCGGAAAGGCGTGGGCGTAAAGCAGGCGCAGGCCCACGTCGCCGCTCCGATCGGCGTCCGCCGGATAGCGGTTCCACAGCGTCGCCGCCTCGGCGCGCTGCCCCTGAGCGAGATAGCCGGCCATGCCCGCCGCGATCAGGTACTGTCGGTGGCCGCTCGGCAGATCGCTGGTCTTGGCGAGCAATGCCTCGGCGATGCGTCCCATGCCGGGCGCGGAGCGCTCGCCCACCGCCCGGAACAGGTCGATCCACTGCCGCTGGTCCGCAGTGAGCTGCGCGGCGCAGGGCGCCCGCTCGATCCTTTCCCAGACCGCTGTCGCCTCGTCGGCGGAGAGCATCGGGTTCAGGATTCGCGACAGCTCGTAGAGCGAATGGAACCAGATGTCGGAGCGCCCCACGTCGCGGCACTCGATGAGCCTTGCGCGTGCGAGCTCCAGGTCCTTCTGGAACGGGCGCGGAATGGCGACGGGCTCGGGCTGCTTCGCCGCGAGGAGGTAG
Source organism: Gammaproteobacteria bacterium (assembly GCA_041499545.1). Taxonomy (GTDB): domain Bacteria; phylum Pseudomonadota; class Gammaproteobacteria; order Burkholderiales; family SG8-39; genus VBDM01. The sequence continues at coordinate 594 of JBGQKK010000087.1, read as the reverse complement.
TCTTTCGCGTAGCCCGCGCGCCGCGCGAGCTCCAGGGCCTCGAGGTATTCCTGGCCCCCGCCCTTCGGATCCGCGCGGACGCTCTTCCTCTCCTCGAGAAGCGCCACCACCGGAACCCCATAGGAGAGCAGGCCGGTCAGCTCGTCGGCGGACTGATGCAGGAAGCGGTACTTGGCCGCGTGCAGGTCGAGGTAGGGGTAGTAGTCGGAATTCGCCGGCACGCCGTAGCCGAGGAACAGGGCGCCGAGCGAGCGCTTTCCCCCGATGCGGCGGACCTCGATGTCGCGCACCGAATTGACCTGAACCCGCCGCAGCTCGCGGGCGACGCCGGGCATCGTCGCGAGGATGTCGGTGATCGGGCGCGCCAGCGTGCGCGATTCGCCCGCGACGATCAGCAGGTCGCTGCCCGTGGCGGCGTAGACGGCGTAGTCGGGAAAGCTCTCGCCGAGAGCGCGCAGCACCGACGCGATGAGGCTCGAGTCGATCTCGTACATCTGGAACCACTGCACCAGGACCCCGTCCTCGTTCAAGTGGCGGCGGACCAGGCGGTAGAACTCGGACGTGAACAGGCTCGATACGCCGCTCACCCAGGGG
>JBGQKK010000086.1:0-10872 GCA_041499545.1 Gammaproteobacteria bacterium | reverse complement strand
GAGCAGCGCGAGCAGCGCGCCCACGCCCGCCGAAGGGAGCGTTGAGAGGATCGTCACCGGGTGGATGTAGCTTTCGTACAGGACGCCCAGGACGATGTACATGGTCACGATCGCCGCGAGGATCAGCAGCAGCTCGTTGGCAAGCGAGGCGCGGAAAGCGAGCGCCGCGCCCTGGAAGCTCGCGCGGATCGAAGGCGGCAGGCCCAGCGCCTGCGCCTCGGTCTCGATCGCCCGAACCGCATCCCCGAGCGCGACCCCGGGGGCGAGGTTGAAGGAGATGGTCGCCGCGGGAAACTGGCCGAGGTGGTTGATCGCGAGCAGGGCCGGCTTCTCGGTGACCGTGGTGATTGCGCTCAGTGGAATCTGTGCGCCAGAGGACGAGGCGACGTAGATGTCCTTGAGCGCGCCGGGGCCGCTGCTGAACTCCGGCTTCACCTCGAGCACCACGCGGTACTGGTTCGACTGCGTGAAGATCGTCGATACCAGGCGCTGGCCGAAGGCGTTGTAGAGCGCGATGTCGATCGCGGCCGGCGTAATGCCCAGCCGCCCCGCCGTATCGCGGTCGATCGCAAGAAAGGCCTGCAGCCCCTGGTCCTGCAGATCGCTCGCCACGTCGGCGAGCTCGGGCAGCTGGGAGAGGCGCGATGCGAGGCGATGCGCCCATTGCGAAAGCTCGTCCGGGTTGGCCGTTTCCAGCGTGAACTGGTACTGCGTGCGGCTCACCCGGTCCTCGATGGTGAGGTCCTGGATGGGTTGCATGTAGAGCGCGATGCCTTTGACCCGGGCGAGCCTCGCCTGCAGCCTGCGCATCACCGCGCCGATGTCCCCGCGCTCGGCCTTGGGCTTGAGGTTGATCAGCATGCGGCCGCTGTTCAGGGTGGCGTTGGTGCCGTCCACGCCTATGAAGGACGACAGGCTCTCCACCGCGGGATCCTCGAGGATCGCCTGCGCGAGCGAACGCTGGCGCTCGGCCATCGCGGCAAACGAAACCGACTGCGGCGCCTCCGAGATGCCTTGTATCACTCCCGTGTCCTGCAGCGGAAAGAATCCCTTCGGTATGAACACGTACAGGATCACGGTGAGCACGAGGGTGCCGAGGAACACCCACAGGGTCGCGGTCTGCCGGTCGAGCACCCAGTCGAGCATCTCGCCGTAGCGCCCGATCACATCGTCGAACCAGCGTCCGCTCGCGCGGTAGAACGCGCCCTGCTGCGAAAGGGGCTTCCGGCGGAGCAGCTTGGCGCACATCATCGGCGTGAGGGTGAGCGACACCACCGCCGATATCAGGATGGAAACCGCCAGGGTGATCGCGAATTCGCGGAACAGGCGCCCCACGACCTCGCCCATGAAGAGCAGCGGGATCAGCACCGCGATGAGCGAGAAAGTCAGCGAGATGATGGTGAAGCCGATCTGTTCCGCGCCTTTCAGCGCCGCCTGGAGGGGCGGCTCGCCTTCCTCGATGTAGCGCGCGATGTTCTCGATCATCACGATGGCATCGTCGACCACGAACCCCGTGGCGATGGTGAGCGCCATCAGCGTGAGATTGTTGATGCTGAAGCCGGCGAGGTACATGACGCCGAAGGTGCCCACGAGGGACAGGGGGACGGCGACGCTCGGGATGATGGTTCCCGCCGCGGTGCGCAGGAAAAGGAAGATCACCATCACCACCAGCGCGATGGCGAGGACCAGCTCGAATTGCACGTCCCTGACCGAGGCGCGGATCGTGACGGTGCGGTCGGTGAGCGTCGCCACCTCCACCGACGCGGGAAGCGACGCCGTCAGTTGGGGCAGCAGGCGCTTCACGCGGTCGACCACCTCGATCACGTTCGCACCGGGCTGGCGCTGGATGTTGAGGATCACCGCCGGGGCCTCGTTCATCCACGCGGCGAGGCGCACGTTCTCGGCGTCCTCGATCACGTCGGCGACGTCCGAGAGCAACAGCGGCGCGCCGTTCTTGTACGCGACGATAACGCTACGGTAATCGGCGGCCGAGCGCAGCTGGTCGTTGGCGTCGATGGTGTAGGCGCGGCTCGGGCCGTCGAAACCGCCCTTTGCCTGGTTCACGTTGGCGGAGGCGATCGCGATGCGCACGTCCTCCAGGCCCAGGCCGTTGGATGCGAGCGCGCGCGGATTCACTTGCACGCGCACCGCGGGCCGCTGGCCGCCCGAGAGGGTCACCAGACCCACCCCGGCAAGCTGCGAGATCTTCTGCGCCAGACGTGTGTCGACGAGGTTCTGCACCTCGGGCAGTGGCATCGTCTTCGAGCTGATCCCGAGCGTGAGGATGGGCGCGTCCGCCGGGTTGACTTTGCTGTATACCGGCGGCGCGGGCAGATCCTGGGGAAGGAAGTTCGAGCCGGCGTTGATCGCCGCCTGCACTTCCTGCTCGGCCACGTCCAGCGAGAGCTCCAGGCCGAATTGAAGCGTGATCACCGAGGCGCCGCCCGAGCTGGTCGAGGACATCTGCTTCAGGCCCGGCATCTGACCGAACTGGCGCTCGAGCGGCGCCGTCACCGACGAGGTCATCACCTCGGGGCTCGCGCCGGGATAGAAGGTGACGACCTGGATCGTGGGGTAATCGACCTCGGGAAGCGCCGAAAAGGGCAGCAGGCGGTAGGCGATGCCTCCGGAGAGAAGCAGCGCCGCCATCAAGAGCGACGTGGCCACCGGCCTCTGGATGAACGGCCGCGAGGGATTCACCGCGCCGGCCCCGTCACTCGCCGCTCTTGCGGCGCCGTCCGCCCTTGCCGCCCTTCTGCCCGCCTTCGGGGGCCGCGGCGCTCGCCTTATCGGGGACCTCGGCCTTGGCCCCGTCGCGCAGGCGGTCGCTGCCCTCGACCACCACGATCTCCCCCGGCGCAAGGCCCGAGTCGATCGCCACGTTCTCCCCTTCGCTCACACCGGTCTTGACGGGGCGCAGCGCGACGGTGCGGTCCTCCTTCAGGACATAGACGAAGGTTCCCGGCACGCCTCGCTGCACCGCCGCCGCCGGAACGAGCGTTGCGCCGCGGCGCGTATCGAGCTGCAAGCGCGCGTTGACGAACTGGTTGGGGAAGAGGGTGCCGTCCTCGTTCGGGAACTGGGCCTTGAGCTTGATCGTTCCGGTCGTGGGGTCGATCTGATTGTCGACGGTGAGGAGCTTGCCCGTCGCGAGCTTGGTTTTCTGCTCGCGGTCGTAGGCTTCTACGGGGAGCGGGGCGCCTGAGCGCAGGCGCTTGAGCACCTCGGGCAAGCTGTCCTGGGGAATGGTGAACACCGCGGCGATCGGCTGCAGCTGGGTGATGACGACCAGGCCGTTGGCGTCGCCCGCCCGGACGATGTTGCCCGCGTCCACCAGGCGCAAGCCCAGCCGTCCGCCGATGGGCGCGGTGATCGTCGAATAGGCGAGCTGCAGCTTCGCGTTGTCGATCTGCCCCTGGTCGAATTTCACTGTGCCCTCGTACTGGCGCACCAGGGCCTCCTGCGTATCCACTTGCTGCTTGGCGATCGAGTCCTGGGCGTACAAGCCGCGGTAGCGCTCGACGTCGATGCGCGCGTTCGCGAGCAGCGCCTGATCGCGCGCCATCTGACCCTCGACCTGGGCGAGCTGGGCTCGATACGGCCGCGGATCGATCTCGGCGAGGACGTCGCCTGTCTTGACGATCTGCCCTTCGGTGAAGGCGACCCTGACCAGCTCGCCGTCGACGCGGCTCCGGACGGTCACCGTCTTGAGAGGCGTCACGGTGCCCAGCCCGTTCAGATAGATGTTGATGTCACCGGTTCTTGCCGTCGCCGCCACCACCGGCGTGGGTCGCGAGGGATCCAAGCCGCGCCGTCCCGTCGGACGCGGCGCTTCACTCGGTTGCAGCCAATACACGGCCACCCCCACCGCCGCCAGAAACAGCACGAGGATCACCACCCAAGCGCCCTTCAGCGAGCGCCACCGGGTTTCCGGTCTTTCGATCAGCGGAGGTCCGAGCTCCATTTTCTTTCTGTTCGCAAAGAACAAGACAGCACCTCTCCTCGTTCGGTGCGTCCGCAGCGATTACACCAGACAAGTGTAACCGCCCCGTGTCGCAAGACCCTATATTGCAACAAGATGTTACCGCCCCCGTAGAATACGCGAAGCGCTCCCTTCCCCATGCCGGTCAGACAGCTCATCGAGGGCGGCCGCGTCCCGGTCAAGATTTTCACCGACGACCTCGAGCCGCACGCGCGCCAGCAGCTCGCCAACGTGGCGCAGCTGCCGATCGTGTTCGGCCACGTCGCGGCGATGCCCGACGTGCACGCCGGCATCGGCGCGACCGTGGGCTCGGTGATTCCTACCCGGCGCGCGATCATCCCCGCGGCGGTCGGCGTCGACATCGGCTGCGGCATGAACGCGGTGCGGCTGTCGCTCAGGGCCGAGCAGCTTCCCGACAGCCTCGCCCGCGTGCGCGCGGCGATCGAGCGGGCGGTTCCCGTCGGGTTCGACGAGCACGGCGAGGCCGGCGCGCGGCGCGAAGCCTGCTCGCCTCTCAAGCGGCGCCTCGAGGCCATCGTCCGCGAGCATCCGAAGATCGCCAAGATGCAACGCGACCACGAGAGGAAATGGGTACGGCAGATGGGCTCGCTCGGCGGCGGCAACCACTTCATCGAAATCTGTCTCGACGAGAGCGCTCACGTGTGGGTGATGCTGCATTCCGGCAGCCGCGGCATCGGCAATTGCATCGGCCGGTACTTCATCGCCCGGGCGCGCGAGGCGATGCTGAAGCGCGATGTCCGTCTTCCCGATCGCGATCTCGCCTGGCTCGACGAGGGGTCGAAGGACTTCGGCGACTACGTCGAGGCGGTCGGCTGGGCGCAGGACTACGCTTTCGCCAACCGGCGCGAGATGATGCACCTGATCCTCGATGCGCTCGGCCGCGAGCTCCCCGGGTTCGAGGCGACGAGCGAAGCCGTCAACTGCCACCACAACTACGTGACGCGGGAGCTGCACGCGGGCGAGCAGGTCTATGTCACCCGCAAGGGCGCGATCAGTGCGCGCGAGGGCGAGCTGGGCGTCATCCCGGGCAGCATGGGCGCCCGCTCCTATGTCGTGCGCGGCAAGGGCAACCCGGAATCCTTCTGCTCCTGCGCCCACGGCGCCGGGCGGCGCATGAGCCGCGCCGAGGCGAAGCGCCGCTTCTCGCGCGCGGACCTGGAAGCCCAGACCGAGGGCGTCGAATGCCGCAAGGACAAGGGCGTGCTCGACGAGATCCCGGGCGCCTACAAGGATATCGACCGCGTGATGGCCGACCAGACCGATCTCGTCGAGGTCGTGCACACGCTGAAGCAAGTCGTCTGCGTCAAGGGCTAGCGCGATGCCCCGGGAAGACGCTGCGAAGCCCGAGTTCTGGGAAAAGCGCTTTCGCGAGAATTTCACACCCTGGGATGCGGGCGGAGTTCCTTCCGTTCTCGAGGAGTTCCTGAGAAGAGAGCCCGGCGGCCGGCGCGTGCTGATCCCGGGCTGCGGCTCGGGCTACGAGGTGCGCGCCTTCGTGGAAGCCGGACACGACGTGATTGCGGTGGATTTCGCGCCGGCCGCGGTCGAGCGTGCGCGCAAGCTCCTCGGACCGCTGTCGCAGCGCGTGCGCCTCGCCGACTTCTTCGAATTCGATTTCGGGACGCCGTTCGACCTCGTCTACGAGAGGGCGTTCCTCTGCTCCCTGCCGCGCCCGCTGCGGCCGCGCTACGCGCAGCGCGCGCTCGAGCTGCTGTCGCCGCACGGCAGGCTCGCCGGATTTTTCTTCTTCGAGGACGGCGAGCGCGGCCCGCCGTTCGGGCTCAAATCGGGAGAGCTCGAGACCCTGCTCGGCGGGAGCTTCGAGCGGACCGAAGACGTCGCCGTCGAAGACTCGATTCCGATCTTCGCGGGAAAGGAGCGCTGGCAGACTTGGTCGCGGCGTTGGACTCGAAGACGTCCGCTCCACGCAATTCCCGGCGTTCGACGCCGTCAAGCAGCAGTTGCATTCGATGATCCAGGAGCGGGAAGTCCAGGCGTTCGTCCGCGATCTGCGCTCCAAGGCGAAGATCCAGTAAAGCGGAGGCGAGGGGCTAGGCAAGGGCATACCAGGTAATTTCGAGACTTTTGCTTTTCTAGATCAAGGCGCCACGCGGTGAAGCGGGCAGTTACTGTGCGTTTACTGGCACATACCCGGACCCCACTCCCCAGCCGCTTTGATGTAGATCAAATACGCCCTCCTGATACGGCGCACCATCTTAAATTGTTCTTATCGCGGAAATCACACTTGCTCGCGACCGAGCTGCCGCCGCTTCGAATCAAGGGAAAAGCGCTATTGCCCGTCGTCCAGGGGGGCATGGGCGTGGGCATTTCCGCGCATCGGCTCGCGGGCGCGGTCGCCGGGCTGGGAGCGATGGGCACGATCTCCGGCATCGACCTGCGCCGCCACCACCCGGATCTGATGGAGAAAACCGGAAAGCGCCGGGACAAGGCGGCGATCAACGCCGCCAACCTCGTGGCGCTCGATCGGGAGATCCGCGCGGCGCTCGCGCTCGCCGCGGGCGAAGGCCTGATTGCCGTCAACATCATGCGCGCGGTGGCCGAATACGCGCATTACGTGCGCCAGTCCTGCGAAAGCGGCGCTCAGGCGATCGTAGTCGGCGCCGGGCTGCCGCTCGACCTGCCGGAGCTGGCGAAGGATTTCCCCGGTGTGGCGCTGATCCCGATCCTGTCGGACGCGCGCGGCATCGGAATCGTGCTGAAGAAATGGATGCGCAAGGGCCACCTGCCGGACGCCATCGTCATCGAGCATCCGCGCTACGCCGGCGGCCATCTCGGCGCGGCGCGCGAGGAGGATCTGGCCGATCCGCGTTTCGATTTCTCCAATGTGCTCGCGGGAACATTCGATCTCCTGCGCGAGCTGGGCATCGAGCGCGAACGCATTCCGCTGATCGTCGCCGGCGGCATCGACAGTCACGAGAAACTGCTCGCCGCGCTTGCGCTCGGCGCCGCCGGCGCCCAGCTCGGCACGCCCTTCGCCGTCACCGAGGAAAGCGACGCGCACCCGAATTTCAAGCGCGTGCTGGCGGAGGCCGGACCCAAGGACATCATCACCTTCATGAGCGTTGCGGGACTGCCGGCGCGCGCCGTGCGAACTCCCTGGCTCGAGCGTTATCTCGAGAAGCTGCCTGCGCTTACGCGGCGTGCCAAGGCCCGGCGCGAGTGCACGCTCGCCTTCGACTGCCTCGAGGTCTGCGGCCTGCGCGACGGCCTGTCCAAGATCGGCCAGTTCTGCATCGACTTGCAGCTCGCCGCCGCGCTTGCCGGGGACGTCGAGCGCGGGTTGTTCTTTCGCGGCGCAGGCCGGCTCCCCTTCGGCAACGCCATCCGCCCGGTGCGCGAACTCATCGACTACATGTTGAACGGCGTGATGCCGCGGCTGGCATAGAGCGCTCCGCCTTCAGTCGCCGGCAAGCTTCGAGGATTCGGCGGATGACTGCAGCGTCCTCGATCAGCGCGATGACCTGCATCGGCGCGCCGCACTTGGGACATTCCAGAGGATCGACCTCGTAGACTTTGTGGATCAATCGCGCCCACGCCGATCGGGCGCGCGCCGCAACCGCAGGGCCATCCTCGGCTGCCCGCACCGCTTCAGCCGGCACGGCCTTACGCGCCCGCTCGCCCCGAACCCTCGTCGAGTACCACCCGACATACCGCACCAGATGTTCGAACCGGTCCGGGATGTGGCGGCAGAGCAGTTCGAGCCATTGCGCGCCGGGCACCAGCTGGAAATTGCGTTTCAGACTCTTATGCATGTGCGAGCGGTAGAGGACCATGCCCGTCTTCGCGTCATAGCTCATCTTCTCCAGTTGGTGATCAATCGAACGGCAGCTTCTGGGCCGAAACCGGCCACCTCGCCCCCTAACCGCGCGCATCAAGCACCTGCCGGATCGCGCGCACGATGCCCTTGTAGCCGGTGCCCCGGCACAGATTCCACGAAAGCTCCCTGCGGATGCGCGCTTCGTCGAGCGCCGAGAACGCGGCCGTCAAGGCCGCACGGCGGGCGACTCCATTTTCATCCCGCGCGCGCGCCACATGAGATAGAGCTCGAGATCGACCAGTTCTGGCGATCCAAACGGAGGCGCTTCCGCCCGCATGCCGTTCAGGCAATTGCGAAGGCGGCGTTGTAGGGAGCCCAGGCTCTGCCACTCGAGACGATAGAGCGGGTATCCCGTCGGGTGCGCTTGGGGGATGGGGGTGCCGGCGAGCTTTCTTCCCCAGAGATGGTCGTGGCAGTTGGCGCAGGACAGGTTGAGCTGGCCCTGCCTGCGGTGGAAGGTCTCGCGGCCGGCGTCGAGAAATCCTTTCGTGCGCTCGTCGATGGCAACGGCGATCGACATTCCACGCGACTGGCGCGCGACGTAGGCGGTCAGCGCGAGCAGTTCCTTGCTTTCGAATGCGAGCGGAGCCGCCTTCTGCCGCTCGGTGCGGCAGGCGTTGATGCGCTCCTCGAGATCGACCAGGCGCCCGCGCGCGGCGTCGTACGCCGGAAAGCGCGCGGCGACACCTTTCATGCTCGCGCGCGCGTCGCCGTGGCAGTCGGCGCAGGCGCGGTCCGCGGCGCCCGCCTTTCGGCCCCACAGCGCCTCGCCGTCGAGCACCCACAGCATGCCCGGGTTGGTGGCATCGTCGTCCTGGATCGCGCGCGTCTCGCGCGCCATCAGCTCGTAGCCCGAGCGGCGCTCGCCGAGGGGAATCTCTCCCGCCGCGCTGCCGGCCGAGAATTCCAGAAGCAGGCAGGCAGCTGCCGCCCCTGCCAGTAGACGCAGCCTCACTCGACGCGGATCGGCGCGATCTCGGTCGCGCTATAGCCGTTGTCGCCGACCCATTGAAACGAGAGCGTGCCGCTCTCGATCGCGACGGTGGTGAAGGCGATCAGGGGATTCGCGGCGATCGCCGGATGCAGCTCGACGCGATAGACCTCCACGCCGTTGTAGGTGCAGGTGAAGGTCCTGATGATGTCGCGCGGGATCAGCTCACCCGTCTGCGTGCGGCGAAACCCCGTCTCCATCGCGTGCGCGGCGAGCGTCTTGATCTCGATGATCTCGCCGCGCTTCGCCTGCGCGGGCACCGTGACGACCGCGCGCGCCATCAGATCAGCCCTTCCTCGAGGCAGGCCGAGAGCGTGACCACGACTTCCGCGCTGTCGGACCAGAACGAGCCGTCGCTCATCTGGGCGACCGCCGTCACGGTCTGGGTGTCGGCCAGGCGCACACGGGTCGAGAGGGTCGCGCGCCCGGCGCGCGGGCTCAGGCGCACGCTCACCACATCGGGCAGCGGGTTCTTCTCGGTGAGCACATGGATCGCCCTGACGTGGTCCGCCTCGGTCATGGGGCTCTCGACCGCGACCGAGAGCGGCACCGAGTTGCCGTTGTCGATGAGCGGCGGCAGCACCAGCTTCACGCGGCCGCGGCGGACCTGCGCGTCGCCCACGATCCTGCGCAGCGCCTCCTGGAACGCCGCCTTGCGGTTCGCGGCGAGGTTGGGATCGAGCTGGGCCTTCGCCGCCGTGGGCGCGGCGAGGGCTGCGGCGGTGAGGATGAGGAATTCCCGGCGCGTGGTCCTCATTTTCGTCATCTCAGTGTTACGAGATAGGCAACCACGTCCTCGATTTGTTCCGCGCTGAGGATGGTCTTGCCGCGAAACGACGACGCGACGCGCGTCAGACCGTCGGTTCTGTAATACGCGGGCATGATCGTATCCGGGTTGGCGCGCGAGGGATCGACGACCATCTCCCGCATCTGGCCCTCGGACAATCGTGCTCCGACGCGGCTCAAGTCGGGCGCGAGGTCGCCTTGAAACCGCTCCTCCGGGAAGGGCCCGCTGTGGCAGAGCAGGCACAGTCCGACCTGCCGGTTGGCGACGATCGCCCGACCCCGCGCGGGATCGCCCTTCCCGCCCGTAAGCGAGGCAGGAAGGTCGTCCACCGCAAAAGCAGGCCCCAGGCAGAGCGCCAGCAGGCCCGCCGCCAGCCTCACACCAGCTGGATGCCGTGGTTCTTGAGCGGCACCGTGCGGATGCGCTTGCCGGTTGCCCGGTAGAACGCATTCAGCACCGCCGGCGCCGCGACGCAGATCGTCGGCTCGCCGATGCCGCCCCAGACCGTGCCGCCCGTGGGCATGAGGATGGTCTCCACCTTCGGCATCTGGGCGATGCGCATCGAGTTGTACTGGTGGAAATTGGTCTGCTCGATGCGGCCGTCCTTCACCGTGCACTCCTGGAAGAAGAGCGCCGAGAGGCCGTAGACGAAGGACCCCGCGACCTGGCGCTCGATCTGCGCCGGGTTCACGGCGTAGCCCGGGTCGGTGGCGGCGACGATACGGAGCACCTTCACCTTGTTGCCGTCCTTGACCGAGATCTCGCAGGCCGCGGCGACGTAGCTGTCGAAGCAATGCAGGTGCGCAAGGCCGCGATGCACGCCGCTCGGAGCAGGCTTGCTCCAGCCGATCCTCTCGGCCACCGCGTTCAGCACGCCCAGGTTCCTCGGGTACTTCGCCATGAGCTTGCGCCGGAACTCCAGGGCGTCCTGGCCGGCGGCCTCGGCGAGCTCGTCCATGAAGCACTCGATGAACACCGCGTTCTGGTTGATGTTCACGCCGCGCCAGAATCCCGGCGGCACATGCGTGTTGCGCATCGCATGGTCGATCAGCAGGTTCGGCACGGTGTAGCTGAACGAGTGCTCGCCCGATTCGAACACGCCCTGGAAGGACAAGGGATCGCGCCCTTTCTGCGCCTGGACGACCTCGGGGCGGACCGAAGCGAGGATCGACTGGCCCGAGAGCCGCATGTGCAGCGCGTTGAGGTTGCCGCTCGCGTCCAGTCCCCCGGTGAGCCGGCACAGCATCACGGGG
>JBGQKK010000085.1:0-10955 GCA_041499545.1 Gammaproteobacteria bacterium | reverse complement strand
GTCAATGCGCCCGTCGATTGCGTCCCGCTCGGGGCCTTTGCGCCCGACCACGCGCCCGAAGCCGTGCAGCTCGTCGCGTTGGTCGACGACCAAGTGAGCGTGGAGCTCGTGCCGCTCGCCACGATCTGTGGGTTCGCACCGATGGTTACGGTCGGCGGCGGTGGCGGCGGCGCCACCGTGACGGTGGCCGACTGCAGTACGCTGCCGCCGGCGCTCGTGCAGGTCAGCGAGAAGGTGCTGGTGCTCGTCAATGCGCCGGTCGATTGCGTTCCATTGGTCGCCTTCACGCCCGACCAAGCTCCCGAGGCGGCGCAGTTGTCCGCGTTGATCGACGACCAGGTGAGCGTGGCGCTCGCTCCGCTGGCGATGCTGAGCGGATTCACACCTATGGACACGGTCGGCGCGGGCGGCCCCGATGGCGGCGTCGGCGCAGGCGGGGTCACCGCTGACGGCGCAGGCGGGCTCAGCGTCGTGGTCGTGTTGACGGGCTCCTTACCGCAGCCGCCAAGCGACAACGCCGCCAAGAGCGCTAACAGCCAGGTGCTTCGCATTTGCATAGACGCAATACGACCCTTCATTCCACTGACACCAGACTGATACGACGGAGGTACTACGGTGATACGACTGAGAAGGTATAACACCATAAATCATATACGTATTCCAGGACTTCAATAACTCCTGTCGTGTGTGACAATGTGCGCAGAAGGCGCCGAATAGGGTACTTAATGACAAGGGCATGAGCTTTTCACTGACAGCACGGGTACTTATTGCAATTCACACGGCTGCAATATTGGTGTCGTTTGCGCCTTTGAGCTCGGGCGCAGATGCCGCCGCCGACCCGCGCGGGACTGCGCGGGAATCGCGGCAACCGCTGCGCGTCGGCGCGAAGCGGGAGCTCGAGCGCCCGAGCGCCGCCGCTCGGATCGCCCGCGACGGCGACACCGTCGAAATCGACGCGGGCATCTACGCAGGCGACGCCGCGATCTGGCGGGCCAATCGGCTCACCCTACGCGCCGTCGGCGGACGCGCCCACCTGCGCGCCGACGGCGCAGAGGCCGAGGGCAGCGGCATCTGGGTCATCAAGGGAAACGACACGACGATCGAGGGCGTGGAATTCTCCGGCGCGAAGGTGCCGAACAAGAACGGCGCCGGTATCCGGCTGGAGGGCGCCGGGCTGACAGTGCGCAACTGCTATTTTCACGACAACGAGAACGGCATCCTCACCGGCGCCAACCCGGCGAGCGACGTCGTCGTCGAAGATTCGGAGTTCGCGCGAAACGGCTTCGGAGACGGGTACAGCCACAATCTCTACATCGGCGCAGTCCGGTCCTTCGCGCTGCGCTTCAGCTACGTGCATCATGCGCGCATCGGGCACAACGTGAAGAGCCGGGCGTTGAGGAATCAGATCGCCTACAACCGCATCACCGACGAGAGCGACGGCACAGGAAGCTACGCCGTGGAATTTCCTTCCGGCGGGCTCGCATTCGTGATCGGCAACCTGATCCAGCAGGGACCCGCGACGGACAACCCGGTGGTCGTTTCCTACGGGGCCGAGGGACTGCGGAACCCGGTCAACGAGCTCTACTTCGTCAACAACACGGTGGTAAACGACCTGCCTGCCGGAGGCGTCTTCCTCTTCGTCAGGGCCGGCACCTCGGCCGCGTTGATCGTAAACAACATTTTCTCGGGGCCGGGGGAAATACTGAGCGGCCCGGGGGAAATGCGCTACAACGTGGTCGCAAAGAAAACCGACTTTGTCGACGCGGTGAATTTCGACTACAGGCTCAGGCCGGGGGCCGCGGCGATCGGGTTCGGCGTCGATCCGGGGAGCGCGCATGGACTCGATCTTCGTCCCGCCGCGCAATACGCTCACACGGCACGAGCGGGGCCTCGAAGCAAGGCGGGAGGCCTCGACGCCGGAGCCCTGGAATACCGGTACGAGCCCTGAGCCCTAGAGGGTCTTGACCCAGGCTTCGGTCCAGCGCTCGACCTGATCGCGCCATTCGCGCCGCGCAAAGGTGTGGTTCGCATCGGCGAGACGGCGACGCGTAACGCGCCCATCGTCGAGAAGGGATCGCCAGCGGCCGGAGTTTGCGACGACGCCCTCGAACTCCTGCGCGGTGAGATCGTTGCCGCTGAGAATCAGCAGGACCTTGCCGCGAAATTTGCGCAGCCCGTCCTCCATCCTGTCCGGCAGCGACGCCTCGCCCGCCGCCGAAGCGCCCGCGCCGCTGCGCCGCAGCGCATTGATCAACAGCCGGCCGAGCGCGCCGGCGGCCTCGCGAAACTTGAATTCACCGCGGGCTATCTTGCCCCATAGACTCGCCTGAAGCAGACGCTCCAGATAGTAGTGCCGCAGGTGCGTGCGCGCGAGCCCTTCCGGCGTGCGCACCCAGGGGTTGAGCAACGCCAGTCCGCTCACTCGGGCGTCCTGGTGGGCGTAGAACAAGGCGGCCGAGGCCGCGTCACACAGACCCCAGATCACGACGTCCTTCAGACCCGGAACGCTTTGGAAAAACCGGTCGATGGCGCAACGAATTTCCGCGCTCACGCTTTCAAACGTTCGTACCGCGCCATCGCTGTCTCCCATCCCGCGATAGTCGAACCGCAAGGCGGGCACGCCCTGTTCGGCCAAACGCCGGCAGAGCAAGGTGAACTGCCGGTGGCTCCCCACCCGGTACTGCGGCCCGCCCACGACGATCAGCACGCCGCGTTCTGCCGGAAGCCGCGCACCGCTCAATACTCCGACGAGCAATTCGCCCCGGCAATCGAATGTGAATGCGGTTTCATCGTGCACGTTCTGGGCCACGGCGGTTTGACACCCCCGGTATCCTGATGCATATTGCTGCGGGCGCAGGTCCCACCGAAAATTGCGCCGATGACTGTTGCGATCCTTGAGAAGCTTAATGTTACTCGATGATGTGAGAAAGGTCGTGGGCAGTGCCTTGCAGATCGGCGGCCGCGTGCAGGACATGGAGGCAGCTGCGCCGCTGCTCGGAGCGGTTCCCGAGCTCGATTCGATCGCAGTCGTCAACCTCATCACCGCGCTGGAGGAGCATTTCGGCATTGCGGTCGCGGACGACGAAATCGGCGCGTCCACTTTCGAGACGCTCGACAGCCTGACGAAGTTCATCGAGGGCAAGCTTTCCCGCTAAGGGCCGGTCTCCGGTCGGACGTGTTCAGCGCATTCTTTCTTCCGGCCGAACCCGGCCATCGACTCTGTATCCACCATCCGGGCGCGCCAGAGCGCGTGCGCGGTGGCATCGTATATGCGCATCCGTTCTGCGAGGAGATGAACAAGTCGCGCAGAATGGCGGCCCTGCAGTCCCGGAGACTCGCTGCCCTGGGATACTCCGTGTTGCAGATCGACCTGTTCGGTTGCGGAGACAGCACCGGCGCCTTTGCCGACGCACGATGGCAGATCTGGAAGCAGGACCTGCGGCTCGGCCTCGATTGGCTCAAACCCCGAGTCCGCGGTCCCCTGGCGCTTTGGGGATTGAGGCTCGGTGCGACCCTGGCCGCGGACGTGGCTCGCGATCCGCGATTGGACCTTGAGCAGCTCGTGTTGTGGCAGCCGGTCGTCAGCGGCGAGCTGTTTCTCACGCAGTTCTTGAGACTGCGGCTGGCGTCCGAGATGCTCGCCGAGGGAGCCGCACAGTCCGGCGTGAGCGGACTGCGGGATTCGCTTCGGCAAGGGCAGTCGCTCGAGATCGCGGGCTACGATCTCCACCCGGAATTGGCGGCCGAAGTCGACTCTCTCCGTCTCGCCGATCTTGCTCCGGCGGTCAAGCGCGTACATTGCCTGGAAGTTTCCGCGACGCAGGAAGGGAAGCTCTCTCCTGCTTCCGAGCGCGCGCTGCAGGCGTGGCGATCGAAAGGACTGGAGGTGCGTGCGGCGTCCGTCAGGGGCGATTCCTTCTGGTCCACGCTCGAGATCACCGAATGCGAGGCGCTGCTCGCGGCAACCGAAAGCAGCCTCATGAGCGCGTCCTGAAGGCCTCGTGAAGCGGCTCCTGATGATCGCCTACCACTTTCCGCCTCTCGCGGGAAGCAGCGGCATTCAGCGCACGATCAGCTTCGCGCGTCACCTGCCCCGGTTCGGCTGGGAGCCGCTTATCCTGACGGCACACCCGCGAGCCTACGAGCGTGTAAGCCAAGATCAGCTGGGGGACCTCCCCCAAGACACCATTGTCGAGCGCGCGTTTGCTCTGGATGCGTCGCGCCATCTCGCCGTCATGGGCCGCTATCCGGGATTCACCGCGCGCCCGGACCGCTGGGTCAGCTGGTGGCTCGGAGCGGTTCCGAAAGGTCTCGCGATGATCAAGACCTACCGACCCCACGCCGTCTGGAGCACGTATCCGATCGCAACGGCGCACGTGATCGGAGACACGCTCCATCGCCTTTCCGGGCTCCCCTGGGTCGCTGATTTTCGCGACCCCATGGCCCAGGACGGCTACCCGGCCGACCCGCAGATCTGGCGCAGCTTCAAGAGGATCGAGGAAACCGCGGTGCGTCGCGCGTCCTTTTGCGTTTTCGCCGCGCCAGGCGCGGCGCGCATGTACCGCGAGCGGTACGGGGACGCGCCGGGCGCCCGCTTCGCCGTGATCGAGAACGGCTACGACGAGGAGAGCTTTGCGCCCTACGGCAATGCTCTCCGGGACAAGGGACCGCTGCTGCCCGGGAAATTCACGCTGATACACAGCGGCATCGTCTACCCGAGCGAGCGCGATCCCACGCAGTTGTTCCAAGCTCTTCGGCAGATGCTCGACGACGGCCGCCTGAAACCCGGCGAGCTGCGCGTGCGCCTGCGCGCTCCCGCGCATGAAGGTTTTCTCAGAAAGCTGATCGAGGACATCCGGGTCGGCGAAATCGTCGAGATCGCCCCGCCCCTGCCCTATCGCGAAGCGCTCGAGGAAATGCTGCGCGCCGACGGGCTCCTCGTGCTCCAGGCTTCCAATTGCAACGATCAGATCCCGGCCAAGGCCTATGAATACCTGCGTTGCCGGCGGCCGATCCTCGCTCTGACCGACCCGGCTGGGGACACCGCCAGGCTGCTGGAGGGAGCCGGCAGCCGCAGCATCGCGCGGCTCGACTCGATGGAGGACATCGCCAGCGGCCTGCGGCGCTTCCTGGACAGCGCCCGGCGCGGCGAGGCCGCTCCACCCAGCGAAGCCTTTGTCGCCGGGGCGTCGCGGCTTCATCGCGCCCAGGAACTCTCGGAGCTGCTCGCCCGATTGCCCCGGTGATGCCTGGAATGGCGATGTTACAATCGTCGCCTAACCCCGTGCTGCTCGAGCCGATTCCCCGGTGCGGGATTTGTCGCGCATCGCTGCCGACGGGAGGAGCGATATTGCAAACGTACGTGAGCACCGTGTACACGGACCTCGCCGCGCTGCCCGCGCACTACGAGTCGTTGTTTTCCAGTGCGGGCAACACCAGCTTCTTCCTCACCCTGCCCTGGTACCGGAACTTCGTTCAGTCGTCCGTGCTCGGTCCCGAGGAACGCCTGCGCGTCTACGCCGTGGACGCCGCGGACGGCGGAGCGGCCGGCCGGGCCGTGCTGCCGATGCGAACCGGCGCGGGCGCGCTCGGCGCGAAGACGCTGGGCGGGCTGTCCAACTACTACACCTCGCTCTTCGGTCCCTCGGTCGGTCCGGACGAGCCGGACCTGCAGCGCGTGCTCGATGTGCTCGCCTCGGCGATGGCGCGCGACGAGGTTCGATGGGACACGATCGACTTGCGTCCGCTCGCGGTGGACGCGCCGGTTTTTCCGGCACTGATGAGCGCGTTGAGAAAGGCCGGTCTCGCGGTTCAAAGCTACTTCTGCTTCGGCAACTGGTACCTGCGGGTGGGCGGACGCAGCTACGCCGAGTATTTCGAGGCCCTGCCCTCGCAGCTCAAGAACACCGTCACGCGCAAGAGAAAACAGCTCGAGAAACTCAAGGCGAGAATCGTCGTCTGCTGCGGCGAGACCGGTCTCGAGGAAGCCCTGCGCGCCTACGAGCAGATCTACGCAGTGAGCTGGAAAATCCCGGAGCCGTATCCGCATTTCATCTCGGGGCTGTGCCGCAGCTGCGCCGCCTTGGGCTGGTTGCGGCTCGGAGTCGTCTACGTCGACGAGCAGCCGGTCGCCGCGCAGATCTGGATCGTGCACGCGGGGATCGCCGCCATCTACAAGCTCGCCTACGACGAACGCTTCGCCAAGCTCTCGGCTGGCTCGGTCCTGACCGCGCATCTGATGCAGCACGCGATCGATATCGACAAGGTGCACGAAGTCGACTACCTGACCGGCGATGACGCCTACAAGCGGGATTGGATGTCGGATCGTCGCGAGCGCTGGGGGATGATTGCGTTCAATTTGCGAACCCCCCGCGGCCTGCTTGCGGCAGGGCGGCACTTCGGGGCGCGCGCCGCGAAGCGGGCGCTCGGCGCAGTGCGCGGGCTGTTTGCTGCCAGGACCTGAGGGCGAGGCGGCAGTTTTGAGATACGCTGTGGATTCCCGCTATCATCGGCTGTCCCGCCCGCGAAACGTATGAGCGAGCTGATTCACGATCTGCTGTTGAGCAGCGCCAAGAGGAAGCCGCGACAGGAAGCCCTGGTCTACCAGGGCAAGCGCCTCGACTACGACGGCCTCGCGGCCCGCGTCCGGGATTGCGCTGCCGGCCTCTCGAAACTGGAGCTCGGCCGTTCGGAGCGGGTGGCGGTGTACCTGGAGAAACGCCTCGAGACCGTGGTCGCCGTGTTTGGCGCGGCAGCGGCCGGCGGCGTGTTCGTCCCGATCAACCCTCTGCTCAAGCCCGATCAGGTCGCGTACATCCTCAAGGACTGCAACGTCCGCATCCTCGTCACCTCCTCAGAGCGCCTCAAGCTTCTGGCCCCCATCCTGCATGAATGTCAGGACCTGCACACGGTGATCGTCACAGGGGGCGGGCCCGAGCCCGGTGCAAGCCTGAATGTCCTGACCTGGGACGACGCGCTGGCCGCCCAGTCCAAGGCCCAGCCGCACCGCGTGATCGACACCGACATGGCGGCGATTCTCTACACCTCGGGCAGCACGGGAAAGCCCAAAGGGGTCGTTCTGTCCCACCGCAACATGGTCGCGGGAGCGCGGAGCGTCGCCCAGTATCTCGAAAACAGCGAGGACGACCGGATACTGTCTGCCTTGCCGCTCAGCTTCGACGCCGGGTTCAGCCAGCTCACCACCGCGTTTCACGTCGGTGCGAGCGTCACCCTCATCAACTACCTCGTGCCGCGCGACATCGTCACCGCAGTCGCCAAGGAGCGCATCACCGGACTGACCGCGGTGCCCCCGCTGTGGATACAGCTCGCGCAGATCGATTGGCCGGAAGCCGCGCGAGACGCCCTGCGTTACATCGCCAATACCGGCGGCCGGATGCCGAAGGCGACGCTCGATTTGCTCCGAGCCGCGCTGCCGAAAACACGGGTGTTCCTGATGTACGGACTGACCGAATCCTTCCGCTCCACCTACCTTCCTCCCTCGGAGCTCGACCGCCGGCCCGATTCGATCGGCAAGGCGATCCCGAACGCCGAAGTGCTGGTGGTGCGCGAAGACGGCACGCCCTGCAAACCGGGCGAGCCCGGCGAGCTGGTGCATCGCGGCGCGCTCGTGTCGCTCGGCTATTGGAACGATCCTGAGAAGACGGCGGAGCGTTTCAAGCCGGCGCCCGGCCAGCCGAAGGGCCTGGTCATGCCGGAGATCGCAGTCTGGTCGGGCGACACGGTACGCATGGACGAGGAGGGATTCCTTTACTTCATCAGCCGCCGCGACGAGATGATCAAGACCTCCGGCTATCGCGTGAGCCCCACCGAAGTCGAGGAGGTGATCTATGCGACCGGGCTGGTCGGCGAGGCCGCAGCGCTCGGCATCCCGCATCCGGTGCTCGGCCAGGCGATCGTCGTGGTCGCGACGGCGCGCGACGGCGTGCGGCTCGATACCGAGCGCCTTCTGGAGCAATGCCGGCAGCAATTGCCCGCGTTCATGGTGCCGGCCCGCGTGACCGTGCGCGAGGGAAGCCTGCCGAGAAATCCCAACGGCAAGATCGACCGCAAGCTGATGGCGCAGGAAATGCAAGGCCTCTTCGAGGCAGGCACGAACCGTCGGTAGTCTGCGGCAGGAAGCCATGAACAAACCCGTGCATGCACCGATGACCCAGTTTCCCGTAGTCGACGACTGCCTCCACATCGGCGGCATTCCACTCACCACGCTCGCGCAGCGCGTCGGGCGCACACCGTTCTACGCGTACGACCGCGGTTTGATCACGCGGCGAGTCGAGCTGCTGCGCAAGCACTTGCCTGCGGCCGTGCACCTGCACTACGCGATGAAGGCCAATCCGATGCCGGCGGTCGTGGAGCACCTCGCCCGGCTGGTCGACGGGCTGGACGTGGCCTCCGCGGGGGAGCTTCGAGTCGCGCTCGCCGCCGGCGCGCAGCGCTCGACCATCAGCTTCGCGGGCCCCGGCAAGACCGACGCGGAGCTGGCCGAGGCGGTGACGGCGGGCATCGTCGTCAATCTCGAATCGGAAGGCGAAATGGAGCGCATCGCCGCCATCGGACGCGAGCGCAAGCTGCGCCCGATCGTCGCGGTACGGGTCAATCCTGATTTCGAGCTCAAGAGCTCGGGCATGAAGATGGGCGGCGGTCCCAAGCAATTCGGGGTAGACGCCGAGCGCGTACCCGCCATGCTCGCGCGCATCGGACAGCTCGAGCTCGATTTCCAGGGCTTCCACATCTTCAGCGGCTCGCAGAACCTGCGCGCCGACGCGATCAGGGAGGCGCAGGAGAAGACGATCGAGCTGGCGCTCGGGCTCGCCGAGCACGCGCCGTCGCCGGTGCGCCTCCTCAACATCGGCGGCGGCTTCGGCATCCCGTACTTCGTCGGCGAGCGGGAGCTCGACATTGCCTCGGTCGGCGCCAACCTCGCCCGCCTGATGGGCGGCGTCAAGGGACGCCTGTCGCAGGCACGCGTGGTGATCGAGCTCGGCCGCTACCTGGTCGGCGAGGCGGGTCTCTATGTTTGCCGCGTCATCGACCGCAAGATCTCCAGAGCTCAGGTGTTCCTGATAACCGACGGGGGCCTGCATCATCATCTGGCGGCGTCCGGCAACTTCGGCCAGGTCATACGCAAGAACTACCCGGTCGCGGTGGGCAACCGGATGGCCGGGGGCAAGCGCGAAGTCGCAACCGTGGTCGGTCCGCTATGCACTCCCCTGGATCTGCTCGCCGACAGCATGGAGATGGCGGAAGCCCGGGTCGGCGATCTCATTGTCGTATTTCAATCGGGCGCCTACGGCTTGACCGCGAGCCCTACGGCGTTCCTCAGCCACCCGGCCCCCGCCGAGATACTCGTGTAAAGAGCTTGGTATGAGCGGACTTTGTGGATGGTTTGACGCTGAGCAGGCCGCGCCCGCGGGTCCGGGTGCAATCGCGGCGATGGCCGCCTCCCTGCAGCGCTTCGACGGTAGCACCGCGCGCAGCGCCTCGGCGGAATTCGGTGCGGTTGCGGCGGCAGGCACCCATGCCGATGTCTTCCAGAGCGGCGAGCGGATCGCCGCCGTCTGGGGCGACGCGCGCTTTTCGGATGCGGACCTCGGCGCGATGGCGCGGCAACACGGCGCGGCGCACGCGCTCGCGCAGGGCTACCACCGGAAGGGCGCCGGAGTGCTCACGACGATTTCAGGCGCTTACGCCCTCGCCGTGCTGGACCGCCGCAACGGCGAGGCGATGCTCGCGGTCGACCGGATGGGCACGCACCCGCTCTGCTACTGCGTCGTCGCGGGAAAGCTCGTGTTCGGATCGACGCTTGACGCGATCAGCGCCTTCCCGGAAAGCTCGACGGAGATCGACCCGCAGGCGATCTACGATTACGTCTACTTCCACATGGTGCCCGCACCCCGCACCATCCATGCCGGCCGCCGACGCCTGTTGCCGGGGTCACTGGTGGCGTGGCGCAAGGGCAAACTGGAAACCCGATCCTACTGGACCATGCGCTATGTCGAGGACGGAAAGCAGCCGATAGCCGAGCTCAAGGAGGCATTCCTCGCCTCGCTGCGCCAGGCCGTGCGCGAGGCCGCGCAGGACGGAACCGTGGGCACCTTCCTCAGCGGCGGCACCGACAGCTCCACGGTCGCAGGCATTCTCGGCGAGGTGACGGGGAAGCCCGCGCGCACCTACTCGATCGGGTTCGAGGCGCAGGGTTATGACGAAATGGCCTATGCGCGCATCGCCGCGCGCCATTTCGGGACGCGGCACCACGAGTACTACGTAACGCCCGCGGATGTAGTGAGCGCGGTTCCGAAAATCGCCGAGGTCTACGACCAGCCGTTCGGCAACTCCTCGGTCGTACCGACCTATTACTGTGCGAAGCTCGCCAGGGACGACGGCGTCGACGTCCTGCTCGGCGGCGACGGCGGTGACGAGCTCTTCGGCGGCAACGAGCGCTATGCAAAACAGCACCTTTATTCGCTCTACAGCGACTTGCCCGAGTTTCTGCGCAAGGGGCTGATCGAGCCCGTCGCATTTCTCGCCCCGGAGATCGGCATCCTGGGGAAAGCGCAGCGCTACATGAGGAATGCGTCGCAGCCCATGCCCGCCCGCTACGACAACTACAATCTCCTCGAGCGCCTGGGAGCCGACAACATGTTCACGCCGGAATTCCTCGGCACGATCGACCAGCAGGCGCCGCGGACGATGCTCGTCGACGCTTACAACGATACGCAGGCGCGCTCGCTGATCAATCGCATGCTGGCCCTGGATTTGAGGATCACGCTGGCGGACAACGATCTGCCCAAGGTCGCTCGTGCCTGCGAGCTCGCCGGTCTGGACGTGCGCTTCCCGCTGCTCGACGACGTCGTCGTGTCGTTCTCCTCCGTCCTGCCGCCCCGGCTCAAGCTCAAAGGCACCCGCTTGCGATATTTTTTCAAGGAGGCGCTGCGCGG
>JBGQKK010000084.1:0-10976 GCA_041499545.1 Gammaproteobacteria bacterium | reverse complement strand
TAACGAATGGCGCGCCCGACGGCCTCGCGAAAAGCATCCCCGTCGAAGTTCGACGTCACCTTTGCGTCGGCCTCGCGGTGCTCCGCGGGCAGCGAGAGCGGAAGCTTGAGCGCGCCGAGCAGTTCGCGCAGACGCGCTTGCGCATCGCGCCACGCGCGCGGTTTCTCCGGATCTGCGTACACCACGAGATAGAGCTTGCCCGAGAGGTTGTCGATGACGGCGAGCTCCTCGGACAGTAGCAGCTGCATGTCGGGGCAGCCGATAGCGTCGGGTTTGAGCCAGCCTCCGGAGAGCCGGGGCTCGATCCAGCGGACGGCGTCGTAGCCGAAATAGCCGACGAGACCGCCGCAGAAGCGGGGGAGTCCCGGCAATTCCGCAATGCGATAGCGCGAAAGGAACTCGCGCACGAATTCAAGGGGATCCGCCGACTGCGACTTTTCGACGATCGCGTCCCCGTGCGTCACCGTCACAAGTCTTCCGACCGCGCGCAGGCACACCGGAGCGGCGAGCCCGATGAACGAGTAGCGCCCGAAGCGCTCGCCCCCTTCCACCGACTCCAGCAGGTAGGTGTTGGACCGGTTAGCGAGCTTGAGATAGAGGGAAAGCGGTGTATCGAGATCGGCGAAGGTTTCTGCGACCAGCGGAACGCGGTTGAAACCCTGGGCGGCGAGCCGCTGAAACTCTGCTTCAGTCATCTGACTGCTCCACGAAAACGTTGCGGCTACTGCGGGTGTGCGGCGCGTTGTTCTGCGGCGCGCGAACGACTGCCGGCTAGCTGCGCCACCACCGCCAGCGCCATTGCACCCGAGTCACTGCGTTTTCGGAGAGCACGATCGAGATCTTGATGCGGCTTTCTTGGGAGGGCTACTGTATAACACGTGCGCGCGCCTTGTCCAGCTTGCGCGCTAGAGAACCTTCCCCGGGTTCATGATGCCGTGCGGGTCGAGCACGCGCTTGATCTTGCGCATCAGCTCCAGCTCGAGCGAGGACTTGTAGCGGCGGATCTCCTCCCGCTTCAGCTGCCCGAGGCCGTGTTCGGCGCTGATCGAACCCCGAAATCGCGCGACGCTGTCGTGCACGATGCGATTGATCGCTTCCGTCTGTTTCACGAAGACTTCCGGCGCCACGTTTTCGGGGGCGGACACGTTGTAGTGCAGGTTGCCGTCGCCGACGTGCCCGAAAGTCACCATTCTGACCCCGGGATGAGCGCGACCCAGCTCGGCGTCGGTCGTGCGGATGAACTCGGGGATCTGCGATATCGGGATCGACACGTCGTGCTTGATATTCGGGCCCTCGTGGGCCTGCGCCTCGGATATGAAATCGCGCAGCTTCCAGAAAGCCTTCGCTTGCGTTTCGCTCTGGGCGATCGCCGCATCGAGAATGCTCTTTCCTTCGAGCGCCTCCCCCAGGACGCCTTCGGCCAGGCCCGCGACCGCTTCGCCCGGACGGGTGTCCGAGAGCTCCACGAGCACGTAGTGCGGAAAGCGGCGGGTGAACGGCGCGGCCGCGTCCTTGAAGTGCTTGAGCACGAGCGAGAGGCAGAAGTCGGAGAACAGCTCGAACCCGGTGAGCCGCTCACCGCAGGCCTCGAGGGTCCGCTTCAGCAAGTCCAGGGCGCGCTCCGGATCTTGCAGCGCCACCACGGCGGTAGCGCGGGACTTGGGAAGAGGAAAGAGCTTCAGGACCGCGGCAGTGATCACGCCCAGCGTCCCCTCCGCACCGATGAAGAGCTGCTTGAGGTCGTAGCCGGTGTTGTCCTTGCGCAGGCCGCGCAGGCCGTCCCAAATCTCGCCCGAGGGCAGGACGACTTCCAGGCCCAGGACGAGCTCGCGGGCGTTGCCGTAGCGCAGCACCGCGGTGCCGCCTGCGTTCGTCGAGAGATTGCCGCCGATTTCGCAGCTCCCCTCGGCGGCAAGGCTCAAGGGAAAAAGGCGTCCGGCTTCTTCTGCGGCCTTCTGCAGGTTCGCCAGGACGCAGCCCGCTTCCACCGTCATGGTGTTGTTGTGCGCGTCGATCGCGCGAATGCGGTTCATTCGGGAGAGATTGAGCACGATTTGCGAGCCGCTTGGGTCCGGCGTCGCCGCGCCGCACAGCCCCGTGTTCCCGCCTTGGGGAACGATCGCCGTGCGCGATTCATCGCAGGCGCGAACCACCGCGGCGACCTCCGCCGTCGAGCCCGGTTTCACGACGGCCGCCGGTTTGCCCCGATAGCGCTTGCGCCAATCGGTCGCGTACGGTGCGAGCTCCTCGGGAGCGCTGATCAGCGCCGCAGGGCCGACGATGTCGCGAATCCGCTCAAGCAAGATGCTCATGCACTGTCTCGATCCCGGCACCAGCGACGCCACATGGAGCGGTACGCCTGCTCCAGATGCCGGGTGAATCGCGCGGCGTCCATGAGAGGCGACGCCGACATTCGGGCGCGCATGCCCTCGCGCAGGGTCGAAAGCCGCGCAAGATTGCCCGCCAGAGAGCCCGCCTTCTCCAAGTACTCCTCGGGCGTGTCGGCCACGAGTTCCTCGAGGCCGACGGTTCCGAGCAGGCTTGCCCCGCCGCGCGAAGGGGCGGAGTCCCCGGCCAAGGAAACGACCGGAACGCCCATCCACAAAGCATGACAGGTGGTCGTACCTCCAGTGTAAGGGAAAGTATCGAGAATCACGTCTGCGTCCGCATGCATCGCAAGATAGTCGCGAAATGACTGGAAGGCGCGCAGCTCGATTCGCCCGGGAGCGATCCCACGAGCGGCGAAACCGGAAAGGTACTCGTCCCGTACCGATTCCAGACCCAGACCCACGATGAGCAGCCTGGCATCGGGAAGGCGCTCGAGCAGCTTGCACCACAGGGCGATCACGCGAGGACCGATCTTGGCGAGACTGGAGAATGCACCGAACGTAACCGGCCCTCCCCCGCGAACCGCGGGCGGGATCGCTACCTCCGGGCTATCCAAGGGAGGGCAATAGCACCACTGGCTGTCGGGAAGCCTCACAAGCCGTTCGCTATGGAGCGCATCGAGCGGGCCCTCCGGGCTCGCGCGGGCATCGGTGATGCGGTAGTCGATCGTATCGAGGCCGGTGGTATTCATATAGCCCAGCCACGTCGCTTGTACGGGCGCGGGCTTTCGGGCGAATACGAGCAGGCGGTTGTATCTCGTATGCCCGCTCAGGTCCACAAGAATGTCGACTCGGTCCGAGCGGATCAGCTCCGCTACGACGTCGTCGTCAAAGAAGGCGACCTCGCGCCAGCAGTCGGCCGCGTGTCGCAGTCGCCCCGTCGCCTCGTCCGCGTATGCAACATTGGAATAGCAGAAGATCTCGAACCCGCCGCGATCGTGTTGCACGAGAACCGGTTCGAAGAACTGCGCCACGGAGTGGTGTCGAAAATCGCCCGACACGTATCCGATTCGCAGGCGGCGCTCTGGTTCGCGCGAGTTTGGGTGCGTCTCTGGAGCCGAACGGAGCCCTGCAGCATGTCTCCGCGCCCACTCGCGGTGTTCTTCGAACACCTGCCGCGGGGCGATTTCAGGAGTGTGCAGCAGCGTAAACAGCAACTGGGAATGCGCGTTCCGGTCAGCCGGACTGAGCAGCACCGCCCGTCTGGCTGCCTCGATTGCTGCATCGACATGCCCCAGGTCGCGCAGCGCCGCCGCGAGGCCATTTTCGGCCTCCGCCAGGTGCGGATCGATCCCCAGCGCCGATCGAAACTTGTCCGCCGCCTCCTGAAATCTGTCGGCGCGCAAATGCAACGATCCCCAGTTGTAATAAGCGTCCGCGTAGTTCGGCGCAACCGCGAGCGCATCTCGGAAGCAGGCGACCGCTTCTTCGTTCCGCGATAGGTCGCGCAGGGCATTGCCGAGATTCGTCAGAAGCGCCGGATCCTCCGGGCTCAAGGCGAGCGCGGAGCGGTAGGCTTCCACGGCTTCCGCGGCGCGCCTCTGCGCTCGAAGCACCAAACCGAGATTCCTCAGTACCTCGGGCGAGCGCGGCTCGATTTTGAGCGCCCTGCGCAGGCTCTGGGTGGCTTCCTCGTCCCTCCCCAGCCGATGCAGGAGCAGGCCGAGATTGTTGTGCGCTTCCCAGTAGTCCGCTTGCAGCGACAGCGCTTTGCGGAACGCCGCTTCCGCGGCCTCCAGGGACCCTGCCTCCGCGCGTGCCAGACCGAGCTCGTTGTAGGCGTCGGCGTAATCGGGGTCGAGAGCGGCTGCGCGCTCCAGCGCCTCGCAAGCCTCGCGCGCGCGCTTGAGCTGGAGCAGAGTCTTGCCGAAGTTAAAGGGGTACGCCGCGTTTTGCGAATCGATCGCGATCGCCTTGCCGATCCATCCCAGCGCGGAATCCCGATCGCCGCGTTGCGCGCAGAGAACTCCCAGCATGTTCATGGCATGTGCGTTGCAAGGCGAGCGTTCAAGTACTTCCTGGCATAGCAGCTCGGCTTCGGGCAGGTACCCCCGCCGATGCAGGTCTCGTGCCTGATCGAGAGCGGCGCCGACCGGCCCCGATTTCAGCGGCCGGCCTGCAACCGCCCCGTGGCAATGTTTGTATTTCCGGCCGCTCCCGCAGGGACAGGGTGCATTGCGGCTCGCCGGCATCGCTCAAAGCGCAGCCAGCGCCTCGCGCATGTGCAGGATGGTCGCGCGATAGTCCTTGGAGCCGAAAATCGCCGACCCCGCGACGAAGGTATCCGCTCCGGCCCGCCCGATGGCGGCGATGTTGCCGGCGTTCACGCCGCCGTCCACCTCGAGCAGGATCTCGCGACCGGCTTCGTCGATTTTCCTGCGCGCGTCGCGCAACTTCTCCAGGGCGTGGGGAATGAACTGCTGCCCGCCGAATCCCGGGTTGACCGACATGATGAGAACCAGGTCGAGCTTGTGCAGCACGTGATCGAGGCAGGAGAGGGGCGTCGCCGGGTTCAATGCGAGCCCCGCCTTGCAGCCCGAGTCGTGAATCAGGCCGACGGTACGATCGACGTGCTCGCTCGCCTCCGGGTGAAAGCTGATGATGTCGGCTCCCGCGCGGGCGAAGTCCGGGATGATGCGGTCCACGGGCCTCACCATGAGGTGCACGTCGATCACGCTCCGGGTAAGGGGCCGGATCGCTTGGCACACGAGCGGCCCGACAGTGAGATTCGGTACGTAATGGTTGTCCATCACGTCGAAGTGGATCATATCCGCTCCGGCCGCGACGACCGCCGCGACTTCGTCGCCGAGCCGCGCGAAATTCGCGGACAAGATGCTCGGCGCAATGCGGAAAGTGCGTTCAGCCATCATCGGAAATTCTACTTGGATTCGCGGCGCACCGCATGAAGCGGCATGGGCTCTCCCTTGTCAGGCCGCGCGAAATCGTGTGGAATGGCCGCATGGCCGCGGAAAGTAAATACGACGTCGCCGTCTCCTCTCAGACGCAATACATCCCCGATCAGTCCGACGAAGAGAACAGCCGCTTCGTATTCGCCTATACCATCACGATCCGCAACAACGGCAGTCTCCCCGCCCAGTTGGTTTCGCGGCACTGGATCATCACCGACGGCCGCAATCAGGTACAGGAGGTGCGCGGGCTGGGCGTGGTCGGGGCCCAGCCCCTCATCAAGCCCGGCGAGAGCTTCGAGTACACGAGCGGGACCGCGATCGCCACCCCGGTCGGAACCATGAAAGGCAGCTACCAGATGGTGGCCGAGGACGGCACGCGCTTCGACGCGCAGATTCCGGAGTTCACGCTCTCGGTGCCGCGCGTGCTGCACTAGCCGGGCGGCGGAGAATCTTCGGATGCGTTTCGCGCTTGCCCCGTGCTTCTCGGCTTCCTCGGGATAGTCCACCAGACGAGCGCCAGCAGCAAGGCGAGCGCCGACCCCGCTTCGAGCAGGAAAATCCACAGCCCGGAACCCACGCCGTGATGCTCCCTCAAAGGTATCAAGCGATGATAGTGCATATGCGCCCTCTGCTATTGTCCGCCGCCGTGTGGGTCGCAGGCTGCGCGGGCCAGCTCGGGCCGGCGGGCCCGGCGGCCGGGGATTGCGGCGCTCCCGGCGGCTGCCCGGTTTGTCCGATCTGCCCGGCGCCACCGGTCAGCGCGCGCGTCAATCCGCTGGAGGCGGTGGATTTCGGAGCCGTTGCGGGGTGGAAGAACGGCGAGCAGGCGGCGGCTTGGCCCGCATTGCTCGCGTCCTGCCAGGCGCTGCGCTGGCGCGAGGCCTGGCGCACGACCTGTGCGAAGGCCGCCGAGCTTCGCTCGCCCACCGACGACGAGGCGCGCCGCTTTCTCGAAGAGCAATTCGTTGCTTGGCGGCTCGCCAACGCCGACGGCGCGCTCGACGGGCTGGTCACCGGCTACTACGAGCCGGTCCTGCGCGGCAGTCGCACCAAGCTGGCCCCTTTCGTGCACCCGCTGTACGGCCCCCCGGATGATCTGCTCATCATCGACCTCGGCGCGACCAATCCGGAGCTTCGCGGGATGCGCCTGCGCGGACGGGTGGAGGGCAAACGCGTCGTGCCCTACTACTCGCGCGCGGAAATCGCCCGCGGCGCGGCGCCCGTCGCCGGAAAGGAACTCCTCTGGGTCGATGACCCGATCGAGGCGTTCTTCCTCCAGGTGCAGGGCTCCGGGCGGGTCCAGCTGGCGAGCGGCGAGACGCTGCGCGTCGGTTACGCAGATCAGAACGGCCACCCTTTTCAGTCGATCGGACGTTTCCTGGTGGACCGGGGCGAGATCAAGATCGGCGAAGCCTCGATGCAGTCGATCAAGTCCTGGGCGGCGGCCAACCCGCAGCGTGTGGAGGACCTCCTCGACCAGAACCCGAGCTTCGTATTTTTCCGCGAGCTGCCGCTCGCCGACCCGGCGAGCGGCCCGGTGGGCGCATTCGGAGTGCCGCTCCTCGCGGGACGCTCGATCGCCGTCGACACGCGCTACGTTCCCCTCGGGGCTCCCGTGTTCCTCTCGACGACTTTTCCGGCGAGCACGACGCCCATGACCCGTCTGGTGCTCGCGCAGGACGCGGGCGGGGCGATACGTAATCCGGTACGCGCGGACTTCTTCTGGGGATCGGGCGCCGAAGCCGGTGCGCAGGCCGGCCGCATGCGACAGCAAGGGAGGATGTGGGTTCTCCTCCCGAAGGGAATGAAACCTCCCTCGGGCGGCCCTGCGACGCCTTGAGGCGAAGCGCCGCGCCGGGCGCCGACCTACTTGGTTTCCGCGAGCAGCTTGATCAGCTCTTCAGGGCGAGCCCCGAGTATGCGCTGCCCGTTGGTGGCGAAGCTGGTGGGGGTCGCCCTCACGCCCATCCGTTGACCGAGGGCGAGCCACTTTTCTACGGGCGCGCTGCAGCTCGCCCCCGACGCGGGCTCGCGCCCGTTCAACATGAAGTCGTAATACGCCTTCGCGCGGTCGGGCGCGCACCAGATCGTGCGCGCCTTATCGGGAGACTCCGTCCGGAGGATGGGATAGAGGAAGGTGTAGATGGTGATGTCGTCCTCGCGCATCAGCGCTCGGTCGAGACTCTTGCAATAGGGACAGAACGGGTCTGAAAAAATGGCCACGATTCGCTTGCCGTTGCCCCGCACCTGCTTTATCGCGAGCTCGAGCGGCAGGTCCTCGAACTTGATCGCACTGAGTTTCTGCTGCCTCTCCTCGGTCAGATTCCTCTGGCTGCGCGCGTCGATGACGTCGCCCTTGAAGAAAAAAGTCACCTTCTCGTCGGTATAGACGATCGTCTCCCCGATCACGACCTCGTAGAGACCGGCGTAGGGTGTGCGCACTACGCTGCCCACCTTGACTCCCTCGAACCGCGCTTCGACGCCGCGCTTGACCGAAGCCTCGTCGGCGAGCGCGTGCCCGGCGACGGTCCCGGCGAGAAGCAAACCCAACAAGCGCAGCATCATGATGTTTCCCGACGGTGAAGCCCCCCGCCTATGGCGGTTGCGCGGCGGGCGAGAAGAGTCTTTATGACCGGATTGGAGTTGGTCAAGTTCAATCCGAGGTTGCGCATTCGCCTGACCATCGCATGGTTCGCGACGAACAACCGGAAAAGACCATGGGTGACCCAGCGCAGCGCGAGTATGTCTTCGGCACGCGAGCGCTCGAACCGGCGCAGCAACATCCGGTCTCCGGGATCCGTCGCCTCGCGCAGCAGATCCGCCAGGCAGTGCGCATCGCCCAGGCCGAGGTTGATTCCCTGCCCGGCGAGGGGGTGGACGACGTGCGCCGAATCGCCCACCAACGCAACCCTGTCCTTCGCGATCGGGCGCGAGACCATGCGGCTCAAGGGAAACGCAGCGGCCGGCGTCAGCGGCTCCAGATCGCCCAATACGCCCCGGCTCGCCTCGCTCACGCGTGCGCACAGCGCCGCCGGAGGGAGGGCGAGCAATTCGCTCGCATGCGCCCGCGATGTCGACCACACGATCGACACGCGCTGCTCCGGCAGCGGCAAGAAAGCCAGCACCCCGTCGCTGCGGAACCATTGGTACGCGATATTGCGATGCGCCCGGTGGCAGGCGAAGTTGGCGACTACGCCGAGCTGGTCGTAGCTTTCGCTTCTCGCCTCCATACCTGCGGCCTGCCGGACCCAGGATTCGGCCCCGTCGGCGCCGACGACCAGCTTCGCTCTCAACGCGCGGCCGAGACCGAGCCCGATATCGACAACATTTCCGGCGCGGCGCAGCTCCGAAGGAATGGCAGAGCTGATCAGCGAAAGATTTCGCTGATGCTCGAATCCCTGCCACAGGGCGCAAAGCAGCCGGCTGGACTCGACCGTCGCTCCGAGCTGGAGCAGGCCCGACTGGTACGCCGAGAAATCGAGCCGCGAGCCTCCATCGTCACCGAACACCCGCATGTCGTAGATCGGCGTGACGCGCTCCGGCGGGACGCGCTGCCACGCGCCGACCCGCCCGAGAAATTCGATGCTTGCCTGAGTGAGCGTGTAGACGCGGGAATCCCATTGTGCCGAATCCCATTGTTCAGGGTGCGCGGGCGGTGCCTTGCGCTCGACCAGGGCCACCCTGTGGCGGCTGTCGGCGAGGGCCGCAGCGAGGCTCGCCCCGGCCAGCCCGCCTCCGATAATGACGATATCGAAGTCCATTTCGGTAGATTGTACTCGGGAGTGCGTTCTTTCTTGACAAGTGTCTAACGCAAAAAGGATAATTTTCAGTTTCGTGGCGAATTAGCTCAGCTGGTTAGAGCGACGGAATCATAATCCGCAGGTCCGGGGTTCGAGTCCCTGATTCGCCACCATTTCCCTTCTCAGGCCGCAGGGCCATGGTCCATCGCCACGCCGCGTACCTTGCTCTCCTGTCGGCCCTGCTGGCGCTGCCGGCGGTCGCGCAGCTCCGTAATCCTCCGATTCCGGAGGATTCCCGGCGAGGTGTCATTCGCCACATCGAGGAGATGGCGGTCGCCGTGGACGACAAGGCCATGCAGCTTGCGGCGGGTGCGCAAATCCGCAACCTGCAGAACCTGATCATCGTGCCGACGGCCATCCCGCGCAGCGGCGCCTGGGCCGATTACGTCGTGAACGCCGACGGGCAGATTTCTCGCGTGTGGCTTATCACCCCGGACGAGCTTGCGCGGCCGAAGCCGGCCACAGGGGGCGGTTAGCGTGGCGAAGAAACTCTTCATTCGCACTTTTGGCTGCCAGATGAACGAGTACGACTCGCAAAAGATGGCCGATGTCATGCGCGCCGCCGAAGGCTTCGAGTCCACGGATCGGCCCGAGGACGCCGACCTGATCCTCTTCAACACCTGCTCGGTGCGCGAAAAGGCGCAGGAAAGGGTCTTTCACGACCTCGGTCGCGTGAAGACTCTCAAGCAGGCGCGGCCCGATCTGCTCATCGGCGTGGGCGGATGCGTCGCGAGCCAGGAGGGCGCGGCCATCGTTGCGCGCGCGCCCTACGTGGATCTCGTGTTCGGTCCGCAAACGCTGCATCGGCTTCCGGAGTTGATCGATGCGCGACGAGGAACGGGCCGGCCGCAGGTGGACATCAGCTTCCCGGAAATCGAGAAATTCGACAGGCTTCCTCCGGCGCGCGTCGAGGGGCCGAGCGCCTTCGTTTCGATCATGGAAGGCTGCAGCAAGTATTGCAGCTTCTGCGTAGTGCCTTACACCCGGGGCGAGGAAATGTCGCGCCCGTTCGAGGACGTGCTCACCGAGATTGCCGACCTCGCCGACCAGGGCGTCAAGGAAGTGACTCTGCTCGGCCAGAACGTCAACGCCTATCGAGGCCGGACCGCGGACGGCGAGATCGCCGATTTTGCGTTGCTGCTCGAATACGTCGCCGAGCTTCCAGGCATCGGGCGGATTCGCTACACCACCTCGCATCCCAGGGAGTTCACCCAGCGGCTCATCGACGCCCATGCGCGCATCGACAAGCTTGCGCCGCACGTGCACCTGCCGGTGCAATCCGGTTCGGATCGCGTGCTCGCGGCGATGAAACGAGGTTACACGGCGCTCGAATACAAGGGTATCGTGCGCAGGCTCCGCGCCGCCCGCCCTGAAATCAGCATCTCTTCGGATTTCATCGTGGGATTCCCCGGGGAAACCGAGCGCGATCTCGAGGCGACCTTGCGCCTGGTGGACGAGCTGGTATTCGACGGATCGTTCTCCTTCGTCTACAGCCGGCGTCCCGGAACGCCGGCCGCCGATCTCGCCGACGACACACCGCAAGAGGTCAAGCTCGCGAGGCTCGCCCGGCTGCAGGGGAAAATCGAGGCGCACGCGGCAAAGATCAGCGAGCGCATGGTCGGCACGAATCAGCGGATCCTCGTCGAAGGCGCCTCGCGGAGAAACGCGGCGGAGCTCTCGGGCCGCACCGGGAACAACCGCATGGTCAATTTCCGCGGCGGTCCGCGACTGGTGGGACAGTTCGTCGATGTGACCATCAACGCCGCCCTGACCCATTCGCTGCGCGGCGAAGTCCGCGCCGCGGCCCAGTCTTGAAGACGCGCCCCCTGGAACTCGTTCTCAGCCCGGTCGACAACCAGCGCCTTGCGAACCTCTGCGGG
>JBGQKK010000083.1:0-11007 GCA_041499545.1 Gammaproteobacteria bacterium | reverse complement strand
GCTGCATACCCTTGCTCATGGTGTTCAGGATCACGTCGCGATGGCTGTCGTCGACCAGCAGCGCGCCTTCGGTCCCGATCATCTCGATCCAGGTCGTGGAAAAATTCGGGTAGCCGGGCGGCAGGCTCCAGCCGCCGCCGACGACGAACGAGAGGCCCGAGTCCATGGTCACCGAGATCCACTGGTTGTCGGGAATCGGCTGGCCGCTCGCTTCCTGCATGGCGCCGAAATTCTGCTGCGAATACACGCGCACCGGCTTCGCCGGCTCCAGGCACCACAGCACGAAATCGAGGTCGTGCGTGGACTCCATCGCCGCCGGCGAGAGCTTGACGCGCCCGCTGATCTTCTTGCCCAGGCCCCGGGTGATGTGGCGCGAAACGAGCGCGCTCACCGGCTTGCCGATGGTGCCGTTGCGGATCGACTGCCGCACGTAGGCGAACTTCGGGTTGAAGCGCTGCGAGTAGCCGATCGTGAACTTCAGTCGGTTCTTGCGCGCGAGCGCGATCAGCTCGTCGGCTTCGGCGAGCTCCATCGCGATCGGCTTCTCGAGGAACAGGTGCTTGCCCGCCGCGAGGCTGTCGCGCGCCATCGGATAGTGGGTGGTCTCGGGCGTCGCCGAGATGTAGACCGCCTCGACCTCCGGATTCTTCAGCAGCTCGCGGTAGTCGGCGACCGCGCTCTTCGCCCCGGTCGCGCGGGCGACCTCGGCGAGACGCTCGGGGCGGATCTCCGCGAGATGCAGGCTCTTGGTGAGAGGGTGGGCGGCACAGGTTTCGGCGCGGATGCCGCCGCACCAGCCCGTGCCGATGATCGCTACGCCTATCTGCTTCATGAGGCCTCCAGGTGCCGCCGGCTTTGCGTACTGTGACTGTCTATTATCGCCTGATCTTGAGTAGACGGGCAGCCGTCTCCCCCATGATCTTCTGCTTGTCCGCGGAGGAAAGGCGCGGCACGCTGTCGATCAGCCCCACCGGGTCCTCCTCGCCCATGTCGAAGGGATAGTCGGTGCCGAGGAGCACCTGCTGCGGGCCGAACTTGTCGATCAGGTTGCGCAGCATCTCGGGATCGAACGTGATCGTGTCGAAGTAGAATTTCTTGAGATAGCTCGTCGGCGCCTTCTTGATCACCGTGCGGCAGTCGGGCCGCGCGCGCCAGGCGTGGTCCATGCGCGCCCAGTAATGCCCAATGAATCCGCCGGCGTGCGGCAGGACGATCTTCAGGCCCGGGTGCCGCTCCATCACGCCGTCGAAGATCAGGCGCATCGTCCCGACGCTGGTGTCGAGCGGATTGCCGATCACGTTGTTGAAGTAGTGGTCCATGAAGCGCTCGGCGTGCGTGAACCCGATCGGGTGCATGAAGATGACGATGTCGAGCTCGCGCGCCTTGGCGAAGAAGCGGTCGAGGTTGAGCGAGGGGTCGGTGAGCTCGCGCCCGGCGACGTTCGGGTTGATCTCCACGCCGCGCAGGCCGAGCTGCTTCACGCAGCGCTCGAGCTCGGTCACTGCCAGCTCGACGTTCTGCAGCGGCACCGTGCCCAGGCCGACGAAGCGGTCGGGCCATTTCGCCGCGATCTCGGCGAGCCGGTCGTTGATCATGCGCGACACCTCGAGGCCGAGGCCGGGCTCGGCCCAGTAGTAGGTCTGCTGCGGCGCGGGCGACACCGCCTGGATATCGACGCCCATGCGGTCCATGTCCTTCAGGCGCAGCTCGATCGAGGACAGCTTCGGCCCGCGCTCCTGCATCTGCTTGACGTTGACCTCGCGCGTGAGCGCGTTGGCGAACTTGATCTGCGGCTCGTATTGGGCGGGGTTGAGGGGCGCCATCTTGGCCGCCGCGTCCTTGTTCAGGAAATGGCAATGGATGTCGACCCTCAAGGCTCGCCCTTTCCTGTCGCGCACCACGGCCTGTCCGTGCTTTTTCGAGCGCGAGCCCTTGGCGGAGCCCCGGCGCGACGCCGCCAACGCGGGGTGAGTGTGTCCCGGCTGATCGCAGCCCGGGGTGACGCAGGTGAACATCATGACAGCGCTTCTCCAGTGAGTTGAATCAGAAGACTCCAAGGTGCTGCGTGATCAGGGCCTGATCGCCACGAACGCGATCGACGCCGCCTTGAAAGGCGACGCGGCCGGTGTTGAGTATAACGACCTCGTCGGCGAGGTCCAGCGCGAGCTTGACGTTCTGCTCGACCAGGAGGATCGACTGGCCTTCCTGCTTCAGGCGCGCGATGGTGCGGCCGACTTCCGCGACGAGGATGGGCGCGAGGCCCTCGGACGGCTCGTCCATGAGCAGCACGCGTGGATTGCCCATCAGGGCGCGGCCGATCGCGAGCATCTGCTGCTCGCCCCCCGAAAGCGAGCCGGCCACCTGCTGCAGCCGCTCCTTCAGCTTCGGAAACAATCCGAGCACGCGCTCCAGCGTCCAGGGCGCCGCCGCGCCGGGCCGGGACTGGGTCGAGACGATCAGGTTCTCGCGCACGGTGAGGGTCGGAAAGATGCGCCGACCCTGCGGCACGAAGCCGATCCCCTTGCGCGCGATGACCTCGGGCGGCAGGCGCAGGATCGAGGCGCCGAACAAGCGTATGTCGCCGCTCCGCGGCGGCAAGAATCCGATGATGCTGCTCATGCAGGTGGTCTTGCCCGCGCCGTTGCGGCCGAGCAGCGCCAGGACGCGCCCCGCGTTCAGTGTGAACGACACCTCATGCAGCACATGGCTCTCGCCGTAGAGCGCGTCGACGCCTGATAGGGCAAGGGCTTCGCTCATTCTCAGTCGCCTAGGTAGACCTCGCGAGTCTTCGGGTCGGCGATGATCTCGGCGCGCGTCCCCTCGACGATGACGCTGCCGTAGTGGAGCACGGTGATGCGCTCGGCCAGATCGAGCGCCGTGTCCATGTCGTGCTCGATCATCACTACCGTCACCTCGCGCGGAATGCCCGCGACCAGCTCCTTCACCCCCGCGCGCTCCTCGCGTGACAGCCCCGCGAGCGGCTCATCGAGCAGCAGCAGCTTCGGCTTCTGGGCGAGCGCCATGGCGATCTCCAGGCGCCGCTTCTCCCCATAGGCGACCTCCGCGATCGGCCGCAGCGCCAGGTGCTCGAGCCCGACGCGCTTCAGAACTTCTCGTGCTTCCGCTTCGAGCTCGGTGTAGCTCGCGAGTGCCCGGAAAGCCCCCCAGCGTATCGTGCGCAGTCCGAGCAGCGACAGCACGATGTTGTGCAGAAGCGAGTCCTTCGGAAACAGCGTGATGATCTGGTAGGTGCGCGCAAGGCCCCGGTGCGCGCGCTGATGCGGCTTCAATCGCGACACTTCGTCCCCGAAGAGACGGATCGTCCCGCTGTCGCGCACCAGGTCTCCGGTGATGAGATTGAACAGGGTCGTCTTCCCCGCTCCGTTCGGTCCGATGATCAGACGCCGTTCGCCGGGCATCACTTCGAGCGACACGCCGTTCATCGCCGGCAGTCCGCCGAAGGCCTTCTTCAGGTTTCCGAGCTGGAGCGCCGGGGTCATCCGCTCTTCCTTGCCGCTGCCATCGCCCGGCGCAACAGCCGGCGCGCGCCGGGGACCACGCCCTCGGGCACGAAGATCACGATGAGCACGAACACGAAGCCCATCAGCATGTTCCAGCGCTCGATGTAGGCGGAGACGTAGTTCTTCAGCAGCATGATGATCGCTGCCCCGACGATGGGTCCCGCGAGCGTGCCCGAGCCGCCGGCGATCACCCCGAGCAGCGCCTCCGCCGAGCTGGTGATGGAGAGCGAGGCGGGATGGATGTACTTGTTGTAGTACACGAACAGCAGCCCGGACACCGCGCCCCAGAATGCGGAATAGACGAAGGTGATCCAGCGGACCGTCCACACGGCGTGGCCGAGCGCGCCCATGCGCCGCGGCTGGTCGCGCGTGCCGCGCAACGCGGCGCCGAACGGGGACGCGACGAACATCGCCATGAGCGCGATCGCGACCACGGTCACCGCAAGCGCGAAATAGTAGAAGGAAGTCGCGCCGTCGAGGCTGATCCCGAAAGGCGCGGGACGCGTGAGGCCGCGCAGCCCGTTGTCGCCGTCGGTCACCGACACCCAGCGGTACGCCGTTCCCCAGAGCACCTGCGACAGCGCGAGCGTGATCATGAGGAAACTCAAACCGGTCGCGCGCAGCGACACCCAGCCGAACGCGCAGGCGATCAGCGTCGTCCCCAGCAGCGCGACCGGCGCGGTGAGCGCGTGGCCCAGGCCGAGCTTGAGCGACATCCACGCCGAGAGATACGCCGCGAGCCCCAGCCACGAGGCGTGGCCGAGCGACGGCAGCCCGCCGTAGCCGACCAGCAGATTGAGGCTCGCCGCGAAAATCGCCGCGATGAAAATCTGGCTGGCGAGATTGATGTAGTACTCGCCGGCGATCCATGGAAAGCCGGCCAACGCAACTGCCAGGGCTAGCCACCGCACCCAATTCATACGCTCTGGCGCCCGAACAGCCCGCGCGGCCGGAACGCGATCACGACGATCATCGGCAGGAACAGGATCACATAGGCGAGGTCGGGAAGCAGCGCGGTGCCGAAGGTGTAGGTCGCGCCGATGAGGAAGCTGCCGACGAAGGCGCCGAGGAGGCTGCCGACCCCGCCGAGCATGACGACGATGAGGGCGAGCGGAAGCATGTCCGCGTCGAGGCCGGGATAGGCGGACATGATCGGTCCGCCGATGATGCCCCCCGCGCCGGCCAGCCCCGCGCCCAGGCAGAAGACCGCGGTGAAGAGCTTCGACACGGGGATGCCGACCGCGCGCGCCATCTGCATATCGTCGACGCCCGCGCGGATCATGGCGCCGATCCGCGTCCGTTCCATGAGAAGGTAGAGAACGATCGCCGTCGCCACGGCGATCGCGAGCACGACCAGCCGGTAGGTCGGAAAAGCAACGCCGCCCACGCGCAGCGGCTGCTGCAAGGCGAGCGGCGTCTGCACCGGAATCGGGTCCCCGCCCCACACGATGAGGCAGAAGTCGGCGACGATGAAGGAGATGCCCAGCGTCACGAGCACCTGCCCCAGGGCGTTGCCCGCCAGGGGCCGCAGGATGAAGCGCTCGATCAGCCCGCCGAAGACCGCGATCACCAGTCCTCCGATCAGCGCGGCGAGCCACAGGTTCGGCACGTACTTGAGAACGCTCACCCCGACGTAGGCGCCGAGCATGTACAGCGAGCCGTGCGTCAGATTGGCGATGCGCATCAGGCCGAAGATGAGCGAGAACCCTGCGGCGAGCAGGAACAGCAGCCCGCCGAGGGCGAGGCTGTTCAGCGTTTGAACGATCCAGTACTGCACAAGAAAAGGGGCCGGATGTCCCGGCCCCGTATCCCCCCGTTGCTTACGACTCCAGATTCTTCGCGGGCGGCCAGTCGCGCGAGTAGACCGGATTCTTCAGGAACTCCGCCTCCTTGTAGGTCCAGAACTGGCTGACGTTCGGGTAGGTGTGGATGACGCGGTTCACCAGCCTTCCATCCTTGCGCTCGACCTTGCGGATATAGACGCTGCCCACCACGTTGCCCAAATGATCGAAGGCCACCGGCCCGCGCGCGGTGTCGACCTTGACCGAGCGCACCGCCTTCATGAACGCGGGCTTGTCCTCGATATTTCCCTTGACCGCGTTCAGCGCCGCCTCCAGCACCGCGGCCTCGACGTAGG
The DNA here is from genome assembly GCA_041499545.1 of Gammaproteobacteria bacterium. Taxonomy (GTDB): domain Bacteria; phylum Pseudomonadota; class Gammaproteobacteria; order Burkholderiales; family SG8-39; genus VBDM01. The sequence continues at coordinate 5,349 of JBGQKK010000083.1, read as the reverse complement.
TCGCGGCCGCATAGAACCCGGGATCGTAACCCCAGTCGACGCGGAAATTCGCGGCGAAACGCTTGTTGATCGCGTTCTCGACGTCCGCCGAGTACCAGCACGCCGTCACGATGCCGAGGGCCTCGTCGCCCATGTTGCGCAGAACCGCCTCGTCGAAGGCAGTCATGCCGCCGACCACCGCGACCTTCCCGCGAAGCCCGAATTCGTTGAACTGCCTGTAGAAGCGGAATCCGTTCGAGCCCGCGGAACCGAGGAAGATCCCGTCCACGTTGGTCTTGAGCTGGGCGATGTAGGTCCCGTAATCCGGAACGGTGAGGGGCGGAAAGAGCTTCTGCACGATCTTGCCCCCCGCCTCCTCGAACACGCGCTGGAAGCCGGCGCACATTTCGTGTCCGTAGGCGATGTCGTCGGCCAGGGTCACCATGCGCTTGTACTTCAGGGTCTTGGCACAGTAGTCGGCGAGCGGCATCGCGGACTGCGAAGAGGTGGACGTCCCGCGCGTGAACCAGGGATTGGGCTTGCGCTGGGTCATGTCTTCGGCGGCGGCGACCGACAGCGTCAGCAGCTGCGTCTGCCGGATGTAGTCGTCGGCGGCGAGCGCGGACGCGGCGTCGAGCGGGCCGATCATGATCTGGATCTTGTCGCGCTCGACCAGTTCCTGGATCTTGGTGCGCGACTGCGCCGGCACGCCGCCGGTGTCGGCGACGAACAGCTCGACCTTGCGGCCGGCCATCGTGTTGTTGCGCTCCTTCAGGTACTGGACGAGCCCGCGCTCCATGTCGATGCCACCGGAGGCGAGCGGTCCGGTCTTGACGGTCACGAGACCGACCCGGATGGAGCCGCTCTGCGAACGCGCGGCCGAGGGAAGGGCCAGTGCCGCCGCGCCGGCCCCGGATGCCTTGATGAATCGCCTGCGATTGAATGTCATGGTCCTCCTCCTTTGCGTGATCGGGTCAGTGAGTGGGAGTCTTCGGGGCGTCGGGCTGCTTCAGGGGCTGCGAGCGGTCGAAGGCGTCGATTTTCATGCATTCCCCGAAAATGCGCATCACCGTCGGCACGCTCCCGGTATCGACGTTGAAGAACTTCGCGCCGAAGACCTGCGAGGCGAGGCAGATGTCCGCGAGCGTGGGCGCGTTGCCGTGGCAAAACCGCCCGGTCTCCTTCTCCTTCGCGAGATGCGCCTCCAGCGCTTCCAGCGCCTTGGTCGTCCAGTGCGCGAGCCATTTGTTGCGCGCCGGCTCGTCCTGGTGCATCTCCTTCTCCAGGTAGCCGCGTATCCTCGGGACCACCAGAGGATGCCCGTCGCTCACCACGATCTGCGCGAGGCCCCGCACGCGGGCCCGCCCGGGCGGGTCCCTGGGCAGCAGCGCCGGATTCGGATGGGTTTCCTCCAGATACTCGAGGATCGCCATCGACTGGAACAAGGGCGGCCCGCCGTCCACCACCAGCGCCGGCACCACGCTCTGCGGATTGAGCGCCTTGTATTCGGCGGAGTGCTGCTTGCCCTCCAGCAGATTGATCGAGACCTGCTCCGCCGGGATGCCTTTCAAGGCGAGCGCGGTACGCACGCGATAGGTCGCGAGCGAACGCCAGAATCCATAAAGCTTCATTGCCACGGTTCACCTCATTTCGGCGGTACTACGGGAAGGAGCACGTAGGACTCCCTGCCCGGACCGGCGTGCAGCGTGTTGCGGCCGCCGAAGACCGCGGCCGGGCGGTCGCGCGGATCATCATGCAGGAAGGGGCCGCAGCCGCGCAACTCATTCTTGAAGTTCGACAGGCGCGCTCCGGTCGAGCGCTGCCATTCGTAGTCCCTGCCGCGCACGCTCAGCGCGACCCGGTGGCCGGCCGGGACGACGATCGAGGTGGGCCACAGCTCGACGTCGAGCTGTACGACCTCGCCCGCTTTCAGCGGCTGCCGCTCGTCGTGGCTGTGATAGGGCCGGTATTCGGTGGAGAGCCTCGCGTCCAGCTTGCGCTGCGATGCGCGCAGCCACCCTTGAGCGACCGGCGTGTGGGGGTCGATTGCGCCCATGAAGACGACCTCGCGCACATCCGCAGTGAATACCCGGAAGACTGCAAAAATATCGGCGTCGGTCGTCGATGAAGACACGAACAACCGCGCGGCGAGCGGCCCGGTGATCTCCGTCTCCCGCTCGAAGGGCTCCGAAAGAAAGCTCGCCCCATCGCCGAGCGCGTCGTAGCTCGTGCTTGCGGCGGACTTCGGCGCCGCTTGCCGCAGCGCGTGCGCGGCCGGATCGAGATAGAGCTTGGTCCAGCGCGTGCGCGCGATCGGCCATTCGCCTTCGTGCCGCTCGACGAAACGCTCGATGCGGCGCACCTGGAGCTGCACGCGGGGCTGCTTCTCCCAGCCGTTCCGGTCTCCCTTGAGGGTGTAGGCGAAGAACCGCTTCTGGAGCGCTACGCCGTAATTCGTATAGAAGTGGGTCCAGTGCTCGATGCCGTGCGCTTCGAGCCATTTGTCCTTCGATGCGGCGCGGACGAAGCCCTCGAAGTTGCCCCGGGGATGCAGCCCCTGCCCTCCCCAGTTGGCCGCGGAGAGGAAGGGCACGGTGATCTTGTCCCACAGCGGCGAGCGCGCCTTGTGATAGTCGTCGTCCAGCGGATGGGCGAGGATGTCGTCGCCGAAGTCGCAGCGGTTCTTCTGGAGCTCGCGGTCGGAGAGCGTCTCGTCGCCACAGACGAGCTCTCCGGTGACGCGGCTCCGTGGGCCGCGCTCGCCCAAGCCGTACTGCACGGTCTTCACCTGCATGTCGTACCAGTTGGCCCAGAAGGTGGAGAGGATGCCGCCGTGGTGCGTCATGTCGCGGTACCAGTCGGCCGCGCCCTCCCAGATGCACATCGCCGCGAGATGCGGCGGCTGGAGCGATGCGACCTGCCACTGGTTGATGCCGTAGTAGGAAATGCCGTTCAGCCCGACCTTTCCGCTCGACCAGGGCTGCACGCCCGCCCATTCGATGCAGTCGTAGAAATCCTTCGTCTCGCGCGGCGAAAAATGGTCGATGGTGCCCGGAGAGCGGCCGGTGCCCCGCGAATCGACGCGCGCGCAAACGTAGCCCTCCGGGACCCATTTCTCCGGATCGACGACCTCCCAGTTCTGGTATCGGTTGCTCGAGCCGTAGGCGACGTCGGGGTGTTCCGCCACCATGCGCTGCCAGGCGGAGGGATACCCGTCCTGGAACGCGAGCCCCTTGGCGTACGGGCCGTAGCTCAGGAGGACCGGGTAGCGACCGTCCTTCTCGGGCCGGAACACGTCACAGCGCAGCACGACGCCGTCGTCCATCCGGATCGGGACGTCCCAGTCGATGCGCATTCCGTCCCGAACTTCGCTCTTCGGCGACGCCATGGGGTCGGGTGATTTCGGCTTCGTTCGCCTGTTATAGTTATCGCGCCAATTTGACCCCACGCCGTAGCATGGTGTCAACAGAACGGAGCCAAGCCAATGAGAATCGGTATCGCGGGCACGGGCAGGATGGGAGCGGCGATCGCCCAGCGCCTGATGGGACTCGGCCACGAAATGACGGTGTGGAACCGGACCGCCGAAAAGACCCGCCCGCTCGCCGCGGCCGGGGCGAAAGTCGCCGCCACGCCTTCGCAGCTCGCCGCCGCATCGGAAACCGTCATCACCATACTCACCGACGCCGCCGCGATCGACGCCGCCTATCTCGGCAGCGAGGGACTCTTGTCGGCAAGCGTGAGCGGCAAGCTCTTCATCGAGATGAGCACGGTGCGTCCCGAGACCGAGCGCGCGCTCGCCGGAAAAATACGCGGCAAGGGCGCGGCGATGATCGAGTGCCCCGTCGGCGGGACCATCGGCCCGGCGAAGGACGGCAAGCTCTTCGGCTTCGTCGGCGGCGAGGCGGCGGAGGTCGCACGCGCGAGACCCCTTCTCGAGCAGATGTGCCGGCGCATCGAGCACGTCGGCCCGGTCGGCGCAGGTGCGAGCATGAAGCTCGCGATCAACCTGCCGCTCCTGGTCTTCTGGCAGGCCTTCGGCGAGGCGCTCGCGCTGGTGCGGCCGCTCGGCCTGGACGCCGCGCGCCTCGTCGACATTTTCAGCGACACCTCGGGCGGACCGGCGGCGCTGAAGAACCGGGCGCCCGTGCTCGCGGCGGCGATCCAGGGCAAGGACACCGGTCCCATCACCGTGGACATCGACGCCATGCGCAAGGACCTGCGCACCATGGTCGAGGAAGCGAGGGCGCTCGGCACCCAGCTCCCGGTCACCGCGCGCGCTCTCGAGTGCTACGACCAGGCATCGGAGGCGGGCCTCGGCAAGGGAGACATCACCGCGATCCCGGTGCGCTGGATGAAACGGTAGGTTCCGCTACTGCACCGGGACGACCCCGTCCAGCCGGGAGAAGCATTCGCGCCGCGCGGTTTCCAGGAAGTCGCGCAGGAAAGGCTGCCGCGCCATCTCGGCGGTCGTGGCCCCGTGCAGGTTGCTCCACAGCCCGTTCCTGCCGATGCTGCGCGCGACCACGTACTTGTAGTCCACGTAGTTCTTGATCCCCCAGTTCGGCAGCGCCGCGACCCCGCGCCGGCTCGCAACCAACTGGAGGATCGCGACCGTGAGCTCCGCGGTTCGCCGCGCGGGGCGCACGCCCGCGGGCCTGAGGACCCGCCGGATCAGGTCGATACGCTCCTCCGGCACCGGATAAGTGATCAGCGTCTCGCGCGCGAAATCGCCGGCGCTGAGGTAACGCTTCTCGCGCAAGGGGTGATCCGTGGGCAGCACCGCGAGCACCTCGAAGCGGAACAGGGGGTGGAAGACGATGCCGCGGCGCGGCTTGTTCTCCGATCCGATCACCAGGTCGGTCTTGCCGTCCGCGAGCATGGCGACCGGGTTGGGGTGGAACCCCGACACCAGGTCGAGCTCGACTTCCGGCCAGTCCTTGCGGAACACGTCCATGATCGGCATCAGCCAGTCGAAGCAGGTGTGGCACTCCAGCGCGATGCGCAATGTCCGTGCCGGCGTCTTCGCGAGCTTCGCGAGCTCGCGCTCGGCGGTCTGCACCTCGCCCATCACCGAGCGCGCCAGCGCCACCAGCCTCTGCCCCGACTCGGTGAGCTTCACCGACTGGCCGTGGCGCTTCACCACCGGTGCGCCGTAGTGCGACTCGAGCGCCTTCAGCTGGTGCGAGAGCGCCGACTGCGTGAGGTGCACCCGCTCGGCGGCGCGCGACACCGTGCCGGTTTCGGCGAGCGCGACCAGGGAGCGGAGATGGCGGATTTCGAGCATCAGTCTCTAGTATGAACTGTATTCATGCTTTTCTAAAGAACTTTCACTGGATTCATAGTCTGCGGTGGCGGATGATGCTAACCGGG
>JBGQKK010000082.1:0-11045 GCA_041499545.1 Gammaproteobacteria bacterium | reverse complement strand
TCCGCGAGCGGCAAGGGCCTGCTGACGAGGTAGCCCTGCATCTGGTCGCACTTGAGCGCCCGCAGGACCATGGCCTGCTGCTCCGAGTCCACGCCTTCGGCCACGACTTTCAGCCTGAGCGAATGCGCCAGGGCGATGATCATCGAAACGAGGGTCATGGTGCTGGAGTCTTTCAGCATCGTGACGATGAACGAGCGATCGATCTTGACGGTCTGCACCGGCAGCAAAGCGAGGTAGCGCAGCGAGGAGTAGCCCGTGCCGAAATCGTCCACCGCGATGCCGACCCCGAGGTCGCGCACGGCGGCGAGCTTCCTCATGTTCTCCTCGATGTCCTCCATCACGAGGCTTTCCGTGATCTCCAGGTCGAGGCCGGGGCTCTTCGCGTCCTCCGCCAGGGCGGCCTTCAGCGTCTGGACGAAATCCCGCTTGCGCAACTGGATCGCGGAGACGTTGACCGAGATGCGCGGCGCGGCGAGACCCCGATCGACCCAGTCCCTGTGATCGAGCGCGGCGCGCCGCATCGCCCAAGCGCCCGCCTCCAGGATCATCCCGGTTTCCTCCAGCAAGGGAATGAATTCCATGGGCGCCACGAGCCCGAGCTCGGCGCTCTGCCAGCGGATCAGCGCCTCGACGCCCTCGATGCGCCGCGTCTCGAGATCCACTATCGGCTGGTAATGGAGCACGAACTCGTTCCGGTCGAGCGCGAGCCGCAGCTTGTTCTCCAGGGTGAGCTTCGCCGCCGCCTTTTCCGTCATGTGCCCCGCGTAGAACACGAATCTCTCCCCCGAGGCCTTCGCTTTCTTCAGCGCGGCCTCGGCGTTCCGGTGCAGCGTCTCGAAATCCGAGCCGTCGCGAGGAGACAGGGCGATCCCTCCTCTCACCGAGATGCGCAGCTCCGTCCCGCTTTCTAACTGGAACGCCGCGCCGAAGCAGCTCCGCACCTGGCTCTCCACGGCGCGCGCGACCTCGTCGGCGTGCCCCGTGTCCAGCATGACCGCAAAGTGATCCGCGCTCAGCCGCCCGACCAGGCCCGCGCCCCCCGCGCAGTGCGCCAGGCGCCGCGCGATCAGCTTGAGGAGCTCGTCGCCCGCCGGCCGCCCCAGCGAGTCGTTGACCGTCTTGAACCGCTCGATGTCGAGCAGCACCAGGGCGAGCCCGTGCTCGCGCCCGGCGATCCTCACGCGCTGCGTCAGCCGTTCGTTGAAGAGCGCGCGATTCGCCAGGCCGGTGAGCACGTCGTAGTAAGCGACATAGTCGAGCTTCTCGGATTTCTCGATGTGATCGAGCGCGAACGCGATGTCGCCGGCGAGCTCGCCGAGGAGCTTCATTTCCTCGTCGTCGAAGAACCCCGTCTCCGCGGCGTAGAGCGCGACGACGCCCACGGCTTCGCCGCCGACGATCAAGGGAATGATGGCGAGAGAATTGATGCCTCGCTCCGCGAGCTCCTTCCTGAGCATCCGTTGCGGGTCGTTGGCGACGTCGTTCGATACGACCGCCTTCATCTCGCTCACCGCCCTGCCGGTCAGCGCCTGCCCGCCGGGGCGGGTCTGAGTCAGCTCCAGCGGGGCGATGTCGAAGAAATCGCGCACGTCGCCGTCCCAGGCGAGCGGCTTGATCGCGCCCGCGCCGCGGTCGACGATGCCGATCCAGGCCATACGGAACTGCCCCGCCTCGACCGCGATGCGACAGGTTTCCCGGAACAGCTCCTGCCGCTCGCGCACGCGCACGATGAGCGCATTGATCCGGCTCAGAACCGAGTGGATGCGGTTCAGGTTCTTGATGCGGGCCTCCGCGGCCGCGCGGCTTTCCACCATGCGGTTGAATTCGCGAGCCACGTTGGCGATCTCGGCGGGCCCGCCGACGGGTGCGCGCGCCATGAGATCGCCCGCGGAGACCTTGGCGGTCGCCGCTTCGAGCTCGTGGACCGGCCTCGCGATCGCCGCCGCCATTCGGCGCACCAGAACCAGGGCCACCAGCAAGGTCGCCGCGACGACCGCCGCGGCGATCCACAGCTTGCGCTTGAACGGCGCGAGGAGGGCGTCCTCGGGAATGCCGACGGAGACCAGCCAGTCGGCTCTTGCGATCGTTCGATAGGCGAAGTACCGGGAGATGCCGTCCACGCCGGTCACCCGGTAGCTTCCTTCGGGGTAACGCTTCGCTTCCTTCACGTTCTCGAGATTCCTGACGCTCCTGCCGATCCACGCCTCGGGATTCTCCGAGCGCATGAGAAACGTCCCCTGCCGGTCGATCACCGACACCACCACGTCCTTGGGCGCCGTCGGCAGAATACGCCCCTGGAACTTCATCAGATCGATTCCGATGGCGAGGACGCCGATGACGGTGCCCCGGTCGTCGCGCAGGGGATAGGTCAGGGCGGAGAACCAGCGCTTGCTCGCCCCGCCGAGGATCGCGTCGCCCGCGACGAATCCGCTGCTGCGGATCCCCTCCTGGAACCAGGGAAACCTGACCGCCACGCTCGCCGGGGGGATGGCCAGGAGCGAGCAGACGCTGTTGCCGTTGACGTCGCGTATGGCGAGATTGGTGTACTCGGGATTGACCTTGGTGAACTCGGCGAGGAAGGGATCGCAGCGCCGGGGGTTGACCGCGCGAACGAGAGGACGTTGTGCAAGGCGGGAGAGGAGCTGCTCGTTCTCGGCGAGCCTCGCCTCCACTTCGTTCGCCGTGATCGCGGCGAGATTGCGGACCTGGTCTTCCGCTTGCGCGAGGCTCGCGCGCGACGCATCGACGATCGCGTAGATGACGGCCCCTGCGACCGGAACGATTGCTGCCAGAGCGAGGACGAGAAGCTGAATCCGGATGGTGGGACGACGCATGCGAGGACGACCCTCCCCTTGAACCGCGCCGCTTCGCTGGCCCGGCCCGAAGAGGGGATTCTATAACGCCCCGCCCTCCACACGAGCGACCGTCGCGCACGCAGCGGAACTGCGGTAGCATCACCCTACATCGATCGTCGGCTCTCATGCGCGTTGTCAGGATATTCACTACAAGGACGGGGGACTCGGCGATCGAGGTGCGCGCGGTGCCGATGAGCAAGACCTCGCGCCCCGCGTCGCAGACCTTCGCGTGCCGAGAGATATTCTTCCGCGAGACGCCGGAAGGGCACGTCCAGGACTATCACAATGCGCCGCGGCGGCAGCTCATTTTCCTCACTTCCGGAATTCTCGAGCTCGAGGCGAGCGACGGCGCGCGCGTGGTCTGCCGGCCTGGAGATCTCATCTTCGCCGAGGACCTCGAGGGCAAGGGCCACATCACGCGCTCGTTGCGCGACGTGCGCGGCTTCGTCCACCTGGCGATGTCCGAGGATTTCGACGTGAGCGGCTGGCCCCTCGCCGAGTCCTGAGCTTTCGGTTTCCAGGAGTAACGCGGTATCATTCGACGCATGCCGGCAGCGGCCGTCCACCACGGCGAGAAAAGCCGGCACAGCCCCTACGGGAGGGGACTCGTTCTCATGGATTCTCCGGAACAGCCGAACGGCGTCCGTGAGCGGATCCGCAGGTTCTGGATCCGCTGGGGTTTCGCGGCGATGGGCGTCGTGTTCTTCCTGCTGGTCGGGCTCGGCGGCGGCATGATCCTCGACAACCGCTTCGACGCGCGCCGGAAAGTCGAGATGATCTCCTTCGGCTCGTTGCTGCAGACGCGCCTCACGCGCGAGCTGGACAACGCGCTCCTGCTCACCGGCGGGCTGAAAAGCTACCTCATGGTGCGCGGCGGCGTCCTCGACCGGCGCGAGGTGGACGCGATTCTCGAGAAGCTCTTCGAGGACTCGCACCATGTGCGCAATCTCGGCGTCGCTATCGGCTATCGGCTGATCTACATCTATCCGGTCAAGGGCAACGAAAAGGTGCTCGGGCTCGACTACCGCAAGGTGCCGAGCCAGCTGGCGGCCGTTCAGCGGGTGATCGACGGCGGCGTACCGGTCCTCCTCGGCCCGATGAAGCTGGTGCAGGGAGGACAGGGCCTGGTCTATCGCGTTCCGGTCTCGGTCCGCGGGAGGTATTGGGGCCTCATCTCGACGGTCATCGACTCCGATGCCTTCTTTGCCGACGCCTTTGCCAGGGCCAAGGCTGAGAACGTCGAGCTGGCCATTCGCGGAAGGGACGCGCGCGGCATGCAGGGCGAGCTCATCCGGGGCGACGCGAAGCTGTTCGCCCAGAGCGGGGTCGAGCTGATCGACATGGACGTTCCCGGGGGCAAGTGGGTCCTGGCGTTGCGCGGCAGGGCCTTGTCTCTTCCGGCGGCCGAGGTCTGGCGCCTGCGCCTTCTCGTCTGGGGGCTCGCGGCTTTCCTCGGCTGGGGCGTGTACGCGCTGCTCGTCCAGCGGGCGCGTCTCGCCCGGCTTGCGCTGTTCGACGCGCTGACGGGTTTGCCCAACCGCACCTTGATCGAGGACCGGGTCGAGCGCGCCATCTCCGCGCAGCGGCGCAATCCCTCGACCGTATCGGCGCTGTTGTTCGCCGACCTCGACGACTTCAAGTACATCAACGACGAGCACGGGCACCGCGCCGGGGACGCCGTACTGCAGGGCGTCGCCTATCGCGCGGCCCACGCGGTACGCGACGTGGACAGCGTGGGCCGCTGGGGCGGCGACGAGATGATCGTGCTGCTGGAGAACGCGGGGCGCGACAAGATCCCGGAGCTGGTCGAGCGGGTGCGCCGCGCGATCGAGTCCCCGATCGAGTACGCCGGCCTGAAGCTGCAGGTCGGGGCGTCGATCGGCGTCGCCATCGTGCCCGACGACGGCGACGGGGTTCAGGACCTCATCCGGCGCGCCGACCGCAGGATGTACGAGGAAAAGCAGAAGCGGCGGGGCCGCGCGGCGAGGGCGCGGGCCTGAAGCGGCGTGGAGTCCGACGCACCGATCGCCTACATCGAGCGCACGCGCTCCTGGTATCTCGCGCTCGGCTACGGCAAGCCCTACGTCTGGGCGCATTACGACGACGTTCCTTTCCAGCCCTTGAAGAAGCCGCTCGCGCGCTCGCGCGTGACGCTCATCACCACGGCCGCGCCCTACCGGCCCGACAAGGGCGACCAGGGACCCGGCGCGCCCTACAACGCCGCCGCCAAGTTCTACAGCGTCTACTCCGGCGACACGGCAAGGGACCACGACTTGCGCATCGCGCACGTCGCGATCGACCGCAAGCACGCGAGCATGGAGGACAGCGGCTGCTGGTTTCCGCTGCCGGCGCTGCGGCGCGCGGCGGCCAGAGGCAGGGTACGGCTCGCACCGCGCTTTCACGGAGCGCCCACCAACCGCAGCCAGCAGCGCACGATCGAGGTCGATGCCCTCGAGATCCTCGCGCGCTGCGTCGAAGACGGTGCCGACGCCGCGATCCTCGTTCCCAACTGCCCGGTCTGCCACCAGACCGTGAGCCTCGTCGCGCGGCATCTCGAGGCGAACGGCATCGCGACTGTCGTGATGGGCTGCGCGAAGGACATCGTCGAGCACTGCGGCGTGGCACGCTTTCTCTTCAGCGATTTTCCGCTGGGGAACTGCGCGGGGCGGCCGCACGATCCGGAGTCGCAGGAAATGACGCTCGAGCTGGCGCTGACGCTGCTCGAAACGGCGGCGGAGCCGCGCACCACCGTGCAGTCGCCGCTCAAGTGGAGCGAGAGCACGCAGTGGAAGCTCGATTACTGCAACGCCGAGCGCCTGAGTCCCGAGGAGCTCGCACGCCGGCGCGCCGAGTTCGACCGCAGTAAGGAAACAGCGAAGGCGATCCGCGACATGGACAGCGTATAGGGCTGCGCTTACCATGGCGCCTTCCACCAAGGAGGTCCGCATGAACCGCCAGAATCGCCGGCAGTTCCTCAAACAATCGGCCGCGCTGTCGGCCGGCGCCGCCCTGGGCTTCCCCGCCGTCGTGCGCGGGCAATCCGGCCCCGTGAAGATCGGCGTGCTGCATCCGGTCACGGGCTTCCTCGCCTATTCCGGAAACCTCTGCAGGCTGGGCGCGCAGACGGCGATCGACGAGATCAACTCGGGCGGCGGCATCAAGTCGCTCGGCGGCGCGAAGCTGCAGGCCGTCCTGGGAGACGCGCAGTCCAAGCCCGAAGTCGGCGTCTCCGAGGTCGAGAAGATGAACGAGCAGGGCGTCTCCGCGATCGTCGGCGCTTACGCGAGCGCCATCTGCCTCGCCACCTCACAGGCGGCGGCCAAGTACGGCATTCCGAACGTGGTCGACGTCGGCGTCGCCGACCAGATCGTCGAGCGCGGGCTGAAGAACACCTTTCGCTTCGGCCCGGGCTACCGGGCGATCTCCGAATCGGCGATCAACGACCTGCATATCCTCAACACGCTCGCGGGCAAGCCCGCGAGCACGGTGATGATCGTGCACGAGGAGTCGCTCTTCGGCACTGGTACGGCGAACCTCCTCGCCGCCCAGCTGCCGGGCCTGGGCTACAAGGTCGTCGAGATCGTGAAGCACGCCAACCCGACGCGCGACTTCAACAACATCGTGCTGCGCATGAAGGCACTCAGCCCGGACGTCCTCATCCCGGCCAATTACTACAACGAGTACGCGCTGCTCCTGCGCACCATGAAGCAGCAGAACGTCGCCCCCAAGGCGATCTACTCGGTGCTGGGAGGCGCCGCCTCGTCGTTCAAGTTCGTGAAGGAATTCCCCGACGTCGCCAACGGGGTCGTCGACTGCAACCACTGGTACAACCCCAAGGACAAGCGCGCGCTCGGGCTGCGCAAGAAGGTGGAGGGCATGAAGGACCAGTTCTTCACCTACGAAGTGTTCCTCAACTACCAGTCGGTGTACCTGCTCGCCGACGCGCTCGAGCGCGCGAAGTCGCGCGACCGCGGCGCGATCGTCGACGCGCTTTCGAACTCCACTTGGGACAGGCACTTCATGCCCTACGGGCCGACGAAGTTCGTCAACGGCCAGAATACAGGCGCGCGGCCGCTGGTGATGCAGGTGCTGAAGGGCGACATCAGCGTGGTGCTGCCCAAGGAGTACCGCCAGGCCGATCCGGTCTTCCCCTGGAAGGCCTGAGCGAAAGCGGCGCGGCCGCTCGATGCTCGATCTTCAGATCGTCCTTGCCTCGCTCCTGAACGGCCTCACGCAGGGCGCGGTGTACGCGCTGGTCGCGCTCGGGCTCACGCTGATCTACGGCGTGCTGCACATCATCAACTTTGCCCACGGCGCGCTGCTGATGGTAGCGCTCTACGGGGTCTTCTTCCTCAACGCGCGGCTCGGTGTCGATCCCTACGCGGCGCTGCCGGTGATGGTGCCGGCGATGTTCGCCCTCGGCTACGGATTGCAGCGCTTCGTCGTCGGCCGCGCCGGCCACGGCAGGGACGAGAACATCCTGCTCGTGACGCTGGGCCTCGCGCTGGTGCTGGAGAACGCGGCGCTCGCCGCCTTCAAGTCCGATACCCGCGCCATCGAGACCGCGTACACCTTCTCCACGGTGAACCTCGCCGGCGCCATGATCGCCGTGCCCAAGGTGGTCGCGTTCTTCGGCGCACTCGTGGTCGCCGGACTGCTGCTCGCGCTCATCTCGCGCACCGATCTCGGCCGCGCCATCCGCGCGGTGGCGAAAGAGCGCCAGGGCGCGCGCCTGGTCGGCATCGACGTCGAGCACGTGTTCGCGATGAGCTTCGGCATCGGCCTCGCGTGCCTGGGCGCGGCGGCGTGCTTTCTCCTGCCCGCCTATTACGTCAACCCGCAGGTGGGCAACGGTTTCGTGCTGATCGCCTTTACCGTCGTCGTGCTGGGCGGCATGGGCAGCTTCGCCGGCGCGCTCGCGGGCGGCTTCATCGTCGGCGTGATCGAGTCCCTCGGCGGCCTGTGGCTGGGCGAGAGCCTCGGGCAGATCGGCATTTTTCTCGTCTTCATCGCCATCCTGCTCTTCCGCCCGCAGGGGCTGTTCGGAGCCTCAGTTGAGAAGAGCGGCCATGCGTGAGCTCGCGGCGATCGGCGTCTTCGCTCTCGCCGCGGCCATGCTGCCGGCGTTCGTTTCCTCCGGCTTCGTGCTCCATCTGGCCATCATGGTGCTCTACTCGACGCTGCTCGGCCAGGCCTGGAACCTGCTCGCCGGATTCGGCGGCCAGTATTCCTTCGGCCACGCGCTGTTCTTCGGCACCGGCGCCTACGCGAGCGCCGCTCTGCAGGTGCACCTCGGGCTGAATGCATGGCTCGCCCTGCCGGTTGCGATCGCCTGCGGCGCAGCCGCCGGGGCGCTGGTCGGCGCGCTGTCGTTCCGCTACGGGCTGCGCGGCTCGTACTTCGCGCTGGTGACCCTCGCCTTCGCCGAGGTGTTCCGCATCCTCGCGAACTCGGTCCAGTTCACCGGCGGCGGCGTCGGGCTGCTGCTGCCGCTGAAGGAATCCGCCGCCGACCTGCAATTCTCCAAGGCCGGCTTCCTCCACCTGATCCTCGCGCTCACGCTCGCCGGGTTCCTCGTGACCTGGTGGCTGAAGCACTCGCGCTTCGGCGCCTGGCTCGCGGCGGTGCGCGACAGTGAGGAATCGGCCGCGGCGCTGGGCGTGGACGTGGTCCGGGTCAAATTCGCCGCGATCGTGCTCTCGGCGGCGCTGATGTCCGCCGGCGGATTTTTCTACGTCCAATACTTCCATTACATCGATCCGCATATCGCCTATGGGCCGGCGGTGTCGGTCGAGGCGCTGCTCGGCCCGATCGTCGGGGGCCTGGGCACCCTGTTCGGCCCGCTGCTCGGCGCCGCGGCGCTGCAGCTCTTGGGCGAGCTCACGCGCAATCTCGCGGGCGACGTCCCGGGCGTGAGCCTGGTCGTCTACGGCGCGGTGCTGATCGGCATGGTGATGTTCCTGCCGCGCGGCGTCGCCGGCCTGGTTTCGCGGCGGGGCGCCTGATGCTCGAGGTCCGCGGGCTCTCGATCCGCTTCGGCGGCGTGCAGGCGCTCGAGGACGTGAGCCTCGCCGTCGCCGCGCGCAGCATCACGGCGCTGATCGGCCCGAACGGCGCGGGAAAATCGACCCTGTTCGGCGCCGTCTCCGGGTTTCTCTCGCCCGACGCCGGCACGGTGCGGTTTCTCGGCTCCGACATCACGGGCCTCCCCCCGCACCGCATCTGCCGCGCGGGCATCGCCCGCACCTTCCAGATCGTGCAGCCCTTCGCGGCGCAGACCGTGCGCGAGAACATCGCCGTCGGCGCGCACCTCTCGCGCGCTTCGCGCCGCGCGGCGCTGGCGCACGCGGAGCGCATCGCCGAGCAGCTGGGGCTCGCGGCCCAGCTGGACAAGGTCGCGGCGAACCTCACGGTCGCGGGCAGGAAGCGCCTGGAGCTCGCGCGCGCCCTCGCCACCGGGCCGAAGCTCCTCCTGCTCGACGAAGTGCTCGCGGGCTTGAATCCCCAGGAAATCGCCGAGGTGCTGCCGGTGGTGCGCGGCATCCGCGACTCCGGCGTCACCGTGTTCATGATCGAGCACGTGATGCAGGCGGTGATGAACCTCGCCGACGCCGTGTTCGTGCTGAACGACGGTCGGCTGATCGCGGAAGGGCCGCCTGCGCAGATCGCGGGCGATGCGCGCGTGATCGAGGCCTATCTCGGGCACGGCGCCGCAGAGCGCCTGCGCCGGGCCGCGCCGGCCACTTCAGTGGCCGCTCCAGGTGGCGCGCATGCTTGAGGTGAAGGGACTCCGCGGTGGCTACGGTGCAACCGAGATACTTCGGGGCATCGACCTGGAAATCCGCGCGGGCGAGATCGTCGCCGTCCTCGGATCGAACGGCGCCGGCAAATCGACCCTCAACAACACAGTGTGCGGCCTCATTCCCCCGTCCGGCGGCAGCATCCGCTTCGAAGGGAAGGACATCACCCGGGCGCGCCCGCCCGACATCGTCGCCGCGGGACTGGTGCAGGTGCCCGAGGGCCGGCGCGTGTTCCCGGACCTCTCGGTGCGCGAGAACCTGGTGCTCGGCAGCTATCGCCGCGGGCGGGCGCATCGCGATCGGAACATCGAGCGCGTGCTCGCCGTGTTTCCGCGGCTCGCCACTAGGATGTCGCAGCACGCCGGAACGCTTTCCGGCGGCGAGCAGCAGATGCTCGCCATCGGCCGCGGCCTGATGGCCGAGCCGCGCCTGCTGATCCTCGACGAACCCTCGCTCGGCCTGGCGCCCCTGCTCGTGGAGGAGATGTTCGCCTTGATCGCGCGCCTGAACGCGGAAGGCCTGGCGATCCTCCTGGTCGAACAGAACGTCGGCCAGTCGCTGGAAGTCGCGCGCCGCGCCTATGTGCTGGAAAATGGCGCCTGCGCGTTTCACGGCACCCCGGCCGAGCTGCTGGCCCGGCCCGAGCTGAAACGCGCTTATCTGGGGATCTGAGCATGGCGCAAACGCTCGCACAAAAGCTCGTCGCCCGCGCCGCCGGCAAGGAGGCGGTGACGCCCGGCGAGATCGTCACCTGCAAGGTCGATCTCGCTATGTTCCACGATTCGAGCGGCCCGCGGCGCCTGCAACCCATGCTCGAGCGCCTCGGCGCGAAGGTTTGGGACCCCGCGCGTATCGTCCTCATCACGGATCACTTTCTGCCCGCGGACGACGAGGAAAGCCGCGCGATCCAGCGCGTGACGCGCGACTGGGTGCGTGCCGTCGGCGTGAAGAACTTCTACGACGGTATTGGCATCTGCCACGTCGTTCTTCCGGAAAAAGGCCACCTGCGGCCGGGAATGTTCGCGGTCGGCGGCGACAGCCATTCGCCGACCGGCGGCGCGTTCGGCGCCTACATGTTCGGCATCGGCGCGACGGAGATGCTCGGCGTCGTGGTGACGGGCGAAATCTGGCTGCGAGTCCCCGAAACGATCCTGCTCGACTGGCGCGGCCGCCTGCCGGACGGCGTGACGGCGAAGGACATGATGCTGTTTCTCGCCGGCAAGTTCGGCCTGGACGGTGCGCAATACCAGGCGGTCGAATTCGGCGGCGAAGCGATCGCGGCGCTGCCGATGCAGGAGCGCATGACGCTCGCCAACATGTGCGCCGAGATCGGGGCGCAGACCGGGCTCATCGCGCCGGACGAGGTGACGCGCGCCTACCTTCGTTCCGC
>JBGQKK010000081.1:0-11083 GCA_041499545.1 Gammaproteobacteria bacterium | reverse complement strand
CGTCGTGAGCACGATGGTTTTTCCCTGGGCGAGAAGCTGCTTCAGCCGCTCCCAGATCAGATGGCGCGCCTGCGGGTCGAGCCCGGTGGTGGGCTCGTCCATGAAGATCAGGTCGGGATCGTTGATGAGCGCGCGCGCGAGCGTCAGGCGCCGCTTCATCCCGCCCGAGAGCGTCTGGATGCGCGACGCGGCCCTCGCGGCGAGTCCGGCAAACTCGAGCAGCAGCGGGATGCGCGCCCGGATCGAGCGCTCCGGAAGCCCGAAATAACGCCCGTAGACGAGGAGGTTTTCCTCGACGGTGAAATCCGGATCGAGGTTGTCCATCTGCGGAACGACGCCGACGCGCGCCCTCGCCGGCCGCGCTCCACCCGGCACCGGCCGCCGCATCAGCTCGACCGAGCCGCCGTCGGGATCGACCAAGCCCAGGCACAGCCTCAGGGTCGTGGTCTTGCCGGCGCCGTTGGGCCCCAGCAGTCCGAAGCATTCGCCCGCAGCGATGTCGAAGCTCACTCCGGCCACCACGTCCTGGCCGCCGTAGGACTTGCGCAGATGGCTGACCGCTAATACCGCCACGAGTTCTTGACGATGCTCTTGATGAGGTGGAGCCGCAGGTGAAAGAAGTGGTCCGCTCCGGGAATCACGACGACCGGCAAGTCCTGCGGCCGCGCCCAGTCGAGTACCTTGGAAAGGGGTACGGTGTCGTCGCGCTCCCCGTGGATGACGATCGAATCGGGCGGAACGGTCTCGGCAGGGAAGCGGCCTACTGCCACGCCGACGAGCACGACCCGGGCCGGGTGAGTGCGCTGGGCCACCTGCGTCTGCACCGCTGCCCCGAAGGAGAAGCCCGCGAGCACCAGGGGAAGATCGCCGAAATCCTTCCCGGCGCGGGCGACGACGCTCAGCAGGTCTTCGGTCTCGCCCCGGCCCTCGTCGTGCGCGCCCTCGGAGGCGCCGACGCCGCGGAAGTTCGGCCGCAGAGAGACGTAGCCCAATTCCACGAAGGTCTTGGCGAGCGTTTGCACGACCTTGTTGTCGAGGGTGCCGCCGTAGAGCGGATGCGGGTGGGCGACGAGCGCCACGCCTCGCGGCTGCTCCTTCGGAAGATCGACCGCCGTCTCGATCCTGCCTGCGCTGCCCGCGATGAGAATGCGCTCGCCGGCGCCGTTCATATGCGCAGGCGCTCGACCACGCGGCCGGCCTTGAGATGCTCCTCGATGATCTCGTCGATATCGGCGCGATCGACGTAGGTGTACCAGACCGCCTCCGGATAGACGACGATGCACGGTCCTTCCTCGCAGCGATCGAGGCATCCCGCCTGGTTGACGCGCACCTTGCCCGGTCCGGCGAGGCCCAGCTCCTTCACGCGCTTCTTCGCGTAGTCGCGCATGCCGCTCGCGCCCTTGTCGTTGCAGCAAACCTCGCCGTTCTGGCGCTGGTTGCAGCAAAAGAAAACGTGTCTTTCGTAATGACTCATGCTGGGAATGCCGGAGCCGCCGGCGCGTGATTCGAATCGACGCGAAACCCGATTATAACAAGCGGTCGCTAGGTTTTCGCCTGGCCGCGGTCGGCCGCGAGCAGCACGAGGTACAGCATCGCGGCGAACGGCCAGACGATGGACACCAGCCGCGTGAGACCGTTGAAATTCAGGTAGTGCCCCTGCTGCCACAGCGAGAGCGTGGCGGTGCTGTACGGGTTGGCCGGCGCGAGATTGACGATTGCCGTGGCGGCGAGGAGAGCGAAGCCGACCAGAGGAAGCTGCGCGGCGCGCGGCAGGGCCACCGCGATCATCAGCAGCGCGATCGACCCGGCGACGCCGTACAGCGCGCCGGGCGTCACCCATGAAAGAGCGTCCTGCGGCTTGACGAGCAGGCCAAAAGCGAAGCCGTGCGCGGCCAGCGCCGCCGCCATCAGCAGCATGACCACGCCTCGCGTGGGCTGGTTGCGCTCGACCAGGCAGGCGGCGAGCAATCCCGCGGCAAGGCCGTTGGCGCAGGCGACTCCGGCTTCGACCCGCAGGAACACTTCGGCCGGGTAGAGCTTGCCGGAGGGCTCCTTGAACAGGTCGCGCAGGTCCCCGGTGCCGAACAGGAGCGTCTCGGGATTGAGCTGCGAGAACAGCCACAGTCCGAGCAGCACTAGGCCGAGATCGGTCTGCCGCCCGGGAAGGAACAGCTCCCCGCGCAGGCGATGCAGGGCGCCGGCGTCCATCAGGGGCTTCGTCGCCGCGACGGCTGCGAGCGCTCCGAGCGCGCCCCCCGCGGTATTGGCGAGCAGGTCCAGGTTCGACGAGGTGCGCGTGGGCAGGTACAGCTGCAGGGACTCGAGCGTGAAGGTCAAGAGAATCGAGCAGGCGAGACCGGACACGAATCCGGGTACGCCGCGCAGCCGGGGGTAGGCCGCGAGCACCGCGAGAAAGCCGAGCGGGATATAGCCCAGAACGTTGACGACGAGATCGAACGCCGGGACCGGGCGGTTGAAGGAAGCCGTCAGAAACGCGAACGCGGAGAGACCGCGATCGTGCCATCCGGAGAAAGGATGCAGGCTCGCAAAGACGACCAGCAGCAGGTACGCCACGAAGAGATAACGCGCGAGTGTGGACGGCTGCTCACGGGTCATGCCGCCGTATTCTCTCACGGGCGCGCGCAGCCCCTCGGTCCCTACAGATACGAAGTTCCGAGCAGCCAGGCGACGCCGGCGATGAACGCCGAGCCGGGAATGGTGAAGATCCAGGCCCAGACGATGTTGCCGGCCACGCCCCAGCGAACCGCGTTGAACTTCTGGGCCGAGCCTACGCCGATGATCGAGCCGGTGATCGTGTGCGTCGTTGAAACCGGGATGCCGAACCCGGTGGCGACAAACAACATGGTCGCCCCGCTCGCCGAGGCGCAGAACCCACCCACAGGTTTGAGCTTGGTGATGCGCATGCCCATGGTCTTGACGATGCGCCAGCCGCCGAAGAGCGTCCCCAGGCCCATCGCCGCCTGGCAGGCGAGCACCACCCAGAACGGCAGGGGTTCGCTTGCGGAGGTCAGGCCCGAAGCGATGAGCAGCATCCAGATGATGCCCATGGTCTTCTGCGCGTCGTTGCCGCCGTGGCCCAGACTGTAGAGCGCCGCGGAGAGGAACTGCAGGCGCTGGAACCAGCGGTCGACACGGCGCGGCGTGGAGCGTGCAAAGATCCACGACACCGCAATCATCAAGGCGATGGCGAGGACGAAACCCGCGAGCGGCGAGACCACGATGGCGGCAGCGGTCTTCAGGAATCCGCTCGCGATCAACTTGCTCGTTCCGCCCTTGGCGATGGCCGCACCGGCGAGACCACCGATCAGGGCGTGGGAAGAGCTGGAGGGAATGCCGTAATACCAGGTGATGAGATTCCAGGCGATGGCGCCGCAAAGTGCGCCGAAAACGACGTAGTGATCGACGATGGCCGGATCGATGATGCCTTTCCCGATGGTCGAGGCGACCGCCACGCCGAAGACCAGAAACGCGACGAAATTGAAGAAAGCCGCCCAGACGACCGCCCAGCGGGGGGTCATCGCTCCGGTCGAAACGATGGTCGCGATCGAGTTGGCTGCGTCGTGAAAGCCGTTGAAGAAGTCGAACACGAGCGCGACCAGAATCAGGAACAGCACGACCTCGAAACTGATCGACATGCCCGTCGGCGGATCAGGAATTCTCGAGGACGATGCCCTCGATGATGTTGGCCACGTCCTCGCACTTGTCCGTGACCGTCTCGAGATGCTCGTAGATCTCCTTCAGCTTGATCAGCTCGCGGGTGTCGGGCTCGCTGCGGAAGAGCTTGGCCATCGCCGCTCGCAGCACCTTGTCGGCGTCGGTTTCGAAGCGATCGATCTCGCCGCAGATCTTCATGATCTGCTCCGCGTTCGCCATGTTGTCGAGGAGCTTCACCGCGGCGCTCACTTTTTCGGCGCAGGCGACGCAGATCTCGGCGAGGCGCTTCGCCTCGTCGGGAATCTTGTGCATGTCGTAGAGGAAGACGCTCTGGGATACGTCCTCCATCAGGTCGAGGATGTCGTCCATGCGGGTGATCAGCTGGTGGATCTCGTCGCGGTCGATCGGGGTGACGAAGGTCTGATGCAGCAGCTGGATCGTCTTGTGCGTGACGGTGTCGGCCTTGTTCTCGAGCGTCTTGATGTTGCGGGCACGGCCTTCGCTCTCGCCCAGATCGTCCATCATCGCCTTGAGCTCGGTCGCGCCCTGGAGGATCAGCTCGGCGTGCTCGGAGAAGTAGTCGAAGAACCGGCCTTCGTGCGGCATCAGGCGTGCGAACATCGAGTCCCCCTCGGAATGTGGGCCGCAAATCCGGCCGCGCGAATTGTAGCCGAGTTCGCCGCCGGAGACCCGCTCAGCGCACCTTGATCTCGATCCACATGCGGTTGAGCAGGCGCCGCTGCCTGCGGTCGAGATCGTGCAGCATCTCCATGCGCGCGAGCGCGGCCCTGTCGGGGAACACCGCCTTGTTCCCGGCGATGTCGGGATGGATATATTGCATCGCGTCCCCGTTGGGGCTGCCGGCGCCGATGGCGTTGGTCAGCTCGGCCGAATTGCGGCCCTCGAGCATGAAATTCATGAAGCGGTGGGCGAGATCGGGGCGGGGGCCGCTGCGGTGCAGCACCATGTTGTCGAGCGCGAGCACCGCGCCTTCCTTGGGCGTCGAGTAGCCGATCGTGAACTTCCGGCCTGCGGCTCTCGCGTCCTGCGCGGCGGTGAACATGTCGTTCGAATAGCCGTGCGCGAGCCAGATGTTGCCGATGGTGAGCTCCTTGATGTACGAAGCCGCGTTGAACGCCGCCCAGTAGGGCTTGGCGCGCAGAATCAGGTCGCGCGCCTGCCTCCAGTGCGCCTCCTCGACGTCGTTCACCGAATAGCCGAGGTATTTCAGCGCGGCGGACATGAGCTCCCGCTGGCTGTCGAGCACGGTGACCTTGCCCTTGATGCGCTCCAGATACTTCGGCTCGAAAATCGCAGCCCAGGTGTCGGTCGGGATGCCGCGCTCCTTCATTCTCTCGACGTTGTAGCCGATCAGCGTCACCGAGTACGCGTAGGGGACCGAGTAGCGGTTTCCCGGGTCGAAGAACTCGCCCATGAACGCCGGTTTGATGTTCTTCAGATTGGGCAGCAGGCTCTTGTCTATGGGTCGCAGCGCTTGCTGCTGGATGAGATTCTCGACCGCGTTGCCGGTCGGCACCAGGATGTCGTAGCCGGTGGCGCCGGCGGCGAGCTTGGCGAGCATTTCCTCGTTGTCGGCGTAGTAGTCCTGCACGAGCTTGCAGCCGCAGGACTTCTCGAAGCGCGCGACCGTCTCCGGCGTGATGTAGTTGTTCCAGTTGTACAGGTGCAGCACGTCGGCTGCCGCGGCGGGCAAGGCCGCAAGGAGCATCGGAGCCCAGAACCACGCGCGCACGCGCGTCATCCTTGTCCGCGCAGCGTGTCCGGCGCGAGGCGCGAGGCGATCACGATCATGGTGAGCGTCAGCGCCATGAGGAGCGTCGAGACCGCGTTCACTTCCGGGGTCACCGCCACCTTGATCATGGTGTAGATCTGCAGCGGCAGGGTCGAGATGCCGGCGCCGGTGGTGAAGAAAGTGATGACGAAATCGTCGATCGAGAGGGTAAAGCTCATGAGCGCCCCGGCGATCACGCCCGGCATGATGAGGGGCAGAGTGACCAGCCTGAAGGTCTGCCAGGGCGTGGCGCCGAGGTCGCGCGCCGCCTCGAAAATCGACTCGTCCATGCCCGCGAGACGCGCGCGTACGATGATGGCGACGAAGCCGATGCAGAAGGTGACATGGGCGATGATGACCGTGCCCAGGCTCAGGGACTGCTCGCCGAACACCGAGATGAAGAAAACGAGCAGCGAGACCCCGAGCAGGATCTCGGGCATCGCCACGGGAGTGAGCACCATGAAGGGCATGAGGCGTGGCTTGTAGCGGTGCATGGCGATGCCCGCCATGGTGCCGAGGACCGTCGCGGCGATCGACGCGGTGACGGCGATGAGGAGCGAGTTGCGCGCTGCTCCGAGCATGGCCTCGTCGGCGAAGAGAGCCCGGTACCAGCTCCAGGTGAAGCCCACCCATTCCGCGTTTAGCTTCGAGTCGTTGAACGAGAACAGCACCACGATGGCGAGCGGGACGTATAGGAAGGCGTACGCGCCGAGGGACGCGCCCCACAGCCACCAGGATCTACGCACGCGCGGTCCCCTGCCTTGCCAGCCACGCGGTGGCACCTGCCACCGCGAGCACCGCGAGCGTGAGCATGATCGAGAGCATCGAGCCGAAGGGCCAGTCGCGCGTTCCGAGAAACGCCTCCTTGATCATGTTCCCGACCATCCAGTCGTCCTTGCCGCCGAGGATTTCGGGGATCGCGAACATGCCGAGCACAGGGATGAAAACCAGCGCCGCGCCGGAGAAAACGCCGGGCAGCGACAGCGGAAAGGTCACGCGCCAGAAGCGGCTCCAGGCGTTCGCCCCCAGGTCCTGAGCGGCGTCGAGCAGCACCGGATCGTGCTTCTCGAGGTTGGTGTAGAGCGGCAGGATCATGAAAGGCAGGTGCACGTAGACCATGCCGACGATCACGGCAAACCCCGAGAACAGCAGCGACAGGGGCCCCATGCCGGCGTGCGCGAGAACGTAGTTGACCGGCCTGAGGAAAATCGACTGATCGCCCAGGATGATCATCCAGGCGTACACGCGCACCAGGAAGTTGCTCGCGAACGGCAGCACCACGAGGAGCACCATGAAGTCGCGGTGGCGCCTGGGGCTGCGCGCGATCAGCAGCGCGAGCGGATAGGCCATCACCAGGCACACGAGCGTCGTCAGCAGCGCGACGCCGAATGATTTCACGAGAATCTGCAGGTAGATCCAGTCGCCGAAGAAGATCCCGTAGTTCTCGGCGGTGAGGCCCGCGTCCTCGCCCGGACGGGTTGCGGCGAGCGGCGCGAGCCCGCCGAACTCGCCCGGATAGCGGAACGAGGCGACCACCATGATGAGCGAGGGCAGCGCGAAGAAGACGAGCAGGAACAGGAACGGCGGCCCGGTCACGAGCCAGCGGGTGACGGTCTGGGCTTGCAGCCTGATCATGACGCTACGAGGGGATCCCTCCCCTCGTGCTCCCCTAGCATGGCGGAAAGGCCCTCTTCAATCACGAAGGAAGGTGCCCGAGTCGTGGCGCCACGCCACGCGCACCGCGTCGCCGACCTCGAAGAAGGTGGCCCGACCCGGAGCCGAATTCGGCAGCAGCGCTTCGACCCGTGTGCCGTTGGGCAGCTCGACGATGTAGGTGGTGACGTCGCCGATATAGAGAAGGTCGTGCACCCGGCCCGCGAAATGATTCTTCAGATCGTGCGGCGAGTCGGGCGCGCCGATGCGCACCTGCTCCGGCCTGAGCGCGAGCACGCCGCGCTCGCCCGCCCGCGCGCCTTCGCGCGCCGGCGCCGCCACTTCGCCGAGACCCTTCACTTCGAGCCTGAGCCCCGACGCCGACGCCTCGACGACGCCAGCTTCGAGGATGTTGCACTTGCCGATGAAATCCGCGACGAAGCGGTTCACCGGAAATCCGTAAATCTTGGAGGGTTCGTCCAGCTGCACGACGCGGCCCTCGTCCATCACCGCGATGCGGTGCGACAGCGCCAGGGCCTCGGACTGCGCGTGCGTGACGAACACGAAGGTGACGCCCACGTCGCGCTGCAGCGAGATCAGCTCGATCTGCATCTCCTCGCGCAGCTTCGCATCGAGCGCGCCGAGCGGCTCGTCGAGCAGCAGCACCCGCGGCCGATTGACGAGAGAGCGGGCGAGCGCGACGCGCTGCTTCTGGCCGCCGGAGAGCTCGTGCGGCAGGTGAGCGCCCTTGTCCTCGAGGTGAACCTGGCCGAGCGCCTCCTTGACCTTCGCCCGGATCTCCTCGGGCGGCCTGCCTGCCATCTTGAGGGGAAAGGCGATGTTTTGCGACACCGTCATGTGCGGAAAGAGCGCGTAGCTCTGGAATACCGTGTGGATCGGCCGCCGCTCCGGCGGCGTGCCGACCAGGTCGCGTCCGTCGAGGAAGATGGCGCCGGCGTCGGGCAGGTCGAAGCCGGCGATCATTCTGAGGAGCGTGGTCTTGCCGCAGCCCGAAGGCCCGAGCAGCGTGAAGAACTCTCCGGCCTCGATCGCGACGCTGACGTCGTCGACGGCGGTGAGAGCCCCAAAACGGCGCGTCACCTTCCTGATCTCGAGAAGCGCCATGGAGCTACATCTTACCGATCAGCGCCCACACTAGGGCGATCGCGGCGACCGCGATCGCGATCGCCATCAAGCGGTTGCGCCGGCGCTCGACTGCGAGCAGCTCGCCCAGCATCTGCTCGATGCGCTCCACGCGGTCCCCGGCGAGGGTCCGATGCAGCAGGCGCGGCAGCTGCGGCAGCATCGTCGCCCAGTGCGGTGCTTCGCGGCGCAGCGTGCGCAGCAGTCCCTTGAACCCGACTTGCTCGCGCATCCAGTTCTCGAGGAACGGCTTGGCGGTGGTCCACAGATCCAGATCGGGATCGAGCTGCCGCCCCAGCCCTTCGATGTTGAGCAGCGTCTTCTGGAGCATCACCAGCTGCGGCTGGATCTCGACGTTGAAGCGGCGCGAGGTCTGGAACAGGCGCACCAGTGCCCGCCCGAAGGAGATTTCCCGGAGCGGCCTGTCGAAGAACGGCTCGCACACGGCGCGAATCGCGCCTTCGAACTCGTCGGCGCGGGTGTCGGCCGGCACCCAGCCGGCTTCGAGGTGCGCCCGCGCGACGCGGGCGTAGTCGCGCTGGAAGAAGCCGAGGAAATTCTGCGCGAGGTACTGCTTGTCCACCTCGGTGAGCGTGCCCATGATGCCGAAGTCGAGGGCGACGTAGCGGCCTTCGGGCGTGACCAGGATGTTCCCCGGGTGCATGTCGGCGTGAAAGAAGCCGTCGCGGAACACCTGGGTGAAGAAGATCTCGACGCCGGTGCGCGCGAGCCTGGGGATGTCGACGCCCTGGCGGCGCAACTCCTCGACTTGGCTGACGGGCGTGCCGTGCATCCTCTGCATCGTCATGACGGTGCCCGTGCACCAGTTCCAATACACCTCAGGCACGGCGAGCAGCGGCGAGTCCAGAAAATTCCGCCGCAGCTGGCTCGCGTGCGCCGCCTCGCGCATCAGGTCGAGCTCCTCGAACAGGTGCCGCGCGAACTCCGCCACGACTTCGCGCGGCTTCAGGCGCCTGCCGTCGGAGAAGCGCTCGATAAGGCCCGCCACGGTGTCCAGAAGCGCGAGGTCCTCGCCGATCACCGGCAGCATTCCGGGCCTGAGAATCTTGACCGCCGCCTCGCCGCCGCCCGGTAGCACCGCCAGGTGGACCTGCGCGACCGAGGCGCTCGCCACCGGCACGGGATCGAATTTTTCGAAAACTTGCGCGATCGGCCTGCCGAAGGCGCGCTCGACCTCGGCGAGGGCGAGCTCGCCCGCGAACGGGGGCACCTGGTCCTGCAGCTTCGCGAGCTCGTCGGCGAGGTCGGCGGGCAGCAGGTCGCGGCGCGTCGAGAGCACTTGGCCGAACTTGACGAAGATGGGCCCGAGCGCCTCCAGGGCACGGCGCAACCTCGCGGCGCGGGGTTCGGAGAAGGTGCGGAAAAAAAGCAGAGCGCTGATCGCGCGCGCGGTCCGGCCGCCGGGATCGAGCGCGAACTCGTCCAGCCCGAAGCGAAGCGCTATCCAGAGGATCTTGGCGAGGCGGAACAAGTGAGGGGAGGGCGCGCTCGGAAGCGGCCAATCTACCAGAATTGCGCCGCGCCACGGCGCGGCGTCAGCCTCTGCCGGGGTATTCCAGGCGCTCGATGCGTTTCTCGAGCCGCGCCACCTCGTCCTGCAGCGCGGCGGCGTCGCGGCGGAATTTCTCCGCATCGTGCGGCCGCACGAGCAGCGGCCGCTCCTCGGTCCAGTATTCGGCGAGGTTTTCCGCAAGGCGCAGCAGGGCTTCGCGCTGCCACGCCGCAACGGCCTTGCCGCCCGAGGCGAGACGATGCGCGACCACGTCCCCGAACACGGTCGAGAGGTCTTCCTCGAGGTCCCACTTGAGCCTGCGGAAGAGATCGTCGACGGCGCCCGCGAGATCGGCCGACCCTACGATCTCGACCTGGCCGCGCGCGCCCTCGTCGCGCGCCAGCATGAGCGGCAGGGCGCCGGGCTTGAGCCTGACGACGAGGGCGCTCGTGGCGCCGCCCTGGGCCCGCTCGAGCAAGCCGTTCTCCAGGATCGTGAGGCGCAGATCCGGAAACGGCGGGCACTGGATTTCGACGCTTTGCCCGGCGAAGGGCCGCAAGCGCTCCGCCGCCCAGTCCTGCTGGGAAAGAAGGTGGTTCAACCCGGCGATCGCGCCGCGCTCGAGCATGGGTGCTGGCGGGCCGGCGGGCGGCGGATCAGTGCGTCTGCTGTATCCCTGCGAGCAGCCAGCCCGAGGAGCCGTTCACCGGCTTGCACAGGTTCCAGATCTCCTCGAAGGGTTCGGCCGGCGTGCTCGCTTGTTCGCGCAGCGAGCCCGAAAAGCGCACGCTCGCCCAATGCAAGTCGCGCTCCGTGACCAGCTCGAGAAGCGTAGCGTCGAGCTTCACGACGTCGGTCTGCTGAGCTCCGGGGCGCGCGCCCGCGTCGCCCTGGAGCGCGTCGAACATCTCCTGCGTGGTCACCTGGCGAAGGCGAACGAGGTCGCCGCGATCGTTCGCGTCCTGGATACGCACGAAATTGCGCCGGGCCTCCTTGAGGAAGCTCTCGACGTCGAAGCCCGCCGGTATATTCGCTACGAATTGGCTGCGGTAGTCGGGCCGGACTCCCGCGTCGCCGGGAAGCTGCGAAGGCGGCGGCGCGGGCACGGTCTCGTCGCCCAGGCCGGCGTACTGCAGCCGGGATTCCTGGCCACGCCTCCTGGAAAGGAAGCGCATCAGGGCGAGTACGGCGACGCCCGCAAGCAGGACCATGAGGATCGCGCCGATCGCGGAACCGAAGCCTCCCTGCGCGAACAGCCAGCCGAGGCCCAGACCCGCCGCGAGCCCGGCAAGCGGACCCAGCCAGCG
>JBGQKK010000080.1:0-11112 GCA_041499545.1 Gammaproteobacteria bacterium | reverse complement strand
CGCGGCGCCCTACGTGCTTTTCGGCTCGCTGCAGCTCGACGATCTCGGCATGATCGACGGCTGGTACTGGATGCGCGGAACGCTCGAGGTCCAGCTCACCGAAGCGGCGAGCGGCAAGGTGCGCGGGAACAAGCGCTGGGAGATCAAGACCTCGAGTCCGCAGAAGGCCACGGCGCAGCGGCGCACGCTCGACGAGGCCGACGCGACGCTCAGGCGCGAGCTGCAGCCGACGATCCTGGGGTTCGCGGTCGGGAACTGAGCCGTGTCGACTCCGGTCCCGGGACTTCGGGAGTTCCGGGCGCTGGTTTTCTTGTCGCTTGTGGCCGCGGCGGCGCCGGCCGCGGCCGAAGAGGACGACTTCTGGTGGTGGATCCGCGGCTTCGAGATCACGCCCGGGGCGGGTTTGCGCCATCTCGGGGTTGACGTGCACCGCAAGTCCGACAGCGCACAGGGAAACCTGTCCAACAGCATTTCCAAATCGCTGTTCGGCTCGATCACCGTCGAAACTCCGAGCTTCCAGTTCGGCAAGAGCAACTTCGGTGTCTCGGCGTACCTGTACGCGGCGAACGTCAACCTCAACGAACAGTTCGTCGCCGATCCCGGGCGGACCGACACCTCGGCCACGGTGGCCGGCACACGCGACAACGTAGGGACCAGCCTGTCCGGCTACTACTCCTACCTCGTGCCGGCCGTGCACTACCGCCTCCAGGGCCGCGACGGAAGCTCGATGAAATTCGCGCTCGGCTACGGCAGGTGGGTCGGGCGGTTCTCCGGCGACATCATTCTGACTCTCGACAACCGGCCGGCAAACGGGCTCCCCAAGACCTCGATCGACACCCGCGTCTCGAAGAACGCCTACCTGTTCAGCATGCAGTACAAGTTTGCGAACCACTGGCAGGCCTACATGTCGGTCGGCGGCCCGACATGGCAAGACGAAACGTTCCGCTACCAGATGGAGGAAATCTCGCTCGTCGTCGGCTATACCTTCATACTGTAGCGGCGATCCAATCGGCGATGTAGGCGATCCCGAGCGGCCGGTCGTCGACCTGGCAGTGCTCGGCGCCGCCTTCCTCGGGCGCGAAGATCTTCAGGGTCTTCTTCGAGGTCCTGAGCGCCGCGTAGAGCCGGTGCGCGGCCTCGACCGGCACGACACGGTCGTTCTGGCCGTGCGTGATGAGCACGGGGCAGGCGATTTTCTCGGCGACGCCCGCGAGCGAAAAGAGCTTCGCGCGCTCCAGGGCCGCGTCCGAGTCGGACAGACCCAGGATCCACTGGAACTGGAAGTTCGACTGCGCGCTTTTCTTGGGGTCGGCCGCGAGCTGCTCCTTGATCCTCGATTGCCAGGCGTGCAGGTCCCAGTGCAACGCGCCCAGGCACACGCAGGCGGCGTAGCGGCGCTCGAAGGCGGCGATGCGCGGCGCGTAATAGCCGCCGAAGCTGTAGCCCATGACGACGACCCTCTTCGGGTCGACGTCCGGACGCCTCGCGACGAACTCGTAGGCGGCGCTGCCCGGCGCCTCGTAGTCGTGGCGCGCGTAGATGTTCCGCAGACGCAGCGCCTCGCCCTGCCCCGGCCCGTCGATCGCGAGCGTGTTGAATCCGCGCCTCGCGAACTCAAGGCCCGCGAACAGCACGCTCATCTCCTTGCAGTTGTCCATGCCGTCGAACAGGACGACGGTGGGAGACCGTCCTCCCGCCCGCGACTTCATGAAGTACGCGGGCAGCGTCTTGCCCTCGTACGGCACCTCGCAGAATTCGATCTCAGGATATCGCCGCTTCAGGCCCTCCTGATAGCACCGCAGCGCCTTCCTGTAGACGCCGAGCTTCTTCTCCCCGGGCGGCACGAAGCGCTCGCCGGTGTAATAATAGTTGCCCGCACGCAGGTAATGATTCCCTGCACTCGCATTGCGGCCTTCGCTTGCCGCGGCGTCGGCGAGCTTCCCGTTTCTGTCGCCTTCGGCGCACCACTCCTGCCACCACGCCTCGGGGTCCTGCGGTCCCCGCGTCGCGAGGCGCTCGCAGATTCGCTCGATCTCCTCGAGCGCCACCGCGCCGTAGGGCGCCATGCCTTTGCACACCAGGGTCGCGTTCGACCACTGGAAATTGCCGGGGAAGGAATCGGCCCAGGTCGCGGACATGCCCGCGCCTAGTTCGCCATGCGCCGCGCGCGAATGAGGAAACGCAGCGCCAGATCGTCCTTCACCGCGATCGCGCCGCCGAGCAGCGAATAGGGTGTGATGCCGAAATCGGTCTGCTTGAACGCGAGGCGCCCCGACACGCCGATGCTCCCCGCGTTTGCCTCGATATCAGCAGGAACCTGCAGGGTGCGCGTCTGGCCGTGCAGCGTGATCGTCACGGCGAGCGTTGTCTTCTTCTGTGTCGCGTCCGCGCCGGCGACGCCGATGAGCGCGAAGGGGAACCGCTCGGCCTCGAGCACGTGGTTCAGCATGTTGGAGCGCGTCCCCTCGATGTCGGACTCGGTGGGCTGGGTGTCGAAGCCCGCCTCCTTGCGCAGCGCCGGCTCGTCGACCACCAGACGCGCGAGCGCCACATATAGATCCGCGCGGCCTTCGCCCGGCGCGACGTAGCCGGTGAGCTCGTGGCTCGCGATCACGTGGTCGTGCCCCAGGCGTGCGAGCGAGCCGCCGCGGCGCACCTCGATGACGATGAGGGACTCGGTGGGATCGACCCGATACACCGGCTTGCCCTGCTTCTGGACCTGGAGGTAGTACGCTTCGGGGAATTCGGTCGGAGGAGCGGAAGGCGCCTCGATGCGCAGCAGCTCCGCGCAGCCGACGATCAGCAACGCGAGGGCGGCCGCTGCAAGAGCGAAGCGACGAGTGTGCATTTCAGCCCTTCTTCAGCTTCACCTTGAACTTCACCTTCACGTCGGCGCCGATGACGTCGGTCGCCTTCCATTCACCCAGGCCGATGCCGAAATCGCCTCGCTTCAGCGTGAGCTCGCCTTCCATGGTCGCGCCGTCGCCCGACGCCGCCCAGCCGAACGGCACCTCGACAGCCTGCTTCATTCCCTTAAGGGAAAGCGTGCCCCGCGCCACGTAGCCCTTGCCGTCGCGGCGAAGGTCGGTCGAATGGAACTCGGCCTGCGGAAAGCCGGCGTAGTCGAACCAGTCCTTGTTGCGGATCTCCTTGTTCACGTCGGGGATGCTCATGTCGGCGCTCGTCACCTTTACGGTGACATCGAGGCTGCCGCCGGCGGGCTTGCCCGGCTCGAAGCGCAGGCGCGTGTCGAACTCCTTGAACACGCCCGGCGCCGGGTTCTTCTCGAAGCTGGCGATGAACTCGAGCTTGCTGCCCGACGGATCCATTTTCCAGTCCGCAGCGAGCACGGGAGGCGCGAGCAGCATCCCGAGAACGAGAAAAGCGACCTTCTTCATGATGTCTTCCATGGAAGCATGCGCGTGAGCACCGAGTCGCGCTTGACATAGTGATGCCGCAAGGCCGCGCCGATGTGCGCGACCAGGATCAGCGCGAGCAGCGTGACCAGCCACCCGTGGATCGTCGCGAACAGATCGGTGATCGCCTTGTCGGGCGCGGTGATCGCGGGCAGCGGGATCGTCCAGAAGATCCTGAACGGCACGTTGCTCGCCGAACTGATGACCCAGCCGGTGAGGGGCAAGGCGATCATCAGCGCGTACAGCAGGAAATGGGAGAGGTGCGCCCCGACGCGCTCCCAGAGAGGCATCTCCCCAGGCAACGCCGGCGCGCGATGCGAAAGGCGCCACAGCACCCGCAGCGTAAGCAGCGCGAGAATCAGCATGCCGGTCGACTTGTGCCAGACGAAAAGATTCAGCTTCGTCGGCGAGATGCGCCAGCCCACCGCGGCGAGGCCGAGCGCGATCTGCGAGAAGATGAGCGCCGCCATCACCCAATGGAACAGCTTGGCGGGTGCGCCCCAGGAGTCGATGTCGTCGCGTGGCATGTGCCGTGGTCCGTCCGCATTCAATCCAGAGTGATAGACCGCGATGGACGGGCGATTATTCCATTTGCAGCAGTATCGCCGCGACCTCTTCGGGCACGAGGATCATGGCGTCGTGTCCGGTCCTGAGCTCGTGGAAGCGCCATTTCGGATCGCTGCGGTATTTTGCCGCGAACTGCTCGAAGCTTCCGGTCGAGGGCGACGAGCAGTAGATGAACGTCTTGGGCAGCGCCGCCGCTGACGAGTTCACCAGCCGGATCGGCTGGGTGAACGTGTTGAAAGGCTGCGGTGTCTCGCGCTGTCTGGCAAAGGCGACATGATCGGGTTTGACGATGCCCCACAGCGACAAGGGCGGCGGCGCGACCGAGCCCTCCCGCCCGCCCTCTTCACGGAAGCGTACCGCGCGCTCGGGCACCGCGCGCTCGACGTAGTCGAGCAGGCACTTGCCGTTCTCGGGAACGAAGGCGTCGAGGTAGACGAGGCGGCGGATGCGCTCCGCGCAGCGCTCGGCGACGCCGGTCACCACCATGCCGCCGTAGCTGTGGCCGACGAGCACCACGTCGCGCAGGTCTTCCATTTCGAACACCGCGACCACGTCCTGCACGTGCAGGTCGAGGTCGATCCCGGGCCGGCCGAGGTGCGCGCGCTCGCCCAGGCCGGTGAGCGTGGGCGTGAACACTTCGTGCCCGGCGCGCCGCAGCATCGGCGCCACGAAGCGCCATTTCCACCCGCCGTGCCAGGCGCCGTGGACGAGGACGTAGGTAGGCATGAGCGTCTGAGAGAAGGGGAAGCGGCCATGCTTGCGTTTGACTGACGCAAGCTCGCCGGCTTGGTGGAGTCGTATGATACGCGGTCGGGCCGGTATCGAGCGGCCCGGGAGAAGCGATGAACCTCGAAGACACCGACAACCTGACGATCTTCGCGCCGACCGAAAAGGGCAAGGTGGAGCTCAAGGCGGGCTCGACGAAGCTCTCGGCCATGGCGCTCAGGCTGCTGGTGATGTTCGACGGGAAATCGCCCATCGCCGCGATCGTCAAGCGGGTGCAGGGGGCGCGGCCCGGCGAGATCGGCGAGGCGGTGGAGGCCCTCCTACGCGACAAGCTCGTGGACATCGTCCGGCCGGGTAAGCGGGCGGAGGACGACGCGGCTTCCTTCTTCGAGGTGCCGGTCGACGCGATGCCCGAGAGCGTCTCGGCGAAATTCCGCGAGGAAGCGGAAAGAGGCGAGCAGTCGCTAGACCGCAGCGGCTACTACATAAGCGTTGCGCAGCAGGCGCCCGCCAAGAAGGCGCCGAACAACGGCTCGAAGTACTCGGTGCTGCTGGTCGAAGACAACGCGCCGTTCATCACCGCCGTGAAGATGCTGCTCAAGCTCGAGGGTTACGAAGTGCGGGTCGCAAGCAGCCGCGAGGAAATCGTGGCGGCGCTGAGAAATCCGGCCTTGCCCGACGCCATCCTGCTCGACGTCAACCTGCCCGGCACCGACGGCTTCGCCGTCCTCGCGGGAATCCGTAATCACCCCGCGCTGAGCGCGATCCCGGTGATCATGCTCACCGCGCAAGCGAACCGCGGGGACATCCTGCGCGGCCTGTCGGGCGGCGCCACCGGCTACATCACCAAGCCCTTCGAGCACGAGGTCCTGATGAAGAGCCTGCGCGCGGTGCTCGGGCTCGCGCACCCGCCGGGAAAGTCCTGAGCGTCATCCCGCCGCCGCGCGCACGCCGGCGGCGGGCGATTCTCACGGGCGAGCCCGCACCGCGGCGATGATTCTGTCCAAGCGCCCGCGCGACAGCTCGTCGGGGCAGGGCGTGGCGGCGGCCTCGAGCAGCCAGCGCTCGACATCCGCCGGCCCGCTCGCGCGGGCCCGGCGACCTTCGAGCGTGTCCTTCAGCGTGCGTATTTTCAGTTGCTGCCGCGCGGCCAGGAACTGGCTCGGCGAGTCGATGCCGCAGGCTACCTCGAGATTCAGCAAGCTGTCCGGCAGGGCCGCGTCGCGCGGATCGGCCTTGGGAACGGGAACGCCCCGGAAACGCGCCTCCATCGCGCGCTTCCAGGCGTCGGGCAGACCTTCGAGGGCGCCCCAGCGCGCCTCCAGATCGGGCGCGGCCTCGACCGCGGCTTCGCGCTCGAGGCAGAGTGCCACGGCCGCGACGAGCGCATCGAAGCGCGCCTGTACCGCTTGCCCGGCGATATTGCCCAGCCGTTTCGTCGCCGCCTCGCGCGCGGCGCGGTAACGCGCGGCCAGCACGGCGGCTTGCGGTCGGGGAATTTCGGGGCAGGCGCGCCAGGCGGTCTCGGCGCTCGCGAGCGCGGCCTTGATCTCCGGCGCGCCGCGCTTGGAGTTCGCCGCGGAAAGCGCGAGCAGGCCGTCGATGATCGCTTCGCGTGCCTTGACCGCTCCGTCGGCCTCGGTCTTGCGCGCGGCGCGTGCAGTATCGCGCCGGACGAATACCGCGTCGGTCGCTTCCTTGAACTCGCCCCACAGCCTGTTCTCCTCGCGTCGCGGCAGGGGCAGCGCCCTGGCTTGATCGCGCCATTGCGCTTGCAGCGCGCGCACCTTGTCGATCGCGTCGCGCGCGAGCGGCTGCGGCCCGCCGAGTTCCTTCGCGGCGGCGACGAGCCGTTCACGCTGCGCGGCCGCCTCGCGGCGCACCTGGGTCAGCGGGCCCTCCAGGGCCAGCAGGGCTGCCGCGTAGCGCGCGCTGACCGAGTGCTCGCCCTCTTGAGCTTTTCGGGGAACGGTATGCTCCACCGGCCCCAGCTTCCGCCAGGCGATCTTCGCGTCCTCGACGGCGCGGTCGATCGCGCGCCATTCGGCCTGCCCGCCAGCGGCCGAAGGCGGTGCGTCTCCCCCTTGCTGGGCGGCGGGGAAGAATCTCTCGCGCGACTGGGCCAGCCCGTCGATGATCCGGCCGCGTGCGGCCAGATTCTCCTCGCGCGCGATTCTGAGCTTGTCCAGATGCGCGGCTACGGGGAGATAGGCCGCCTTCAAGGCCCCGTCGAAGGCGAGCCACAAGGTCTTGCTGGTCGCGCCGCCGAGCTTGTCCAGCTCCTTCCAGCGCTCGCGCAGTCCGTCGATGGCGTCGGCATGCGCCTTGAGCGGGATTTTTTCGCCGGCCCTCTTGGCGAGAGTTTGCGCCTCGGCGACCAGCTGCTCGCGCCGTTGTCCGCCGCTCCAACGCTGCCAGTCGCGCAAACGCAGCTGCTCCTGGCGGAGGGACTCGATGCGCTTGGCGAGGTCGGCATTCACCGGGCCGGCTTCGAGCGCGCCGTCGATCGCCGCCATCCCGCGCGTCAGCTCCGCCACCCGTCCCGCGGCGTGCGCCGCTTCCGCCGCCTCGACGTGGCGCTGGACGACGCCCAGACGCCGCTTCTTCTGCTCGGCGCTCAGCTCGCGCTCGTGCGCCCGCCGCGAATCGCGGTCGCGCTGCCGTTCCCGGCTGCACGCATCGCGCCAGCCGGCAAAGCGAAGCGCGAGCAAGGTCCGCAGACCCTCGTCGGAAATCCCCGGAAAGTCGCGCCATCGCTCGATCTTCTCCTTTTCGAGCGCTTCATCCGTGGCGCCCGCAGAAGGCAGAGACTCCAGAAACTCGGCGCGCTGCATCACGGCGGAGGCGAGCGCCAGGGCGCGATTGGCGGCATCGACCTTTTCGATGCAGCGCGCGTCGACGGCCGCCTCGCCCGAGCCGGGAACGCTGTCCAGGAATTGCGCGAGGGCCGCCGCCAGGGCCGCCGGCGCGCCCGACAGGATCGGCGAGCCCGGGGCGGCGGTCGTCCCGCTTTGCGCCGCTTCCGCGAGACTCGCGGTCAGGGCGCGTATCGCGCCGTCGACGCCGGCCAGCCAGCGCGCGGTCGAGCGTTCCGCCTCGCCGCGCTCGCGCACGCAGGCGGCGAGTTGCCCGCGCGCGCCCGTGAATTCGGCGACGAGCGTTTGATCGAGCAAGTCGGCGTTCAACGCGGCCCAGGCGCGATCCAGGTCCGCCATTCGATTGGCGGGGATCCTCTTCTCCTCGATCAGAGCGCGCGCATCCGCGATTAGGACCCGCGCTTCGGCGGCGGCCTCGCGCCTGGCGACGGCCGCCTGCCAGCGCGATTTGGCGGCGCGATGCAGGCGCTTGTCCTGATCGCGGAAGTCGCGCTCCGCCTGTCTGAGCGCGCCTTCCTGCGTCAGGGCTGCGATCGCGGCGAGCTTCAAGTCGACGCCGGGCGCCTCACGCGCCAGTTGCAGCAGCGCCCCGTCGTCCGCGCCGGCTGCAAGTATCTTTTCCCGCCAGCCCTGCAATTCGGCTTCGGTCACCAACGGCAAAGGCGGCGGGCTCGTCGCAGGGCGGACGGGCGCCGTGTCCTTCTTGAAGGCATTTCGCAACATATTGCGGGCGTCTGAGCGAGACTCGCCATATTGCTGCACCGGCCGCAGTCGCGCAACTATGCGGCGCGGCGCCGCACCCTTCCGGCGCGTCCCGCGGGAGGGTCAGGGCCGGCCGGGAAGCCTCCGCATCCACTGAAGCAGCGCCGCGACCACCGCCTGCGGCTGCTCGGGAACAAGCGCATGGCCCGCGTCGGGTATCACCGCAACGCTGACGCGCGCACCGAGCTCTTCGCGCAGCTCGTTCTCCGTTTCGCGCGGCCTGAAGGCGTCGTGCGCGGCCTGCATGTCGAGGAGCGGCGCGCGTCCCGCGTCCCACCACGCTTGCTGAGGCGTGGCGAGCCCCGCGGCGCGCTGGCTCGCGTTCACCTCCGGGTGGAAGCCCTCGAGCCACGCGCTCGCGTCGTGGCCCGGCGCAAAGAACGCGAGCTGCAGGTATTTCAGCCGCTCGGCCGCGGGAAGCGACAGGTCGGCGCACTTCGTCACGGCGTCGGCGAGCGCTCGAGGATACTTCTTCGCCGCCGCCGCGAGGACCGCCACGCCGCGAACGAGGCGCGGATGATCGGCCGCGGTCATCCGCGCCACCCAGTTTCCGAAAGCGTGCCCGACGACGATCGCCGGCCCGGCCGCATGTTCGCTCACGTCATTCTCGATCACCGCTGCGACGTCCCGCGCAAGGTCGTGGAGCGTGAGCCCCTGCATGGGCCCCGTGCTTCGACCGATGCCGCGCGGCTGCGGGCGCAGTACCCGGTATCCGACGCCCGCAATCGCCCGCGCGACCTCGTCGTAATCCTCCACGCCGCGGCCGCGCGAAGGCAGGACGACGACCAGCGCTCCTTCGCCCTCGGCGATCACCTCGATGCTCGCGTCGCCCGCAGAGACGATGGCACTCATCGCCGCATGATACGCGCCGGGCGCAACGACAAAAAAAAGGGGCGCCGAGGAGCCCCTTCCCGCCTCACTCGGCGCCCGACGCACCTGCGATAAGTCGTTTCCTTAGGCCTGCTTCGGTCCGCGGCCCGGGAACCCGACGCCCTCGGCCCGGATAAGGCACTGCAGGGAGAGCATCCCGCCCCAGGCGAGGAATGCGACGACCACGATGTGGATCAAGGTGTCGATGTCCATGATTCGGTCTCCGTGGCTTGCGCGGCCTTAGTAGTACATCTCGGGCATCGGCTCGACTTCCGTGGCCCGGTTGGCGATCTGGGCCGGGAGATAGTCGGTCGCGGCGCTGTAGGCCGTGGCAGGCGCATCGGTGTTCGCGTGCGCCGGCATCAGTATCAGCGCGACGGCGCAGATCGCGATCGCAAGAAGGGCCAGCGCGGCCATGTTGAAGGATCCGGACTCGTGGTTTGCGCGGTTCATCATGTTGGGTCTCCTCTTTTTTCAGGGCCGGCGGAAATCGCCTCCCGATGGAGACCACTTTAGGACTCCGCGCGCCGGCCTTCACCGTCGCAAGGCACTGCGGTTCTGTGCCGGAAGCCACAATCCCGGCCGCCCCGTGCAGCAGGTCACGGGGGCTTTGTGCCAAAGGCACGTTTCGGGGCACCCCGGACCGGCCCGGGGCGAGACTGGGGAGGCCGCGCCTACCAGTGCGCGGGCAGGCGCTTGTGGACCTTGATGTGCTTCGCGTCCACCGAGATGTAGCCGCCCGCGGTGAGATCCCTGAGGATGCGGTTCACCATCTCGCGCGAGCCGCCGATCCGCTCCGCGATGTCCTGCTGGGTGAGGCGCTCGGGCACCACGCGCTCGCCGTTATGCTCGACCGCGCTCTCGTCAACGAACTTGGCGAAGCGGCCGTAGACGTCCTTCAGCGCCAGGTCGCGCACCTGCTTGACGAGGCTGCGCGTCTTGGCGATCAACTGGTGGATCAGGTGGATCGCGAACGTGGAGTTGCCCCTGAGCAATCCCTCGAGGTCGCCCATCGGAATCATGAAGCAGCGGGACGGCTCCATGGTCATCACCGAGGCGGACCGCGGATTTCCGTCGAGCACCATCTCGCCGAAGTAGTTGCCCGCGCGGGCGGTGCTCAGCACCACTTCCTTGCCGTCCTCGTCGCTCACGAACACCTTGATGCGTCCGGAGAGCAGGACGTAAAGCGAGTCGGTCTCGTCGCCTTCGTTGATGATCACCGCGTTCTTGGGAAATGAGCGCGCGACGCCGTGAGGCGCGAGCTCTTTCAGCGCGTTCTCACCGAGATTGGCGAGCGGGCCGATGCCTTGGGATAAGGCGTGCGAGTCAGTCATGACGTCCCCCCGTATGACATGCGCAAGGGGGAATTCTGGCACGGCCGGGGCCGCTTGTGCACCTCCCCCGCAGGCGGGGGCCCTAGCGGTGATGCGGCCGGCCGTTTCGGCCGGCAAACACCCTGACTTGGTTGCGCCCCGCTCTCTTGGCCTCGTAGAGGGCGCGGTCGGCGGCGCGCAGGAGCGCCTCCGCGTCCATGGCATGGGGCGGACAGAGGGCGACCCCGAGCGAGGCGGTGACTCCGCGAAGCCGGTCCGGCTCGTCCGCGATGGCCGAACGGATCTCCTCGCTCCTGCGGAGCGCGCTCTCCAGGGTCGTCCTGGGAAGCACCAGCGCGAACTCCTCGCCGCCGTAGCGGCAGGCGATGTCGCTGCCTCGAATGTGGCGTTTCAGGAGCCCGGCCACCTCCACGAGCACGCGGTCGCCGGCCTGGTGGCCGGCGCTGTCGTTGACCCGCTTGAAACGGTCAAGATCGATCATGATCACCGCGAGCGGTGCGCGCTCGCGCGTTGCGCGGATGAGCTCCCGCGGCAGGTAGTCCTGCAGGAAGCGGCGGTTAT
>JBGQKK010000079.1:0-11151 GCA_041499545.1 Gammaproteobacteria bacterium | reverse complement strand
CTCGAGCTCCCCGTGATCGTCGTCGTCTACAACAACCACGCCTACGGCGGCCCCCACAGCCGCGTGATCGAGAAGACCGCCGGGGGCAAGATGGTGCAGAAGCGCCAGTTCGTGCACGACTACCTCGGCAGCCCGGACATGAACATGGCGCAGATCGCCAAGGGCTTCGGCGTCGAAGGCGAGATCGCCGAGTCGCCCGAGCAGCTGCGCGCGGCGCTCGGGCGCGCACGCAAAGCGACGGTGGAAGGGAAGCCCTACCTGATCGACGCGCAGGTGGCGCGCGTGGGCGTCGCCTGGGCCGACAAGCCCTGGATCCCGCCGATCAGCATCGCTCGGGAGCGCACGAGGAAGGTCTGATCGAGACGAATGGAACGAGTCAGAAGGTAAACCCGAACGAGATGCCCACGCCGTCGCTCTTGCTGGTGCTGCCGCCGGTCTTGTATTCGAGAAAGGTGTAGCGCAGGCCAAGGGCCACCTTGCCCAGGAGGTAGTCCGCCTGCACCAGCCCTCCGAGCGCGTTGTCCGGGCTTGCGTTGATGTTCGAAGCCAACCCGCTGCCCGTCAGCCTGGGGCTGATCACGTAGGTCACGCCGGCGCCTATACGAAAACTCTCCATGCGGTAGAACACCAGCGCGTCGACGGGAACCCGCGTCCACTCGACATTGCCGTTGCTCGCGTGGATCCCCACGTACTTGACGTTCACCGCTCCGAGGAATTCGATGTTCCTGTCATCGTTGAGGACGGAGACGCCGGCGCCGACGTAGAGGCCTTCGTTGGCGGTGATCGAATCCGTTGCGCCGCTGGTAAACGGCACCTCCGCTATCTTGGCCCCTCCGGTGTCGTAGCCTCCGACGAGAACCGGGCGCACCTCGGCGGCCCGCGAGGTCTCCGGAGCCGCCGCCAACGCAGCCGATACCAACAGCGACGATACGATCCCGGCGGCAATTTCATCCACAAAATATCTTTTCTTGCCTACCTGTCGAATAGGACAGGCGGGCCCGGTCAGCCGCCCTCGCTCTTCCTGCGCGCCGCCGGGGCGACCATGACGGCGAGAATCAGTACCGTCCCGATCACGAACGCGAGGCTCAAGGGGCGCGTGAAGAACACGCTCGGGTCGCCGCGCGAGAGCAGCATCGCGCGCCGCAGGTACTCCTCCATCAGCGGGCCGAGGACATAGCCGAGGATCAACGGGGCCGGCTCGCACTCGAGCTTCACCAGGACGTAGCCGAGCACGCCCACGAGCGCGCAGAGATAGACATCGACCGGGCTGTTGTTCACGCTGTAGTTGCCGATGCAGCAGAACATGATGATCGAGGGAAACAGCCACCGGTACGGCACGCGCAGCAGGCTCACCCAGATTCCCACCAACGGCAGGTTGAGGACGACGAGCAGCAGGTTGCCGATCCACATGCTGGCGATGAGGCCCCAGAAGAGATCCGGGTTCTGGGTCATCACCTGCGGGCCCGGCGTGATGCCCTGGATCATCATCGCACCCATCATCAGCGCCATGACGGCGCTCGAGGGAATTCCGAGCGTGAGCATGGGAATGAAATTGGCCTGCGCGGCAGCATTGTTCGCCGCCTCCGGCGCCGCCACGCCCTCGATCGCGCCCTTGCCGAAGCGCGAGGGGTCTTTCGCGATCTTTTTTTCGACCATGTAGCTCACGAACGACGAAAGCGCCGGCCCCGTGCCCGGCAGCACTCCGAACACCGAGCCGATCGCCGTGCCGCGCACCGCCGGCCAGGACGAGTCCTTGATGTCCTTCTTCGTGGGCATCAGGCCGACGATCTTGCGGGTGAACACCTCCCGCAGGTCCTTCGACTCGAGGTTGCTGACTACTTCGGTCACGGCGAACAGCCCCACCACGATCACGGTGAAGCCGATTCCGTCGAACAGCTCCAGAACGCCGAAGGTATACCGCGGCGTTCCCGAATTCACGTCGGCGCCCACCAGGCCCAGGAGCAGTCCCACGACCACCATGCAGATGCCCTTCACGATGTCGCCCGAGGCGAGGACCGCAGAGGCCATCAGCGCCATCAGCATCAGCGAGAAGTACTCGGCCGCGCCGAACAGTAGCGCCCATTCGGCGAGCGGCGGCCCGGCGAGCGCGATGAGGAGCGTCCCCACGCAGCCCGCGAAGAAGGACGCGATCGCCGCCACCGCGAGCGCGGGTCCCGCGCGCCCCTGGCGCGCCATCTGGTAGCCGTCGAGGCAGGTCACCGCCGAAGCCGTCTCCCCCGGCAGATT
Source organism: Gammaproteobacteria bacterium (assembly GCA_041499545.1). Taxonomy (GTDB): domain Bacteria; phylum Pseudomonadota; class Gammaproteobacteria; order Burkholderiales; family SG8-39; genus VBDM01. The sequence continues at coordinate 8,904 of JBGQKK010000079.1, read as the reverse complement.
GACCAGGATCGACGTGGTCGAGCCCCCGTACTGCGCGCCGTAATAGATCCCGGCGAGCATGATCAGCGCGGCGACGGGCGGAAGCGTGAAGGTCAGCGGGAACAGCATCCCGATCGCGACCAGCGGTCCGATTCCCGGGAGAACGCCGATCAGAGTGCCGAGCAGCACGCCCCCGAAGCAATACGCGAGGTTCTGCAGCGAAAAGGCGACGCTGAAACCGAATGCGAGGTTGCCCAGGATATCCACGGGAATTTCACCAGCCCGCGATCAGCGGATAAGGCATCTTGAGCACGTAGAGGAGCAGCATGGCGGTCAGGACGCTCATCACCAAGGCGAGGACGAGTGCTTCCTTCGAACGGAACTCGCGCCCGCCCAAGGCGCTCGCGAGGACCGCCGCGGCGAGCGCCGGCACGAGCCCGAACCTCGGCATCAGAAGACCGAACAGCACGAAGGCGAGGGCGATGAAGGCGAGCGGCTTCCAGCCCCAATCTCCCTGCACCCTTTCGCCCGAGCGCAATCCGCGCGCCATCACCCAGGCGCCGAGCAGGACGAGGATGCCGCCGAGGACCGTGGGGAAATACCCCGGGCCCATGCGCATGGCCGTTCCCACCGGATAGTCGCGGCCGACGGCGACGGCGAGAACGCCGATCAGGACGAACACCAGCCCCGCGAGGAAGTCCTTGCTCCCGAGAAGGCCTATTTTCATGCCTAGCGCAGCGACGTGATCTTGGAGAGGAGTTCCTTCTCGTCCACGGGCTTCGATATGTAATCTCTGGCGCCCTGGCGCACGCCCCAGATGCGGTCGGTCTCGAGGTTCTTGCTCGTGCACAGGATCACGGGAATGTTCTTGGTTTCCTCGTCCCGGGTGATGATGCGCGTCGCCTGGTAGCCGTCCATGTCGGGCATGACCACGTCCATCAGGATCATGTCGGGCCTTTCCGCCTTGGCTTTCTCGATCGCCTCCTTGCCGCTTGCGGCCACGCTGCACTTGTAGCCGTGCCTGGCGAGCATCTCGCTCAGCCCGTGGCGGTTGGTGGCGGAGTCGTCGACGATGAGGATTTTCCTGACGGTCATGGCGCGATGCGGTGTGCTCGAAGGTCGATTCGGCATTCTAACTGCAGGGGCGGCCTGCGTCCGCGGTACAAGGCCACGTCCGCCGATTCGATGCTAGGATCGCGGCCATGGCGCGCCTGTCGAAGATCGGAACGCAATTTTTCCTCGCCTTGGGCCTGTTCGCTGCGCTCGCAGCGCCCGCACTGGCGCAGACCGTGCTGCGCATCTCGACGCCCGCGGTGCCGGACGACTGGCACGTCAAGATGCTGTACGTCTTCAAGGACGAGCTCGAGAAGGCGGCGCCGCGCCGCTTCGAGGTGCAGGTGCATCACTCGGGGACCTTGTTCAGGCAGGGCGCCGAGGTCGTCGCCATGCAGCGCGGCAACCTCGAGATGGCGCTCCTGTCGATGCAGGACATCGCGCGGCAGCTCCCCGAGTACTCGATCTTCACCGCCGGCTACCTGATCCGCGACCCGGAGCATCTCCGCAAAGTCTACGGCGGGCCGATCGGCGACGAGGTTCGTCGAAGGGTCGCGGAGACGATGGGGATCGAGCTGCTGCAGGCGGTGTACCTGGGCACGCGGCAGCTCGGCTTGCGCGAGCCTAAGGCGGTGAAGACGCCCGCCGATCTCGCCGGCGTGAAGCTGCGCATGCCGGGCTCGAAGGAATGGCTCTTCCTCGGCGAGGCGCTCGGCGCGAGCGCGACGCCGCTCGCCTTCACCGAGGTCTATCTCGGCCTGAAAACGGGCACCATCGACGGCCAGGACAACCCGCTGCCGACGCTCAAGTCGGCCAAGTTCTACGAAGTGACGCGGCAGATCGTGCTGACCGGACATCTGGTCGACTCTCTAGAGCTCTCCCTCGCCGAGAAGACCTGGCGATCGCTCCCGAGCGCGGACCAAGCCGCCGTGAAGGCGGCCGCGGCCAAGGCGGCGAAATTCAACGACGACAACCGCCAGCGCGAGGAGAAAGAGCTGATCGAGTTCTTCCGCTCGCAGGGCATCGCCGTCACGACGCCCGACGTGGGCGCGTTCAGGACGACGGTGCAGGCCGCCTACCTGAAGTCCGAGTACGCGCAGAAGTGGCCGCGGGGCCTGCTTGAGCGCATCAACGCAGTCAAGTAGGGGGTTGCACGCGCGGCTCGGACGAGCCGCCGACGTCGTCGGCGCCCTGATCTTCGGCGTGATGTTCTTCGCGCTCGTGTGGCAGGTCGTTCGCCGTTTCGTCTTCGGCGCGCCCGCCGCCTGGACCGAGGAGCTGGCGACGATCGCCTACGTCTGGGTGATCTTCTGGGGAACGGCGTTCTCCGTGCCGCTCGCCGCCCATGTCGCGGTCGATTTTCTGGTGCCGCGCTTCGCGCCTCCGCTGCGGCGCGTGCTGTACGCGCTCGGGCTCGCGGCGCTCGCCCTGTGTTTCCTGTGGGCGCTGCCCGGCACCGCCGATTACCTGCGTTTCATGATGCGCGAGCGCACGCCGGTGCTCGAGCTGCCTTTCGGGATCGTCTATGCGGTCTTCCTCGCTGCCGCGGTGATGATCGTCCTGCGCTGCCTCGCCGCGATCGCGCGTCCCGACCACACGAACGAGCCCGGCGAAACGTGAGCGGCGCCTTTCTCCTGATGATCGCGGCGTTCGTGGGGATCGCGCTGCTGCGCGGCCCGGTGGGCCTCGCGATGATCGCCGGCGGAATCGCGTACCTTGCGGCGACCGGCAGCGACATGGGTCTCGCCGCCGAGCAGATCATGAACAACCTCTTCGGCAGCTTCGTGCTGATCGCCGTGCCGATGTTCATCTTCGCCGCGAACGTGATGAACGCCGGGACCTTGAGCGAGCGCATCTACGGCCTGGCGCACGCGCTCATGGGGCGGTTCCGCGGGGGGCTCGCGCACGTCAACGTCCTCGCGAGCGTGATCTTCTCGGGCATGAGCGGCAGCGCGATCGCCGACGCGGTAGGCCCCGGCATGGTCGAGATCGAGATGATGTGCAAGGAGGGCCGCTACACGCGGCCTTTCGCCGTCGCGGTGAGCGCCGCCTCGGCGACCATCGGTCCGATCATCCCGCCCTCGATCCCGATGGTGCTGTACGCGCTCGTCTCGGGCGCGTCGGTGGGCGCGCTCTTTCTCGGCGGCGTCGTCCCGGGCCTGCTCATGGCGGCCGCGATGATGCTGGTGATCGTCCGCGTCGCGCGCCGGCGGAATTTTCCCAAGGAGGCGCCGGTGCCCTGGCGCGAGATCCCGCGCATCTTCATCAGTACTCTACTGCCGCTCCTCATGCCGGTGGTCCTGCTGGGCGGAATCTACTCGGGCGCCTTCACGCCCACCGAGGCCGCGGCGGTGGCGGCGCTCTACGCGCTGGTGCTCGCGCTCTTCGTCTACCGCGTGCTCGACTGGAAGGGGCTGGTGAAGGTGCTCGCCGAGAGCGCGCGCTCCACGGCGGTGGTCAGCATCATCATCTGCGGGGCTTTCCTCTTCAACTACGTGCTCGCGACCGAGCAGGTCCCGGCGCGCCTCGCCGAATGGTTCGCCTCGCTCGACATGGGTCCGCTCGGGTTCCTGATCGTCGCGAACCTCGTCTTCCTCGTCCTCGGATGCCTGCTCGATACGACCACGCTGCTCCTGGTGCTGGTGCCGCTGCTGCTGCCCGCAGCCAAGGCGCTCGGCGTGGACCTGGTGCACTTCGGCGTGGTGATCGTGGTGAACATGATGATCGGCCTGCTCACCCCGCCCTACGGCGTGCTGCTGTTCGTCCTCTCAGGCCTCTCGGGGGCGCCGGTGAAGGACATCGTGCGAGAGCTCGTGCCCTTCATCGCGGCGCTCGCCGCGGTGCTCGTCCTCCTGATCTTCGTGCCCTCCCTGGTGCTCGCGCTGCCCAGGCTCGCCGGCTATGGGGGCTGAATCGCTTCGGCGCTTCGGCATCGGTCTGTGCCTGCTGTGCGTGCTCGCACCGGCCGCGCTCGCGGCCGACCCCGACGCCGGCAGCCCGAGCGCCCCCGAGCGGCGCAGGGACCAGTTCCCGAAGGAATACGGCTATGCGATCTTTCCCTACCCTTACCGGCTTCCCGGGATCGGCTCGGGACTCAGCCTGATCGCCGGCGCCCTGAACATCGGGGACAGCTATACCGATGCCTACGGGATCGTGTTCGGCGGCGACGTGAAGGGCGGCGCCGTCGGCGTGGGCGACATCCACCTCCTTCCGCGCAGGCTCATCCTCGACGTCGGATACAGCTCCCTCAGTCGCGCGGCGTTCCAGAGCTACAGCCAGCGCGGCATGAACACGGGCAAGGACGACTTCAGCGTGGCCGAGGTGGGCGATTCGGAATTTTTCGGGGGGCGCCTCACGGCGACCTTCTTCGACCGCCGCTTCGAGCTCTATACCGCCTGGTTCGGGAGCGCGTCGACCCTGAAGAGCATTCGCGACAAGGACGGCAATCTCATCCTCGAAGCGCAGAACCCGCCGCGGTCCCGCGGCCACACCGCGATCTTCGGAACGCGCCTCGACCTCACCGACGACTACACCGATCCGCGCCGGGGCCTGCGGCTGGACGTCAGCCGTACCCAGTCCCCGCCCCAGGGCTCGGGACCCGACTACTTCGTGATGGATTACAGCGCCACCGCCTACGTCCCGGTCGGGCGAAGGAATACCGTTGCGATCAACCTGCTGCGCTCGGACGCCTTCGTGAGGCGCGAGGGAGAAACCGATCCGGCCGCGCTGCAGGCCCAGCTGGGCTTCAATTGCGCGAGCATCGCGGATCCCGCCCAGCAGCAAACCTGCAACGAAGTGATCAACACCACGGTCGCGGCCAACCAGTTCGGCACCGCCACGCAGCTGGGCGGATTCTCCCGCCTGCGCTCCTATCCCCAGGGGCGCTTCAAGGGCGCGCATACCCTGTTCCTGGGCGCCGAATACCGCTGGAACCTCACCGACGAAGCGACGCCTTTCGACATCTTCGTCATGAAGGGCGTGCGCACGTCCGTCCAGATCGCCTTCTTCTACGAGACCGGCGTGACCTCCGACGACCGCGACGATCTCTACAAGCGCAGCCAGATGCGCGATTCCTACGGAACCGGGTTCCGCATCGTGACCGCCTCGGGCGTGGTGTTCCGCGCGGACCTCGCGCGCGGCAAGGAAGGCTTCAACGCCGCGATCTTCATCGGCTATCCGTGGGAGCTCCAGTAGGAGCTCGCCGAGTTCAGTCGCAGCGAACCGTCATCCCGCCGTCGACGACGATCTCGGTCCCGGTGACAAAGCGCGCCTCGTCGGAAGCGAGGAACAGCGCCGCGTTCGCGGTGTCGCGCCCGTCGCCTTCGATGCCGAGGGGAATGCGCTTCTGGCGCTGCTTGAGCAATTCCTTCACGTCGCCGCCGGCGCGCTGGCGCGCGAGGCGCGCCTCGACCATGGGCGTGTGCAGCTGGCCGGGCACGACCGTGTTCACGCGAATTCCCTTGGGCGCGTACTGAACGGCGACGACGCGCGAGAGCTGGATCACGCCGGCCTTGGTCGCGGCGTAGCCGACCTGGGCGCTGCCGGTGAAGCGGATTCCCGAGGTCGACGCGATGTTCACAATCGCCCCGCCTCCCTGCTTCTCCATCACCGGAATGACGTACTTGCACGCGAGGAACACGCTCTTCAAGTTGAAGTCCACCTGCGCGTCCCAGGTCTCCTCCGGCATCTCGACCGGGCCGCCGGCGGCCGAGCCGCCGACGTTGTTGACGAGCACGTCGATCCGCCCATACGTCTTCACGCAGGCCTCGACCATGCCGGCGATGTCCCCGGCGCGGGTGAGGTCGCACAGGTGGGTGATGATCGCGCCTCCCGCCTGCTTCACTCGCTCGACTGTTTCCCGAAGCCTCTCCGCGTCGCGGTCCACGGCGAAGATCTTCGCGCCTTCCTCTGCGAAGCGCACCGCGGTCGCGCGCCCGTTGCCCCAGCCCGGCCCGACCGAGCCGGCGCCGCTGATGATCGCGACCTTTCCCTCGAGACGCCGCGTCATCGGCCGCTCATTTCCGAAACCGGTAGAAGCCGCGCGGGTTGTCGACCAGGAGCGCCTGGCGCTGTTTCTCCGAGGGCGCGATCTCGGCGAGCAGGTCGACCAGCACGCCGTCGTCGGGAATCGCGGCGAGATTCGGGTGCGGCCAGTCGCTGCCCCAGAAGCAGCGGTCGCCGAACTCGGCGACGAGCTTGCGCGCGAAGGGCACCGCGTCGGGCCAGGGCGAGGCTCGGCGCGAGATGCGCTCCGAGCCGCTCACCTTCACGCGAAAGCGCGGGTCGCGCATCAGCTCGAGCAGGCTCCTGAACGCGCTCTGGTCGACGCCGAGCGAGGCGTCGACCCGCCCCATGTGGTCGATCACCACCGGCACCGCCGAGCGCTTGAGGAAAAGCGCGAGCGGGTCGATGAGAGATGCTTCGAAATGCACCTGCAGGTGCCAGCCGATCTTCGCGAGGCGCGCGCTCAATTCAATCGCATCCTCGATTCGCGGGCCCTTGCCGAGATGGCTCATGAAATTGAAGCGCACGCCGCAGAATCCCTGGGAATCGAGGCGCCGCAGCTCGGCGTCGTCCACGGAGGGAGGAACGAGAGCCACGCCGCAGTAATCCCCGTCCTTCGCCGCGATCGCGTCGGCGACCACGCGGTTGTCGAAGCCGTGGCAGGTGGATTGCACGATCACGCAACGCTGTATGCCGAGCATCGCGTGCAGCGCGAAGAGCTTTTCTTTCGGCGCGTCGACGGGCGTGAACGGCCGGCCTTCGGCGAACGGAAAGACGCGGTGCGGCCCGAACACGTGCACGTGCGTATCGCACGCGCCCGCAGGGAGCTTCAGCTTCGGCCGGCTGGGCGAAGCGAGAAAGGACGGCCGGGGCTCCGCCATCTTGCCGCGCTAGTCTTCCTTGAAGCCGATCGCCTTGATGATCGTGCTCCAGCGCGCCTGCTCCTCGCCCAGGAACGCGAGGTATTCTTCCTGAGTCGAAGGCGCGGGAATCCCGCTCACCTTGGCGAACTGCTCGATGAGCGCCGGCGAGCGCAGCGCGGCGATCGACGCTTCGTGAATCCGCTTGAGCACCGCGGGCGGCGTCCCCGCGGGCGCGACCAGGCCATACCAGTTATCCGAGATGACTTTGGGATAACCGACCTCGGCGGTGGTCGGGACCTCGGGCAGGGGCGGCGCGCGCTTCGCGCTCGTGACCGCAAGCGCCTTGAACTTGCCCGACTTGATGTGCGGCAGCACCACCGGCACGTCGAAGATCCCCATCTGCACCTGCCCGCCCAGAAGATCGCTGACCGCGGGCGCGGCGCCCTTGTAGGGCACGTGCACCACGTCGATCTTCGCCTCGGCCTTCAGCAGCTCGCAGGCCAGGTGCGTGATGCCGCCCGCGCCGGCGGAGCCGAAATTGATCTTCCCCGGATTCGCCTTGGCGTAGGCGATCAGCTCGGCGAGGCTGTTCACCGGGAGCGAGGGGTTGACCACCACGACCTCCGGAACCTTCACCACGGTGGTGATGAGCGCCAGGTCCTTGTCGGGGTTGAAGGGCATTTTGGTCATGTAGTAAGGCGCCATCGCGACCGAGCCCTGGTTGTTGAAGCCCAGCATGTAGCCGTCGGGCTGTGCCTTCGCGACCGCGTCGATGCCGAGCACCCCGCCGACGCCGCTCTTGTTCTCGACGATCACCGCCTGGCCGAGCCCCGAGCTCAGCGCCTGCGCGAAGGTGCGCCCGAAGATGTCCGCGGGTCCGCCGGCAGGGAATCCCACGACCAGCCGCACGGGCTTGGAAGGATAGGACTGCGCGAGCGCCACGCCCGGCAAGAGGCATTGCAGCGCGGCGAGCACGAGTGCGGCGATCGGATTCCTCATCGAGCGTTCTCCCGGGTGACGACTCGCGCAAGCATACAATAAAGGAAAGGGCGCGTCGGCTTCCGCCGGCGCGCCCTCGAGGTCTTGCGTGGAAATCCGGCTGGCTAGTCGTCGCCTCGCAGGTCCGGGATCCCGGCCGCGAACCAGGCGCCGGCCGGATTGCGGATGAGGAGCACCGGGCTTGCGCAGACCGCCGGCGGCTGCGGAACGAGTGTGTCGTCGATCTCAAAGTCGCCGTTGGCCTCAAGCGGAACCAGGGTCGTGTCGTGCAATACGGGATTGGCGACATTCTCGCAAATCAACGTGGCGCGCACGCTCTGGTTCGCGTTGGTGCCGATGGTGTTGCCTCCGCCCAGCAACAAGCCCTTCCCTTTCACCTTGATGCGCCCGTCGGTTTTCACGTCGGCTTTGAGGGCGGCGATGACCCAGATCTGGCCCGGGGGCGGGACTCCGCGCACGAAATTGCGGTTCACGACTTCGGACGTCAGCGGTTGTTGCCCGGCCGGCACCACGCCGGCCGAAACCGGGATCACGCCGATCCCACCCTTGAATTTCACCAGCGAGTCGTCCGCAAGCGACGCGAGCGGAACGACCATACCCACGAACAGTAAGGCTAACTTTCTAAACATTGGTAGATTCTCCTGGTTCTTCGATCGGTGAAGGGTTGTTCTTAGGACTCATCGTGCCCGCGCCTCGTTACAACCTGATTGCCGCAGCGCCTCTCCCGCGGATGAACAAAAACGGGCTTTCGTATACATTGATGCTGCACCGCTTATTCCAACGGAATACAGATAATGGAACCCGGCGCAGTCAACCAGATGTGGAAAGACCTTTTCGTCGGGCATATCGGCATGCGCTTCGTCGAAACCGGCCCGGACCGCGTGGTCGCGGAGCTCGAGATCCGCGACCACCTGCGCAACGTCAACGGCGTCCTGCACGGCGGCGCGCTGATGGCGCTCGCCGATGCGGCCGGCGGGACCGCCGCGATCATCAACCTGCCCGAGGG
>JBGQKK010000078.1:0-11167 GCA_041499545.1 Gammaproteobacteria bacterium | reverse complement strand
TTCGCGCCGTGGCGGGCATCGTCAAGGACAGCACGGTGTGCTCGCTCGCGCGCGCGAACGACCGCGACATCAAGCGCGCGGCGGAGGCGATCGAGCCGGCAAGGCAGGGGCGAATCCATACGTTCATCGCGACGTCCCCGATCCACATGGAGAAGAAGCTGCGCATGACGCCGGACCAGGTTTTCGCCGAAGCAGTCAACGCGGTGCGCTTCGCGCGCAAATTCACCGACGACATCGAATTCTCGCCGGAGGACGCCGGGCGCTCGGAGTTCGATTTCCTGTGCCGCATCCTCGAGGCGGTGATACGGGAAGGCGCGAAGACCGTCAACATTCCGGACACGGTGGGATACACCATGCCCGAGCAGTTCGGGTCTCTCATCGCGCGCCTCCGTGAGCGCATACCGAACTCGGACAAAGCCGTGTGGTCGGTGCATTGCCACAACGATCTCGGGCTGGCGGTGGCGAACTCCCTCGCCGCGGTCATGAACGGGGCGCGCCAGGTCGAGTGCACGGTGAACGGCCTGGGCGAGCGTGCCGGGAACGCGTCTCTCGAGGAGATCGTCATGGCCGTGCGCACGCGGCAGGACGTGTTTTCCTGCGACACGCGGCTGGACAGCACGCAGATCGTCCCCGCGAGCCGCCTGGTCTCCGGGATCACCGGCTTCCCGGTGCAGCCGAACAAGGCGATCGTCGGCGCGAACGCCTTCGCTCACGAGGCCGGCATTCACCAGGACGGAGTGCTCAAGAGCCGGGAGACGTACGAGATCATGCGGGCGCAGGACGTGGGCTGGGCGGCGAACAAGCTGGTACTGGGCAAGCACTCGGGCCGCAACGCCTTCAAGCAGCGCCTCAAGGAACTCGGTATCGAGCTCGAGTCGGACGACGCCTACAACAAGGCCTTCCAGCGGTTCAAGGAGCTTGCCGACAAGAAGCACGAGATCTTCGACGAGGATCTGCAAGCGCTGGTGTCTTCCGAAGTCGACGCTACGGCCTCGGAGCGCTGGCGGCTCGTATCTCTGGAGCAGGAGAGCGGTACCAGCAAGCGCCCGCGAGCGAACATCGTTCTGGCCGAAGCGGGATCGGAGCACCCGGCCGCGTCCGACGGGGACGGGCCGGTGGACGCAACCTTCAAGGCGATCGAGAGCCTGGCGGCGAGCGGGGCGGAGCTCTTGCTCTATTCGGTGAACGCGGTCACGCAGGGCACCGAGTCACAGGGGGAGGTAACGGTACGGCTCGCCAAGGGCGGGCGCGTGGTGAACGGCGTGGGTGCCGACACGGACATCGTCGTCGCTTCGGCGAAGGCCTATGTCAACGCCCTCAACCGGCTGCAGGGCAAGATGGAGCGGATCAATCCGCAGGCCTGAATTCTGCCGGCATTCGCGTTCTCGTAGAATGCGTCCATGATCACGAAGCTGCGACAGACCGGCCGGTTCCTGGTACACGTGCTGCGGCGCTTCGATCAGGACCGATGCCTGCAGATCGCGTCGAGCCTTACCTTCACGACGCTGCTCGCGCTCGTGCCGCTCGCCACCATCATGCTCACGCTCTTGTCGGCGAGCCCCGTATTCTCGGGACTCGGAGAGCAGATCCATGCCTTCCTCCTCGCCAACATGCTGCCGGAGGCGGCGGGCAAGGTCGTGAGCGGGTACATCGAGCAGTTCACGGGCCGGGCCGGGCGCTTGACCGCATTCGGCACGGTATTCCTCGCCGTGACGGCGTTCATGTTGATGTTCACCATCGAGCACGCGTTCAACTCCATCTGGCGCGTCTCGCGCCCGCGGCCTGTGGCACAGCGCATTCTCATCTACTGGGCGGCGCTCACGCTCGGCCCGGTCCTCATCGGCGCGAGCCTTTCGATCACTTCCTATCTCGTCGGCGCTTCGCTCGGATTCACCCGTGAAACGCCGCTTGCGGGCACGGCGATCCTGGGTCTGGTCCCCTTCGCGTTTACATGGGCGGCCTTTACCCTGCTTTATTATTTCGTGCCGAACCGCGTGATCAAGCCGCGCCACGCCCTGGTCGGAGGCCTGGTAGCGGCCTTCGCGTTCGAAGTCATGAAGCGAAGCTTTGCGCTCTTCATCGCCCAGATCCCGACCTATACGCTGGTCTACGGGGCCTTCGCGGTCATCCCCATCTTCCTGCTGTGGATCTATTTCTCCTGGGTCGTCGTCGTGATCGGCGCGCTGATCACCGCGCTGGCGCCGGATTTCGCGGTTCTGCGCGACGCCGCGGAGCCCACCCCGCACGTCGGGTTCGGCGACGCCCTGGCGACCCTGCTGGTTCTGGCACATGCGCAACGCGGGCCCGAGCTGCTCGATTTGAGAAGAATCGCCCGGGCCGCCTCGCTGACGGTGGATCAGGCTGAACGGCTCCTCGAGCGCTTGACGGCGCGCGGTTGGGTTGCCAGGTCGAGCGGGGAGAGATACGCGATGGTGTGCGACAAGGAGCGACTTCTGGTCGGCGATGTGTACCGCGAATTTGTCCTGGACGGCGAGGCGGCGTCCGGCAGGCGGCGCGGCGGAGCGCTGGACAGACTCATGAAAGAATTTGCCGTTCGCGCGGGGGAGGCCCTGGACCTCCCGATCGGGCGCCTGCTGGAGGGAGAGACTGCATGAGTCACGCGGAATTGTCCGACAGAGGGACCACATGGCATCGGCCCTGAAGCACATTCCTCGGGCGGAACGCCTGATTGCGGCGCTGGACGTCCCGGATGCGGGGCAAGCGAAAGCCCTGGTGCAGCGCCTCGGAGACAGCGTGAGCTTCTACAAGGTCGGGCTGGAGCTGTTCATGGCGGGCGGGATGTTCGAATTCATCGAATGGCTGGCCGGAAGAGGAAGCAAGGTGTTCGCGGACCTGAAGTTCTTCGATATCCCCGAGACCGTCGCCGCGGCCGTGCGAGGCCTTCGCAATCGCGGCGTGACCTTTGCGACGGTGCACGGCAACCAGGCGATGCTCGAGGCGGCCGGCGAAGCGAAGGGGGAGGTGAAGATTCTCGCAGTCACGGTGCTGACCAGCCTGGACCAGGGCGACCTGGATGACTTGGGTTTCCAATGCGATCTCGAGAAACTCGTGTTGTCGCGCGCGCGACGCGCACTCGAAGCCGGTTGCGACGGCGTGATCTCCTCCGCTAGGGAGGCGCCGGCGCTGAAGCGCGCGCTGGGCGGTCGCCTGCTGGTCGTGACTCCGGGAATCCGGCCGGTGCAGAACCGATTGAGCGACGATCAGAAACGCACCGTCGATGTCGCGCAGGCATTTGCCAACGGAGCGGATTACATCGTCGTGGGCAGGCCCATCCGCCAGGCCCCGGATCCGCGCGCCGCGGCGCAGGCGATTCAGGCGACGATTGCGAGCGTGTTTTCCGCCTGATTCGCTGCGAAGCTACGTGGCTCGCGGGGACGCCGCCGGCACGTAGGTCAGCCTCCCCGAGTAGTGCCAGGTGTTGCGCCAGGCCCCGATCACCAGATTCGAATAATCGGGCCTGCCCAATGAGCCGTTGTAGCGCGCCAGCGCGCGTTGCAAGTCGCCCTTCTCGGCGTCGATGTAGTACTTGAGGATTACGCAGCCGTAGCGCAGGTTGTTGCGCAGGTTGAAAAGGTTGTCGCCCGGACGGCCAATCAATCCCACCCAGAAGGGCATAACCTGCATGTAGCCCCGGGCACCGGAACGCGACACCGCATATTTTCGAAAGTTGCTCTCGACCTGGATCATCGCCAGCACCAGCTGTGGGTCGACTTTCGCGCGGGTCGCCTCGAAGTGCACGGTACGCAGGAATTGCACGCGCGATTCGAAGTTGCGTATTCTCGGTTCCAGGCGCTGCGACATCTCCGTGAGCCAATCGACCGCGGCCCCCGTGTCCGTGAAGGCGTGTCGCGCCGGCTTGTCGGCAATCGACGCTTGGAGTCCCGCTCGAACCTCGGTGGCGAGCGGCTCGTAGATTTGCGCGCCCGCGAAGGCCGTCGCTGGGAGAGCAACCCCCAGCACGAGTAGGGTCGCACGCGCGTTCACGACTCGGCTCGCAGCGGTGCAAGCGGATCGTCGACGGGAATCCTCCTGCTTTCCCTGTCGCGCCGGCCCTGGTACTCGACCACCTTGTCCTTGAGCCCCCGTTCGCCGACGACGATGCGATGCGGGATGCCGATCAGCTCCATGTCGGCGAACATCACTCCCGGCCGTTCGTCGCGGTCGTCGAGCAGGACCTCGAATCCGGCGCCGGTCAGCTCGCGATATATGGAGTCGGCCGCCTCCCGCACCGCGGCGTTCTTGCCGTAGCCGATGGGTACCAGGGCGACTTGGAAGGGCGCGATCGGCTCGGGGAAAATGATGCCGCGCTCGTCGTGGTTTTGCTCGATTGCGGCGCCCACGATGCGGGTCACGCCGATTCCATAGCAACCCATTTCGAAAGGGCGGCTGCCGCCCGACTCGTCGAGAAAGGTCGCTTTCATCGATTCCGAGTACTTGGTGCGCAGCTGAAAGATATGCCCGACCTCGATGCCGCGCACGATCTCGAGCGGCCCCTTGCCGTCCGGGCTGGGGTCGCCGGCGACGACCTTGCGGATGTCGGCGACCTGGGTGGGTTCGGGGCAATCTCTGCCGAAGTTGACCCCGGTGAGATGGAATCCTTCCTCGTTTGCCCCGCAGACAAAGTCGCTCATCGCCGCGACCGTGCGGTCGGCGATGACTCGGAGCCCGCTGCGCACGCCCACTGGGCCGATATACCCCGCCCTGCATCCCAGATTCCGCTCGATCTCCGCGTCGCTCGCGAAGCGGAAAGGATCGAGCTGAGAAATCTTCTGCACCTTGATCTCGTTCAGCGAGTGGTCGCCGCGAAGCAGGAGCAGGAAAAATTCCGCGTCGTGCATGACCGCGATGGCTTTCACCGTTCTTTCGATGGGCACACCGAGCAACCGGGCCACGTCTTCGCAGCGGACCTTGCCCGGGGTCGGCACCTTCTTCATGGTCTCCGAAGGCCGCCGCACGGTGCCCGGCGACAGCGCCTCGGCGAGCTCGACGTTCGCAGCGTAATCCGAGTTCGGGCAGTAGGCGATTGCGTCTTCGCCAGAATCGGCGAGAACGTGGAACTCCTGCGACCCGGTGCCGCCGATCGCACCCGGATCGGCGGAGACTGCGCGGAACCTCAGGCCGAGGCGCGTGAAGATCCGCGTGTAGGTGTCGTACATGTTCCGATATTCGCGCTGCAGGTCGGCGTAGTCGGCGTGGAAGGAATAGCCGTCCTTCATGGTGAATTCGCGCCCGCGCATCACGCCGAAGCGCGGCCGGATCTCGTCTCTGAATTTTGTCTGGATCTGGTAGAAATGCACCGGCAGCTGGCGGTAGCTGCGAATGTCCCGTCGTGCCAGGTCGGTAATCACTTCCTCGTGCGTCGGGCCCACGCAGAATTCGCGCTCGTGGCGATCCTTCAGGCGCAGCAGCTCCGGCCCGTACTTCTGCCAGCGCCCGGACTCCTGCCACAGCTCGGCAGGCTGTACCGCCGGCATGAACAACTCGATCGCTCCGGCGCGATTCATCTCCTCGCGCACGATGGCCTCGACCTTGCGGACCACTCGAAGGCCGAGCGGCATCCAGGTATAGATCCCCCCGGCCAGTCGGCGGATCATTCCGGCGCGGACCATGAGCTTGTGACTGACCAGCTCCGCGTCGGAAGGGGCTTCCTTGAGTGTTGCGAGAAAGTATCGAGAAGCGCGCATAGCTCCAAAACGGGCCAAACGCGACATTCTACTTGAAGTCAATCTCCGCGCTTCCCCAAGGGGACCACGCTTTAAATCGCCGATGATTTATGAAAGAATGGGCATGGACAGACTTTCTGCTGGGATTGCATATGCTCGATCGAGACGGCTACCGGCCGAACGTCGGCATCATTCTCTGCAACTGGCGCAATGAAGTTTTCTGGGGCAAGCGCGTCAAGGAGCACTCCTGGCAGTTTCCCCAGGGCGGAATAAAGCTCGGCGAAACGCCGGTACAGGCGATGTACCGGGAGCTGCGCGAGGAAGTGGGCCTGCTGCCCCCTCATGTGAAGATCTTGGGGCGGACCCGAAACTGGCTGCGCTACGAGGTTCCGGCGCGGTGGCTCAAGCGGGATTGGCGCGGCAACTACCGGGGGCAGAAACAGATCTGGTTTCTGTTGCGCCTGGTCGGCCGCGAGTGCGACGTGCAGTTGCGCGCGTCCGAGCGGCCCGAATTCGACGCCTGGCGGTGGAACGACTATTGGGTTCCGCTCGAGTCGGTGATCGATTTCAAGCGCGACGTGTATCAGCGTGCGCTCACCGAGCTCGCCCGCTACCTCTTTCGCGACCCGGATCGCAAGCCGCTCCCGGCGGAAATCGCTTCGCGCTGATCGCCGCCCCCCGGGGGGCGCACCCAGCCCTCCCTTGACATCGAGCCCGACAGTATTTACACTTATTCCATTATTTAGAGTTAGTCTAAATGGTACCGGACTTCCCAACTACTGGAGGCGCTATGCAGCTCAAAGGCTCGAAGACCCACGGCAATCTCAAGGCGGCATTTGCAGGTGAATCGCAGGCAAACCGCCGCTATCTCTATTTCGCAGCGAAGGCGGACGTCGAGGGCCAGAACGACGTCGCAGCGGTGTTCCGATCCACCGCCGAAGGCGAGACGGGGCACGCCCACGGCCATCTCGAATACCTGGAGCAATGCGGCGACCCGGCGACCGACCTGCCTTTCGGCCCCTCACGCGCCAATTTGAAAGCCGCGATTGCCGGCGAGACTCACGAATACACCGACATGTACCCGGGCATGGCGAAGGCCGCCCGCCAGGAGGGCTTCACCGAGATCGCCGATTGGTTCGAGACGCTCGCCAAAGCCGAGCGCTCGCACGCCAACCGCTTCCAAAAAGCGCTCGACGGTCTGGCCGACTAAGAGCTCGCCCCTCGGCGCTGCCGCGCCGAGGACTTCCGCGAGCCGGGAGCGCGTCCCGGCCGCGGGCGACCTCATTCCCCATGACTGTCCGTGAAGGGAGCCTCGAGGCTCCGACCCGACACCCCGTTGCTTGGCAATCGCCGGATTTCTACGACGAAGGAAAGCTCCTTGCCGAGCTCGAGCGTACGTTCAATATCTGCCACGGTTGCAGGCGGTGCGTAAATCTGTGCACGGCATTCCCCACATTGTTCGATCTCGTCGATGCGAGCCCCACCTTGGAGGTCGACGGGGTGCCGAAAGAGCGGTTCTGGAAGGTCGTGGATCAGTGCTACCTGTGCGACATGTGCTACATGACCAAGTGTCCCTACGTGCCGCCGCACCCCTGGAATGTCGATTTCCCGCACCTCATGCTGCGAGCCAAGGCGGTCAAGTTTAGGAAGGGAGAGATTCGCTTCCGGGACCGGCTGCTTTCCTCAACCGATGCAATCGGCAAGCTCGCCGCGATTCCCGTCGTGGCGCAAATCGTGAACGCGGTCAACCGCAACCCGGCCGCACGCTCACTGATGGAGAAGACGATCGGCGTCCACCGCGAGCGTCGGCTGCCACCCTATAGCTCAGGCACCTTCCGCGGGCAGGCGGCTTCGAGCGAGGCGCGTGAAGTGAAGAACGGCGAGCGCACGCCGGGCAAGGTGGCGTTGTTCGCGACCTGCTATGTGAACTACAACGAGCCCGGCATGGGCCACGATCTGCTCGCGGTTCTCGATCACAACGAGGTCCCCTACACGATCGTAGAGAAGGAAGCCTGCTGCGGCATGCCCAAGCTCGAGCTCGGCGATCTGGAGGGAGTCGAGCGCCTCAAGTCCCTCAACATCCCCTCGCTCGCGAAGCTCGCGCACGAGGGCTACGCGATCCTCACCGCGGTGCCGTCATGCACGCTGATGTTCAAGAGCGAGCTGCCACTCCTGTTTCCCGGCGACGCCGACGTCAAGGCCGTCAGCGAGGCCATGTTCGACCCGTTCGAGTACTTCGTCCTGCGCCATCGCGACGGCTTGCTCAAGACCGATTTCAAGAAGGGCCTCGGCAAGGTGTCCTACCATGTGCCTTGCCACACGCGGGTGCAGAACATGGGTCAGAAAACCCGCGAGGCGCTGCAGCTCGTCCCGGGCACGACGCTGAATACCGTGGAACGCTGCTCGGGTCACGACGGAACCTGGGGGGTGAAGTCGGAGTATTACGAGAATTCCATGAAGATCGGTCGCCCGGTGTTCCGTCAGATGGCCGGCGCCGAGCCCGATTACATCAGCTCCGACTGTCCCATCGCCGCCCGTCACATCGAGCAGGGCATGGGCGAAACCCGGGCGCAGAGGGCGCACCCCCTTTCGCTGCTTCGGAAGGCCTATGCGATTTAAACCCACCGGAATGAATGACCCATGTCTCGCATCGACCGTGCAAGCCTGATGCCCCTCGAGACCTATGCGCGCGAGCGGGCGCAATTCCGCGCGAAAGTGATGGCGCACAAGAAAAACCGAACCGTTCACTTGGGTGAGCATGTCACGCTCTTGTTCGAGGACGAGCTCACCATGCGCTACCAGGTGCAGGAAATGCTGCGTGTGGAGCGGATCTTCGAAGAGCAGGGCATCCAGGACGAGCTCGACGCCTACAACCCGCTCGTGCCGGACGGCCGCAATCTCAAGGCCACCTTGATGGTCGAATATCCGGACACCGACGAGCGGCGCAAGAAGCTAGCTGAGCTTATCGGCATCGAGGACAAGCTGTGGGTCCAAGTCGGAACTCACGAGCGCGCATGGGCGATCGCGGACGAGGACCTCGCCCGGGAGAACGAGGAAAAAACCTCGTCGGTGCATTTCCTTCGTTTCGAGCTCTCCGAGGCCATGGCGGGGGCGCTGAAGAGCGGCGCCCTGCTTGTGATCGGAGTCGATCATCCGCGCTATGCGGCGGCGGTAGAGGCGGGTGCGGCGGTACGCGATTCCCTCGCCAAGGACCTGGCTTGACGCGAGCGCGCGGTTTTTGCGCGCTCGCCCTGCTCGCGGCCGCGACAGGCTGCAGTCAACCCAAGCCGCTTTCGGACGATTTCGACGGCAAGCCCTGGGAAACCCAGAAAGCACTGCTGCCGCCCTATCCCAAGGATGCGAATCTGATCCGGTTCTATGTCGGCCCGCCGTTACCCTTCGCATTCTTCATCGACCCGGGGTCGGTCGCCGTCGGTAAGGACGGACTGGCTCGTTTCGCGCTGGTCGCGCGCAGTACTTCCGGGGCGACGAACGTCAGCTACGAAGGCATTCGCTGCGAGACCTACGAACGCAAGGTGTATGCGTACGGCAGATCCGACGAAACCTGGACGCAGGCGCGAAATTCGCAATGGATCCCGATTACCCGCCTTCAAGCCAATCAGCACGCAGCCCTGGCAGACGACTTCTTCTGCTCCGAGCGTAACATCCGGACGCCCGAGGAAGCGTTGCAGGCTCTGGCTCGCGGGAATCAGCCCAGGTAGCCGCGGGTCAGAGAATTACAAGGTTGTCGCGGTGAATCAGCTCCGGCTCGTCGATGTAACCGAGGATCGCTTCGATCTCGCCTGAGGCTCGTCCCGCGATGCGCCGGGACTCCTGCGCGTTGTAATTGACCAGTCCGCGGGCGACCTCGACGCCTTCGGGCGACACGCAGGCCACCACCGCGCCCCGCTCGAATTCGCCCTCCACGCGCTTGACGCCGACCGGCAGCAGGCTCTTGCCCCCGGAGCGCAGGGCTTTGGCCGCTCCCGCGTCCAGACCGAGTCGTCCCGCCACCTGGAGGTGGTCGGCGAGCCACTGCTTGCGTGCGGCGAGCGGGGTCGTTTGGGGCGAAAGCAGCGTGCCGATCTCCTCTCCGGCGGCGAGCCTGAGCAGGACGTCGGGCTCCTTCCCGGACGCGATCACCGTCTGCGCTCCCGAACGCGCGGCGCGCTTGGCCGCGAGTACCTTGGTGAGCATGCCCCCTTTGGCGATTACGGAACCCGTGCCGCCGGCCAGCTGCTCCAGACGCGCCTCGCCGGCTTGCGCCTTCCGGATCAAGGACGCTTCGGGATTTATGCGCGGGTCTTCGGTGTGCAGTCCTTGCTGGTCGGTCAAGATGATCAAGCATTCGGCTTCGACGAGATTCGTCACCAGTGCCGCAAGCGTGTCGTTGTCCCCGAACCGGATTTCGTCGGTGACGACCGTGTCGTTTTCGTTGATCACCGGGATGATTCCGAGTCCGAGGAGCGTGAGCAGCGTGGAGCGGGCGTTCAGATAGCGTTGCCGGTCGGCGAGGTCGGCATGGGTGAGGAGAACCTGTGCCGTGCGCAGGCCGTGCTCGCGGAAGCACGATTCATAGACTTGCACCAGCCCCATTTGCCCGACCGCGGCGGCGGCCTGAAGCTCGTGCATGGCGCTCGGGCGCCGCGTCCATCCGAGGCGCTGCATGCCCTCGGCGATCGCGCCGCTCGAAACGAGGACGATTTCCCTGCCGGCCTGGCGGAGCTTCGCGACCTGGCCCGCCCAGCGAGCGATGGCCGACGCATCGAGCCCGGCACCGCGGTTGGTGACGAGCGTGCTCCCGACCTTGACGACCCAACGCTTTGCTTCGCTCATACCGCCTTGCCGGTTTCCAAGAACCTCATCACGGAAAAAGTGAGCTCGCGGCAGCCCTCGCCCGTGAGCGCGGAGATGCAGAAGATCGGGCCGCGCCAGCGCAGCCGGCGCACCAGTTCGTCCGTCACGGCCTTGCGCTCCTCGCCGGGCAGCATATCCATTTTGTTCAGCACCAGCCAGCGCGGCTTCTTGTGGAGCGCCGGATCGAATTTCTTCAGCTCAGCGATGATCGAGCGGGCATCGCGGGCCGGGTCGGCGCTACCTTCAATGGGCGCGATGTCCACGATGTGCAGGAGCAGCCGGGTGCGCGCCAGATGCCTGAGGAACTGATGTCCCAGCCCGGCGCCTTCAGCCGCGCCTTCGATCAGGCCCGGAATATCTGCGATCACGAAGCTGCGGTCGACTCCGATGCGGACGACGCCGAGATGAGGGTGCAGGGTCGTAAACGGGTAGTCGGCGACCTTGGGACGCGCGGCGGAAACGGCGCGAATGAAGGTGGATTTCCCGGCGTTGGGCAGGCCGAGCAAGCCGACGTCCGCGAGCACCTTCAGTTCCAGGTTGAGGGCGCGATGCTCGCCGGCCTGTCCCGGAGTGGACTGGCGCGGGGCGCGATTGGTGCTCGATTTGAAATTGACGTTGCCCAGGCC
>JBGQKK010000077.1:0-11290 GCA_041499545.1 Gammaproteobacteria bacterium | reverse complement strand
GATCGGCAGGTGCTGGTCGACCGGCCGGACAAGCCCGGGCGCGTGCAGATCCTGCGCGTGCACCTGCGCAAGGTTCAGCTGGCCTCCAGCGTCGACGCCGAGGAGATCGCCGCGCTCACGCCCGGATTCTCGGGAGCGGACCTCGCGACGCTCGTCAACGAGGCGGCGCTGCTCGCGACCCGGCGCGGCGCCGCGGCGATCGAGTGCGCGGATTTCACCGGCGCCATCGAGCGCATCGTCGCGGGCCTGGAAAAGCGCAACCGGCTGCTCAATCCCGAAGAACGCAGAGCCGTCGCCCATCACGAGATGGGGCACGCCATCGTCGCGATGTCGCTGCCGCGCGTCGATCCGGTGCACAAGATCTCGATCATCCCGCGCGGCGTGAGCGCGCTCGGCTACACCATTCAGCGCCCGACGGAGGACCGTTACCTGATGTCGCGCGAGGAGCTCCAGAACAGGATGGCGGTGCTGCTCGGCGGCCGCGCCGCGGAGCTGCTCGTCTTCGAAACCCTTTCGACCGGAGCGGCCGACGACCTCGTCAAGGCGACCGACATCGCGCGCAGCATGGTAATGCGCTTCGGAATGGACGCCGAGCTCGGCAGCGTCGCCTACGACGAGACCCGGCCCGGCTTTCTCGGCCCCGTACCCAGCGTGATGCCTCCGCGGCAATTCAGCGAGGAGACCGCCCGCGAGATCGACCTGGCGGTCCGGGACATCGTGAAGAAGGCGCTCGATTCGGCGCTCGAGATACTCGCCCGCAGGCGCGACGTGCTCGAGCGCGGCGCCGAATCCCTGTTGCGCCGGGAAACGCTGTCTGCGGAGGAGCTGCGGGCCCTGATGGACGCGCCGTCGAAGGCGTCTGCGAGCCCTGCGCGCCCGCTCTCGTCCGTTCCTTGATCCAGGGACTGCGAGCCGGCCGGCTCATGAAGAAGATCTTGCTCGATTCCTATCCGCGAGGCGTGCCGGCCGAGATCGACCCGCGCGCCTACGCCTCCCTGGCCGAGCTGCTGGAGCGGAGCTGCGCGCGTTTTCACGACCTGACCGCCTTCCGCAACATGGGGGTTCCGATCACCTATGGGCGGCTCGAAGCGCTTTCGCGCGATTTCGCCGCCTACCTGCAGAAAGCGCTCCGCTTGCCCAAGGGAGAACGCGTCGCCATCATGCTCCCCAATTTGCTGCAGTATCCCGTGGCGCTGTTCGGGGCGCTGCGCGCCGGCATGACGGTGGTCAACGTCAACCCGCTCTATACCGCGAGCGAGCTCAAGCACCAGCTCGACGATTCGGGGGCAAGCGCCATCGTTGTCCTCGATAATTTCGCGCGCACGCTGCAGGAGGCGCTCCCGGGAACCTCGGTCCGCTTCGTCATCCCCACGCAGGTCGGCGACCTGTTTCCCGCACCGAAGCGATGGCTCGTGAATTTCGCGGTGAAATACCTGAAGCGCCTGGTTCCCCGCTGGCGCCTGCCCGGCGCCGTCCCGTTTCGCGAAGTGCTGGCGCAGGGTGCCGGGCACGCTCTTGACGACGCCGGACTGGGCTTCGAGGACATCGCGTTTCTTCAGTACACCGGAGGCACCACCGGCCTCGCGAGAGGCGCGATTCTCACACACGGAAACATGGTGGCGAACGTCGAACAAGTTGCGGCCTGGGCCACGGGCACGCTTAAGGAAGGGGCAGAAACGGTGATCACCGCGCTGCCGCTCTATCACGTCTTTGCTCTCACGGCGAACCTGCTCGTCTTCGTGAAGCTCGGCGGCGAGAACGTGCTGATCACGAATCCGCGCGACATCGCGGGCTTCGTTGCGGAGCTGCGGAAGATCCGGTTCACGGCCATCACCGGCGTGAACACCTTGTTCAACGTGCTGCTCAACGCCCCGGGCTTCGAAGCGGTCGCCGCGGCGAGCCGCGGGACGCTCCGGCTCGCGGTCGCGGGCGGCATGGCCGTGCAGCGTTCGGTCGCGGAGCGCTGGGAGAAAGCGACCGGAGTCCCGCTCATCGAAGGCTACGGTCTGACCGAGGCTTCGCCGATCGTGTGCGCGAACCGGTTCGACCTCGGGGAATTCACCGGGAAGCTCGGGCTGCCGGTGCCTTCGACCGAGGTGGCGATTCTCGAGGAGGACGGCAAAGAGGTCGCTCCCGGCGCGATCGGAGAGATCGGCGTGCGCGGCCCCCAGGTGATGCAGGGCTACTGGAAGGCGCCGGAGGAAACGGCGAACGCGTTCACGGCGGAGGGCTGGCTCAAGACCGGCGACATGGGCCGCATGGACGAGCGCGGCTATGTCGAGTTCAGCGAACGCAAGAAGGACATCGTGGTGGTCTCGGGCTTCAAGGCCTACCCCGCCGAGATCGAGGACGTCGCGATGCTGCATCCCGGCGTCAAAGATGCCGGCGCGGTCGGCGTGCCCGACGAGCGCAGCGGCGAAGCGGTCGCGTTGTTCGTGGTGCGCAAGGACCCCGCGCTCACCGCCGAGGCGCTGCTCGAACATTGCGCCAAACACCTCACCGGATACAAGCTGCCGAAGCGCATCGAGTTCCGCGAGGAGCTGCCCAAGACGCCGATCGGCAAGATCCTGCGCCGGAAGCTGAAGCAAGAAGCGGCGCGCCGCCATGGCTGAGTATCCCGCGCACCTCGTGCGCGAGCACCGCTTGTTCGACGGACGGACGGTGACCGTGCGGCCGATACGCCCGGACGATGCGCCCCGCGTGCGCGAGTTCCTGAGCGAGCTGTCCGGGGAGAGCAAGTACATGCGTTTCCAGAAGTGGGTGCACGCGCCTTCGGAAAAGCTCGTCCACTTCCTGACCGATGTCGATTACGACCTCCATATGGCGCTGGTGTGCACGGCGCGGCACGGCGAGCGCGAGGAAATCGTCGGCGAGGCGCGCTATGTGTCCGAACTTTCCGGTCGGACCTGCGAGCTCGGGATCGTCGTCGCCGATACCTGGCACAAGAGCGGCGTCGCGGGCATCCTCATGGAGGCACTCATTCACGCCGCAAAGGAGCGCGGGCTCGCGCGCATGGAAGGCTTCGTCCTGTCCTCCAACGCCGAGATGCTGCGCTTCGTCCGCGCTCTCGGCTTCAAGGCGGAGCCGGCGCCGCAGGATCGCACCATCATGCGCATCTCCAAGAGACTGCAGGACGCGTCGGCATCGCAGGTGCGCTGACCTGAGGATTGCGCGTCCGGCTTGATCCACGTCAAATGTGAATATCGCCCTGGACCTACGCTTGGCTCAGCGTCGCAAGAGGACAATCCGGAGAAAACGAGAGGTTTTATGCGAGTCGGCGATTTTTGTATCCGTGACGTAGTGCAGTGCACGCGCGACGCAAGCGCGCTCGAGTTGTCCCAGCTGATGCGGGAGTCGCACGTCGGCGACGTCGTGGTGGTCGATCAGCCGAACGGCAAGAAGATCGCCGTGGGCATCGTTACCGATCGAGACCTCGTCATCGAGGTCATGGCCAAAGAACGCGATCCCGCCCTGATCAAAGCGAGGGACCTCATGGGCGGGGAGCTCGTCACCGTCGGCGAAGGAAACGACGTCTACGAAACGGCCGAGCTCATGCGCGACCGGGGGGTGAGGCGAACGCCGGTGGTCGACGATCAGGGCGGACTGGTGGGAATCGTGACCCTGGATGACCTGCTCAGGATCATCGGCGAGCAACTCGCGCTGCTCGCCCGCGTGATCGCGCGCGAGCGCTCCCAGGAGCGGCAGTCGCGCCGGTAGCCAGGCAATGGAGATTCGCGTCGAGTGCTACGCCGGCTACCGCGGCGAGCAGGAACCGCGGGCGTTCTGGCTCGGAGAAAGGCGCATCGCGGCGGTCGAGATCCTCGACCGCTGGATGGCCCCGGACCATCGCTACTTCAGGGTCAGGGGCGACGATGGGCATGTCTACATTCTTCGCAGCGACGGTGTGAAGAGCGAATGGACCCTCGGCGCCTTTACTCGCGCGGGCGCGAGCGGCGCACCCGCTGCAGAGGGGAGACGATGAAGCGCAACTCCGTTTCTTCGAGTTTGGCGGCGACGGCCGACGCCGCTTCTCTACACGACCCGCTGTGCAACAAAGGCACCGCTTTCACGCGCGACGAGCGCTCGCGCCTCGGCCGTCGGCGCGCCCTGGCTGTTCGCCCTCAGGTAGGAGCCGCGCTGCCTGCGCGAAGCCTTTCGCCTGCCAGCAGGCGCTTCAACTCGGCAAGCGGCCGTGCGTTCAGCACGTCGCCCTTCTCCAGCCAGCCCCGGCGGGCTTGGCCTATTCCGTATTTGAGGTTGTCGAACTCGTGGGCGCCGTGGGCGTCCGAATTGATGCTGACGAGCACGCCTTCGTCCTTGGCCATGCGGCAGTGCGAGTCGAGGAGGTCGAGCCGCTCCGGGTGCGCGTTCAGCTCCAGGAAGCGTCCGCGTTGCGCGGCCTTGCGGATGATCTTCAGCATGTCCACGTCGTAGGGCTCTCGCGCGCCGATCAGCCGACCGAGCGGGTGCGCGAGGACGGATACGAGAGGATGATCGAGCGCCCTCAGGATGCGCTCGGTCTGCCGCTCACGCGATAGCTCGAATTTGCTGTGCACGGCGGCAACGACGAGGTCGAGCTCGCGCAGAACGGAATCGGGGAGATCGAGCGCGCCGTCCTCTAGGATGTCGACTTCGATCCCCTTGAGCAGCACGATGCCAGGAACCGCGGTCCGCGCGATCTCGTCGATCTGCTTGCGCAGCCGCTCGGGGTCCAGCCCCCTCGCGACCGTCAGGCGGCGCGAGTGGTCGGTGACGGCGAGATAGGACAGGCCCCGCGCTTTCGCTGCGAGCGCCATCTCCTCGACCGAGTCGCGGCCGTCGGTCCACCGCGTGTGCGAGTGCAGATCGCCTTTGAGGTCGGACAGCTCGACCAAGCGCGGAAGGCGCCCCGCGCGCGCCGCTTCGATCTCGCCGTGCGCCTCCCTCAGCTCGGGTTCGATGTAAGGCAGCCCGACCGCGGCGAAGACCGATTCCTCCGTGTCGCCCGCGACGCGCTTCTTGCCCTCGAACACGCCGTATTCGTTGAGCTTCAGGCCGCGCTGCTGCGCCAGGCGCCGGATCGCGATGTTGTGCGCCTTCGAGCCGGTGAAGTAGTGCAGCGCCGCCCCGTAGCTTTCGCGCGGCACGACGCGCAGATCGACCTGGATGCCCGATCCGAGCAGCGCGCTCGAGCGCGTGTCTCCTTGAGAGAGGACCTCCTTCACCTCCGCGTAGGCGACGAAGCGCGACATGACGTCGCTCGAGGCGTCCGCCGTCGCCAGGATATCGATGTCTCCGACCGTCTCCCGCATGCGCCGCAGGCTTCCGGCCACCACGACGTTTCCGACGCCGCGCGAGCGGCGCAGATGGTCCGCGAGCGCCTCGGCGTACTGCGCGGCGACGGCGAGCTTGAAGCGACCCGACTTCGACAGCCGCGCCTCCACCGATTGCAGGATGCCCGTTTCCGTCTTCTCGCCGAATCCGTGGACTTCGCGGATGCGTCCCTCGCGCGCCGCGCGGTAGAGCTGTTCCAGCGTCTGCACGTCGAGCTCCCGGAACAGCGCTTTCACCCGCTTGGGTCCCAGGCCCGGAATGCGCAGCAGCTCGGTGATCGCGGGCGGCATTTTCCTGCGCAGCCGCTCGAGCAGCGCGCAACGCCCGGTCGCGACGATTTCGTGCATCTTGCCCGCGAGGTCTTGTCCTATCCCCGGCAGCTTCGGCAGCTCCGCGCCGCGTTCGATCGTCTTTGCGATGTCGAGCTGCAAGTCGCCGAGGACGCGCGCGGCATTCCGGTACGCGCGCACGCGAAACGGATTGGCGTCGTCGATCTCCAGGAGATCGGCGATTTCCTCAAAGGTCCGCGCGATGTCGGCGTTGTGGACGGGCATGTCGCGCTCCAGCCGGCGACTACCCCTTGACGCACACCACAGGCCGCAAGAGGGCGACGCGGCGCGCAAGGCCCGCCCCCTCGGTCGCTTCGGCGACGCGGTCCACGTCCTTGTAGGCGCCCGGGGCTTCCTCGGCCGCGCCGCGCATCGAGCGCGTGCGGATCAGGATGCCGCGCTCGCGCAGCGAGTCCACGAGCTGCCGGCCCTGCCATTGCCTGAGCGCCTGGTGCCGACTCATGGCGCGACCCGCGCCGTGGCTCGCCGAGCTCCAGGCGCGCGCCTCGCTCGAGGCCACCCCGGCGAGCACGTAGGAGCCGGTGCCCATGCTGCCGCCGATGATCACCGGCTGGCCGGCCTCGCGATAGCGCGTCGGGATTTCGGGATGGCCGGGCGCAAGCGAGCGCGTCGCGCCTTTGCGGTGCACCCACAGCAGGCGCTCCTTGCCGTTTACCTCATGGCGCTCGGGCTTGCAGGTGTTGTGCGAGACGTCGAACAAGGTCTCGACCTGCGCGCCCGGAAAGAAATGCGCGAAGGTCCGCCGCGTGAGATGCGCAAGGATCTGGCGGTTCGCGAGCGCGCAGTTGATCGCGGCGTTCATCGCGCCGATGTACTGCTCGCCCTCGAGAGACTTCACGGGGGCGCACGCGAGCTCGCGATCGGGAAGCGCGATCCCGAGCCGCCCGGCCGCCTTGGCGAGGCTGACGAGGAAATCGGTGCCGATCTGATGACCGAGCCCGCGCGAGCCGCAGTGGATGGACACGACGATCTGCCCGACGCGCAGTCCGTAGGCCTCCGCGGCCGCGGCATCGTGGATGCGCTCGACCACCTGGACCTCGAGGTAGTGGTTGCCCGAGCCGAGCGTGCCCATCTCCCCGCGCTGGCGTTTCTTCGCGAGCTGCGAAACGTTCGCCGGCTTCGCGCCCGCGACGCAGCCGCGTTCCTCCACGTATTCGAGCTCCGCTTCCTCGCCGTAACCATGGCGAACCGCCCAGCGCGCGCCGCCGAGGAGAACGGCATCCAGTTCCCCGATCGAGAGCTGCAGGTCGCCCTCGACGCCGACACCCGCAGGGATGTTGCGATACAGGCTGTCGGCGAGCTTGGGGGCGAGCGGCGCAAGCTCGGCCGCCGTGAGGCTGGTGCGCAGGCAGCGTATGCCGCAGGAGATGTCGAAGCCGACGCCGCCCGCGGAGATGATGCCGCCCTGCTCCGGGTCGAAAGCCGCCACGCCGCCGATCGGAAAGCCGTAGCCCCAATGCGCGTCGGGCATGGCGAGCGCCGCGCCGACCAGTCCGGGAAGGCGCGCGACGTTCGTGATCTGCTCGAGCACCTTGTCGTCCATGGTGCGCAGCAGTTCGGCGTCGCCGTAGAGAACGGCCTCGGCGCGCATTTCAGGCGCGGATGCGCCGGGCTCGCGCTTCACGCGCCAGGCCCAAGGACCGGTCTGTTCGAGGCGATCGAGATTCACCGTGCCGTTCCTAGACGTCGACGACGCAGCGGGCTTCCCAGCCGCCGCCTTCCGTTTGCCTGACCGAAAGCATGGTGAGAGTGGCGCCCTTCACTTCCGTGCCCCGCTCCATGTCCGTTCGCCAGGGCTCGCCCCAGGCGCGGCCGCTCCAGCGTGCGCCTTCGCGCGCGAGCGAGAAGCGCCCGAATACCGCGCCCTTCTCGCTCGCCGCCCCGAGTAGCGCGTTCAGCCATCGCACAAGCGCCAACTCGACGTCGTCCTCTTCGAACGACACCGAGGCCTCCTGAGAATCCCGAAGCAGTGATTGCGGATCGGCCATGACGGCGAACGTCGCTTCGGCGGCGGACTCGAACGACCTCTCCAGCGTCGCACCCCGGCCGATGACACCCATATCGGCGTCGTGCTCGAAATAGGAGAAGCCAGGCTCAGCGCTCGCACTGCCCATTGGCGCGGTCTCCGGATTTTTCGCACCCGAGGTCAATCATGGCCGACTCGCCGCTCCGTCAGTTGACCTGAGTCAATCCGGGCGCGGACCGGGCGCCCTATTCTGTGAGCACAGCGCCTCGAGCGCCGGAGCCCGGCATGCTGATCGGCGTACCGAAGGAGATCAAGGTCCACGAATACCGGGTCGGCCTGACTCCGGAGAGCGTGCGCGAGCTGGTCGCGCGGGGACATCGCGTCCTGGTGGAGAAGGACGCCGGCGCGGGAATCGGCGCGGGCGACGGGGATTACGGCGCGGCGGGCGCGAGCGTCGTTTCGTCCCCGGAGGAAATCTTCGCCGCGGCGGAGCTGGTCGTGAAGGTCAAGGAGCCCCTCGCCGGCGAACGCGCGCGGCTGCGCCCCGGCCAGGCCTTGTTCACCTACCTGCACCTCGCGCCGGATCCGGACCAGGTTCGTGACCTCGTCCGCAGCGGCGCGATTGCGATCGCCTACGAAACGGTGTCGTCCCCGGCGGGCGAGCTGCCGCTGCTCGCGCCCATGTCCGAGATCGCCGGCCGCATGGCGGTCCAGGTCGCCGCGCACTTCCTCGAGCGGCCGAGCGGCGGCCGCGGCGTGCTGATCTCCGGCGCGACCGGCCTCTCCCCGGCCCGGATCGTCGTGCTGGGTGCGGGCGTCGTCGGCTCGAACGCAGCGCGCATCGCGGCGGCAATGGGGGCCGACGTGGCGGCGCTCAGCCGATCGGCCGGGCCGCTCCAGAGGCTGCAAGCCGAGCTGGGCCCGCGCCTGCGCGCCTTCCTTTCCTCGCCGGAGGACATCGACCGCGAAGTACGGCAGGCCGACGCCGTGATCGGGTCCGCCATGGTGCCGGGAGGCCTCGCGCCCAAGCTCGTCACGCGCGCGATGCTCGCGACCATGAAGAAGGGCGCCGTGCTCGTCGACGTTTCCATCGACCAGGGCGGCTGCTTCGAGACCTCGCGGCCGACGACTCACGCGGACCCCGTGTACGCGATCGACGGCGTCCTTCACTACTGCGTCGCCAACATGCCCGGCGCCGTGCCGCGCACCTCCACCTACGCGCTCAACCGCGCCACGCTGCCGTTCGTGCTGGAGCTCGCTCAACGCGGCGTCCTGGATGCGCTGCGGAAGAACGCCGGCCTGCGCGATGGGCTCAACATCTGCCGAGGGAAGGTGACCCGAAAGGAAGTCGCCGAGGCGCTCGGCTACCCTCTCACCGAAGCACAGGCGGCCCTCGCCGCTTGAGTGCCCGGCTCCAAGCAGCGTGGGTTCTTGATCTAGCGCAAGAAGCGCCCCGGCCGATGGAATAGGGTTGAAACATCATGACATTGAACTCCCGGCACCTGGATGAGCTCAAACACACTCTGACGAAGCGCCGCGAGGCCCTGGAGTCCGAGACCCATGCCGACGCGGCGAAGGCGCGCGAGGACGTGTTCTCGGAGACGGTGGGGCCCGTCACCGATGCGGCCGACGCGGCCTCGGCCGATCTCATTTCCGACATCGAGAATGCCGAGTTGTCCCGCGACCTGCAGGAGCTGCGCGAGATCGACGCCGCATTGGCCCGCATGAGCAAGGGCAGCTACGGGACCTGCATCGACTGCGGCGGCGAGATCGGCCTCGAACGGCTGCGCCGCGAGCCCACGGCGGCACGTTGTTTCGCCTGCCAGAGCGTCCACGAGAAGACCTTCCTTCAGCCGGGGAAAGCGAAGCTTTGAGCGGAGCACCTCCGGACCGATACGAGATTGATCTGGATCAATCGAACGCAATTCCGCCGGCGTATCGTTTGATTAATCAGTACTTACGCAGGAGGCAATTATGTACACGGGAAATGTCGTAGAAGCGAAGAACAAGCTTGCCGCCGATTTCAGTAACGTCATCGAGGACACCGAGGAACTGCTTCAGGCGACCGCGAGCCAGGCCAGCGAGAAGGTTGTCGCCGCCCGCGCACGAGTCCAGGAAAGCATCAAGGCTGCAAAGCAGAAAATCGACGCCACCCAGGACCTGGCGGTGGAAAAGGCGAAGGCCACCGTGGTGGCGGCCGACGACTACGTCCACGCGCATGCCTGGCCGATGATCGGCGCCGCCGCAGCCATCGGCGCGCTGATTGGCATGCTGATCTCGCGCCGCTGAGGCAGGCGGAGATCGCGTCGGCTCCGGAGCGCTCGGGGGACCGGGCGCCCCGGCAGTCGACTGTTGTGCGCGCGACGTCCTCAGCCGCTCAACGCAACGTTTCCAGGTAATTCAGCAGGTCCTCGAGCTCCTTCGGGTCCTCCACCCGCATGGGCATGATCGTCCCCGGGACCGCGCGCCCCGGATCGGCAAGAAAGCTGCGCAGCGAACTGCGGTTCCATACGATCCCCGACTCCGCCAGAGCGCGGGAATGCACGCCGGTTTTCCCCGAGCCCGCCTTCTTGCCGAAGAGGCCCGCGAGGCTCGGGCCGAGGGTCGCCGTCGACGGGGGCGCGCCGACATGGCAGCTCTTGCAGCGGTCTTCGAAGATCCTTGCGCCGCGGTCCACGGATTCATCGGCCGCGGAGGCCGGCGCGTGCAGCGTCGCGAGGAGAGGCAAGGCGCAGGACAGACTCCGCAGGCCGTTCATTCCTTCTCCCGATATCGCAGCCGCCCGGACTTTAGCGCGACATCAGCACCGGCGCGGTCATGGATTCGAGTATCGTCCGGGTCACACCGCCCAGAATGAGCTCGCGCATCCTCGAGTGTCCGTAGGCGCCCATCACGATCAGGTCCGCGCCCATGTCCGCGGCGCGCGAGAGGATTTGCGATCCGACGTCCACATCGGGGCTGCCGTATCGCGATACCGTCGCCTTCACGCCGTGCCGCGCGAGATAGAGCGCGGCGTCCGCGCCCGGTTCCTCGCCGTGGTCGCCGGCCGGCCCGGTTTCGAACACGATGACGTTGACGCTCTCGGCGCGGACCAGCAGCGGCAGGGCGTCCGCGACGGCGCGCGAGGCCTCGGCGGACGCGTTCCAGGCGACGAGCGCCCTCTTGCCGGCCTCGGGAAAGCGGCCGGCGTAGGGAACGAGCAGCACGGGACGGCCGCAGGACAGCACCAGCTCATCGACGAATTCCGGCGCGACGCCGGTCGCCTCCTCGGCGTCGCGCTCGCGCTCGCGTTGCCCGACGATCACCAGATCGGAATAGCGCGCATTCAGGAGCACCGCGCCCAGGGCGTCGGCCGGCGAAGCGCGCCACTCCGCCTTCACGCCGCCGTGCCTCGTAGCGGCGGCCCGGAAAGCCGCCTCGGCTTCGCGCGCGCTTTCGGCGCGTCGCCGATTCTGCACCGCGATCAAGGCATCCGAAGGGTCGACGCGCACGTACGCGGGAATTCGCGTCGCGCTGAGCGCAAACAGGCCCACCAGATGCGCCTCGTAGCGTTCCGCCAGCGTGAAAGCCAGCTCCAGGCGTTCGGAGCGGCGCGCGCCGCTGTCGAGGTGCACGAGAATCGTCTTGTAGTCCACGATTGGGGATATTGCTCTTGGGGCTC
>JBGQKK010000076.1:0-11326 GCA_041499545.1 Gammaproteobacteria bacterium | reverse complement strand
GTCCTTGCTGTTGAGGAACCCCGGGTGCTGGTAGGCCTTGGTGGAGGCGCGTTTACGTTCGATCATGGGCGCATGTTACCCGCCCTTCCGGGCGAAAAAAAAGCCCGCCGGAGCGGGCTTTCATTGGGAACGCTGGGTCCTACTCTGCGACCCGGATGTTGATCGCCTGCGGGCCCTTCTGGCCCTCGGCGGCGTCGTAAGTCACCTTGTCGTTCTCCTTCAGGCTCTTGAATCCGCCTTGCTGGATCGCGGAGAAATGAACGAACAGGTCCTTGCCGCCGTCGTCGGGCGTGATGAAGCCGTAGCCCTTGGCGTCGTTGAACCACTTTACTTTGCCTGTACTCATGATCTTTACCTTGGAAATTAATAATATCGCGGGAACTTCAAGAAGAGACCAACGAGGTCTTGAGCAGTATGGCGGGAAGCCTGCAGAGGACTAGGAGTCAGGACTTGAGAACCTGCGCGCCTCTTATATACAGGCAGGCGCCCAGAGGGTCAAGAGAAATCGCGCAGCCGGGGTATGATCGGCGCAGCATGCCTCCCCTGCGCGTCTCCCGCCTGAGCAAGCGCTACCGCACGCGGGACGGCGGCTCCCTCGAAGCGGTCAGCGACGTCTCCTTCGACGTGAGCGCGGGCGAGTGCTTCGGGCTCCTCGGGCCCAACGGCGCGGGCAAGAGCACGACCATCCATTGCATCACCGGCTTCTATCCGCCGACCTCGGGCGAGGTCTTGCTCGGCGGCCTCGACGTGCACCGCGAGCCCAAGCGCGCGCGCCGCATCCTGGGCGTGTGCGCGCAGGACGAGACGCTCGACTCCGATTTTCGCGCCTTCGACCAGTTGGTGCGCTACGCGACCTTCTTCCGCGTCCCCGTGAAGGAGGGCGAGCGCCGGGCGCGGGCGCTTCTTGAGCGCTTCGGCCTCGCGGAGAAATCGGCCGAACAGGTCGAGGCGCTTTCCGGCGGCATGAAGCGCAGGCTCCAGGTGGCGCGCGCACTGATCTCCCAGCCGACGGTGCTGGTGCTCGACGAGCCGACGACCGGGCTCGATCCGGAGGTGCGCCGCGTGCTCTGGCAGATCCTGATGGAGGAGCGCGGCAAGGGCGCGGCGATCCTGCTGTGCACGCACTACATGGACGAGGCCGAGCGCCTGTGCGACCGCGTCGGCATCATCGCGAAAGGCCGCATCCTCGACGTCGATTCGCCGCAGGCGCTGATCCTGCGCCACATGGGAACGGCCGAGGTCGAGGAGGAAGTCCGGCCCGGCGCGATCTGGCGGCGGCCGCCCAACCTCGAGGACGTGTATCTCAAGCTCACCGGGACGCGGCTGCACGGCGCGGGAGAGTCGCAGTGAGCGTCCTCGACTCCCTGTGGGGGGTGCGCTGCGTGTGGTTGCGCTACTTCGACGTCTTCCGGAAGAGCATCCGCTATTACCTCGTCACCAGCTTCACCGAGCCGATCCTCTACCTGCTCTCCTTCGGCCTGGGCGTGGGCGCCCTCGTCGGCAACATGGAAGTGCACGGCATGCAGGTCTCCTACCGCAGCTTCGTTTTCGCCGGGATCATCGGGCAGACGGTTCTGTTCCAGGGATTCTACGAGGCTTCCTTCGGCGCGTTCGTGCGCATGTACTACCAGAAGATCTTCAGCTCCATGGCGGTGACGCCGATCACGCTCTCGGAAGTGCTGTGGGGAGAGCTGCTGTGGGACGCGAGCAAGGCGGCGGTGGCCGCGGAGGCGGTGACGCTGATCGGCGTCGCGATGGGCGACTTCAGGCCGCTCGCTCTCCTCTCGGTGCCCCCGGTCGCGTTTCTGTCCTCGCTCCTGTTCGCCGCCTTCGGGCTCGCGGTCGCCGCTCGCGCGCGGTCGATCGAGGAGATTTCCTACCCGCAATACCTCGTGGTCTTTCCGATGTTCCTCTTCTGCGGCGTGTTCTACCCGATCGAAAGCCTGCCCGGCTGGCTGCAGGGGGTGGCCTGGGCGCTGCCGCTCACCTCGGTGGTGTCGATCGTGCGCACGCTCACGCTCGGCTTTCCCTTCGAGCCTCTTGCCGCCCCCATACTCGCGGCCTGGCTGCTGGTGCTGGTCGCCTTCAGCCGCAGAGCGATGTCCGGACGGCTGGTGAAGTGAAAAGCGCCGCGGGAGGAAAACCCCCTGTCCGCGCCGAGTTGAGCGTACTATGACGGCGGTATCCTCCCCGAATCAGCACCCATGACCTCCCCTGCACGCCCCCCGACCAATCCGGGCATCCAGGACCTGGCGTCGCGGATCTACGTCGAGCTCGTCGGCCGCGCCTTTCTCAGGACCGACAACACCGCGGCGATCAAGCCGGAGCCGGCGGACCTGGCGAAGCTCAGCTTTCAGCTCGCCGAGATCTTCCGCAGGACCGAGGCGGTGGTCAACGCGGCCGCGGGCCCGCAGAACATCGGCTACAAGGTCGACCTCGCCGACATGGCCAAATGGGAGAAGTAGACATGCAACCGGCGACCGCTCCTTCGCTGCGCCAGAGCGTGCTCGAGTTCATGACGACCAACCCGACCGCGTGGCGCATCGAGGCCCTGGCGGCCAAACTCGGCGTGGGCGTGCAGCGCATGGAGCTCGAGCTATTGGGGCTCAACGCCGAGGGCAAGCTCGTATCGTGCACCGTGACCGCCCCGGGCCGGCGCCCCGAGGAGGAGTATCGCATCGCCGCGATCGAGCAGAAGCTGGCGACGCACCGCTTCGTGGTCAGCAAGAGACGCGGCGGGCGTCCGCGCGGGCCGCGCGCCCCCGACTGAGAAGCCGTCGCGGCCCCCAAATCCCCGCGCTTGTCTTCGAGCGCCGGTTGCCTTAGCGTCCTTCGACACTGTTCGTACCAAGGAGACACCATGAAACGCATCCTCGCCGGGATTCTGCTCGCCCTCGTTTCGCTGCCTGCTGCCGCCGCCGAATACATGGAGAAGACCCCGTTCCAGCTCTCGCGGGCGTTCTCTCCGGGGGTGCTCACCGACGGCGGCAAGATCGTCTGGGTCGCGGGCCAGACCGCGACGCGCGACAACGACGGCAAGGACATCGCCAACAACTTCGAGGCGCAGGTGAAGCAGGTGTTCTCGCAGATCGACCAGGTGCTGAAGCGCGCCGGCGGCAGCCTCGCCAACGTGGTCACCATGACCGTCTTCATCAAGGAGTCGCGCTACGGCGACCGCTTCGTCGAAATGAGGAAGGACATGTTCCACAACGGCAACTACCCCGGGAGCGCGCTCATCACCGTCACCAACTTCGCGCGCCCGGGCATCGAGATCGAGATCCAGGCCGTCGGCGTGATCGGCGACCACTGCTCGAGCGACAAGCCCTGCTCCGCCGAAGGCCAGGCGAAGAAGAAGTAGCCGGAGAAGGGCCGTGGTGAAACGAGTCCGCGTCGAACCGTATTCGACTTACCTGGAGAGACGCAGGAAAGGCCCGATCTATCCGGTCGCCGTCGCCGGAGGCTTCGTCTTCGTGTCCGGTCTGCCGCCTTTCGACCCCGAGACCGGGGAGATCACCAGGCTGCCGATCGAGCGCCAGGCCGAGATCGTGCTCGATCAGATGAAGCGATGCCTAGAGAGCGCGGGCTCGTCCATGAGGCACGTGCTCAAATGCAACGTCTATTGCTCCGACGTGGCGCACTTCGGCAAGGTCAACGACGTGTACGCGAAGTTCTTTCCGGTGGAAGGTCCGGCCCGGATCTTTCTGTGCGTTCCCTCCTGGCCGGGACCTTTCGATATCGAGATCGATTGCGTTGCGGTCGTGGAATCCGAGCACGCGTGAGCCGGGACCAGGCTCGATGCGAACCGAGGACTCACTGAAATTCCGTAAATACGGCAGGAGGACACTATGCCTCGTATCTCCAGACGCGATTTTCTGATCAATGCCGCTGCGGGCACCGCGGCGTTCGGCCTCGGCGCCGCAGGCGCCCTGGCACAATCCGACAAGTACGACCTGGTGATCAAGGGCGGAGAAGTCCTCGATCCGAGCCAGAAGCTGCGCGCGAAGCGCGACGTGGGCATCCGAAACGCCGTGATCGCGGCGCTCGAGCCCGAGATTCCCGACGCGCGCGCGAAGCAGACGCTCGACGCCAAGGGCAAGCTCGTGCTGCCGGGACTCGTCGACATGCACGCCCACGTGTATCCGCAGGTGTCGGCGATCGGCCTACCCGCGGACGAGCTCGTGCCCTACACGGCGACGACGACCTACGTGAGCGCCGGCGACGCCGGCGCCAACACCTTCTCGGCGCTCAAGCACTACATCGCCGCCCAGGCGAGGAGCCGCATCTACGCCTTCGTGCATATCTCCTCGATCGGCTTGTCGGGATTCCCGGTCGGCGAGATGCTCAACCTCGACTATGCCGACGTCGACCTCGCGGCGAAGACCCTGGCCGAGAACCCGGAGATCGTCCTCGGCATCAAGGTGCGCGAGACCCTGGAGGTGGTCGGAACCAACGGCATCGAGCCGCTCAAGCGCGCGGTCCTCGCGTGCGAGCGCTCGGGCGTGCGCGGCGCGCGCGTCATGTGCCACATCGGCAACGCGCCGGGCGAGCTCTCGGCGCTGCTCGACACGCTCCGCCCCGGCGACATCCTCACGCACGCCTACTCGAGCACCGGGAACAACACCGTGCAGAACGGCAAGCTCATCGCCGCAGCGCTCGCCGCGAAGAAGCGCGGCGTGATCATCGACGTCGGGCATGGCGGCGCGAGCTTCGACTACACGGTGGCCGAGCCGGCGATCCAGCAGGGCCTCGTGCCCGACACCATCGGCAGCGACATCCACGCGGTGAGCGGCAACACCCCCGGCATGCCCTACCTGCCCTGGGTGATGAGCAAGTTCCTCAACATGGGGTTTTCGCTCGAGCAGGTGGTGACCATGGCCACCTCGGCCCCGGCGAAAGTCATCGGCAGGCTCGATAAACTCGGGACCCTGGCGGTGGGCGCCCCCGCCGACGTCTCTATCCTCGAGCTGGTCGAAGGGCCGGTGGAATTCGTCGACACGCGCAAGAACGCGCGCAAGGGCGACAAGTACCTGAAGCCGGTTGCGACGGTGCGCGCGGGCCGGCCTTTCGGCAGGCCTTATCCGTCGCCTTTCAGCTACCCGTAGAATCGCTCCGGGTAAGCGCGGGCCTGACCGCCTCGTAAAGGAATCGCCCGGCGCGCCACAGGGTGACGATGCGCGCGCTCCAGGCGAGCGCGAAGCGGGGCTTGAGCACCGCGATCGCAGTCACCAGGGCGACGACGAGGTAAGGCCTCGCGCGCAGCCAGCGCGCCCACATGATGCCGCGGTCGACCACCGTCACCACGCTGCCGCAGGCCGCGATCTCGCTCGCGAGCGCCCTGCGCTGAGCTTCGGCTTCCGCGACGAGCTCCGCCCGCCGCCGGAGGATGTCTTCGAGCGCGCTCATCGCTCCAGCTCCTTCCCGTCCTTGCGCAGCTCGGCGAGCGTCGCGGCGAGAAACTTGGGCCGCTGCCTGAGCGTCGAGCGCAGCGCGACCAGGGCGGCGAGCGCGCCGAGCGCGAACAGGCCCGCGATCACCCCGATCGCGAGCAGCCGGTTGGTATCCCAGAAGATCACCACGATCAGCAGAACCAGCAGCACCGTTGCCAGTCCCAGGCAGAAGGCCCCGACCACGGCGAGCACCACGGTCCGCGCGAGCCGCGCCCTTTCCTCGTCGAGCTCGCTTGCGAAGATCTCGATGCGCGTCTGGAGGAGCGCGACGAAAGTTCTCGCGAGCTTGCGCAGCGATTCGAGCAGGCCTTCGGTATGCCCGGCTTCTTCAGTCATGGCAGGCTAGCGCCGGCTGATCAGCAGGCCGAGCGCGATTCCGGCGAGCACGGCGATGCCGACCGCGCCCCAGGGATGCTCGCGCACGTAGCCGTCGGCGGCGCGCGCGTGCTCCGCCGCTTCCTCGGCGAGCGGTCCCAGCTTGAGCTTGGCCGCTTCGAGGCCTTCGCGCACCTTCGCGCGCCCTGCTTCGGCGCTGTCTCCGACGGCCGCGCGCAGCAGCGCCTCGGCGTCGGAAATCACGAGCCTCAGGTCGGCGGCGAGCTTTTCCGGCGTGACTTGGTCTTCGTGCATAAGTGGCCTCTGGTCGGGATTCTACCGTTTACGATATCGCCCCATGCCACAGCCCCGCAGCGCCAGGGCCCCTTCGCCGAGAAGGCGCCTGCACACGATCCGGAGCGCCTTCGCGCGGGCATCCGCCCGCGCAAGACGCTTGTTTCGCCTCTTCTGGGCCGCGCCGGTAGCGGTGCGCATCGCCGCGGTCCTGGCCGTCGTCGCTGTCCTCTGGGCGGCGGCAAACTGGATGGTGCAGACCTGGCGCAAGCCCGCCGGGATGCTGTTCCCGGTCGGGCAGGCGCTCGT
Organism: Gammaproteobacteria bacterium; assembly: GCA_041499545.1. GTDB lineage: Bacteria > Pseudomonadota > Gammaproteobacteria > Burkholderiales > SG8-39 > VBDM01. The sequence goes on along the minus strand of JBGQKK010000076.1, from coordinate 4,961 downwards.
CAAGACACCGGGCGAGACCTGGCGGGAATACGGGCCGCTGTTCCGCAAGCATTCGACCCCGGTGATCTCGCCCGCCCTGCTCGCCGCGCTGGCGCAAATCGAGGGCGCGGGCAATCCGGCGGCGTTGCCGCGGTGGACCTGGCGCTGGAGCCGTAACCCCTTCGAGTGGTACCGGCCTTCCTCCAGCGCGGTCGGGATGTTCCAGATCACGGATGCGGCGTTCCGGGACGCCAAGCGCTACTGCATCCACGACCACGCGGTGGCCGAGGACGGGCCGTGGTACAACCCGGGCTCGTGCTGGTTCAACGGGCTGTACACGCGCGTCGTGCCGAGCCATGCGATCGAGATGACTTCGGCCCTCCTGCACCGCAGCGTCGCCGAGGTGCTCGCCCGCCGCGGGGCCGCCCAGATCACGCTCGTGCACAAGCACGAACTGGCCGCGGTCATCCATCTGTGCGGCCTCGCGCGGGGCAAGGCGTTCGCGCGGCGCGGCTTCCAGCTGGACCCGGGCGAGCGCTGCGGGCGGCACGAGCTGCGCGCCTACCTCCTGCAGATCGAGAATCTGAAGGTCAGGTTCGCCGCGCTCGCGGCCGCGGATCAAGATTGAATCGAAAACGCTATTGGATGTCGATCTCGAATGTCCTCGGCCACTCGGGGCGTGTCTCGAGGCTGAAATAGACCCGGCCGATCTCGCGGCTGTCCATGGTTTCCACCTGGACCTTCCACTCGCCGGACTGGTACTTCGACTTGAAACCGTAGCCGCGAAAGCCTTCGGCGCGCCCGCCGACGATCTTGATCGGGATCGTGTCCTGCAGGGTCCAGCCGCGGGCTTCGTCCTTCAGGTACCAGCGCATCTGCACCTGGTCGGAGAAGCGCGTCGGCGAGAAGAGGCGGAAGAATACGTACACCCGGTCGCCGGGCTGGGCGAGGAACTCCTGGTCGCCGTGCTGCCAGATGCGCCAAATCGGCCGCTCGTGGCTCAGGCGGTAGCTGTCCTGCGTTTTCTCCACGGCGTGATACACGCCGATGAAGGGAATCGACAGCGGCACCGGCGGAATCAGCCTGAGATAGTAGAACACCAGAAACCCGACCAGCACCGCGCCCAGGGGCACGAGCATCTGCTTGCGCGCGCGCGGGAACAAATCCGGCTTCCTCTTCCTGATCCACCAGACGACGCCGATCACCGGCACGCAGCCGGGGAGCATCGACACGAGGAACACCGTCACTCCGATCGAGCCGACGAAGATCGGCACCACGTTGGCCGCGAAGGACATCGCGCACAGGCTCAACAGGGTGAACTTGAACGGCAGTCCCAGGGACTTGAAGCGCTCCGATTCGTTGGCCCACAGGAGAAAGACCAGGAAGGCGAGGAAGAAGAACGAGACCAGGAGCGAGGAGCTCTTGAAGAAGAAGATCGTGTAGACGTTGAGCAGTGTTCCGAGGAAGAAGTGCACCAGCGCCGTGCGGTACCGGTAATACCAGCGCTTGAGGAAGAACAAGCCCGCGGGGTCGGGCGGGGAACTGCCCTCCTCCAGGAACATCTGCGTCAGCGCCGCCAGGATCACGGCGAGATAGAAGACCTGCTGGGCGATCGCGTGCCAGGAGTCGGCGCGTTCGACCATGACGATATCGAAGACAAAACCGCAGATGAACGACAGAACGGCGATCTTCTGCTCGTTCTTCTCGTAGTAGAGCCGCAGGCGATCGATCGTCCCGGCAGCGGCGGTCGCGTCGCTCATTTCCCGGTTTTCTGTTTCCAGGAGCTCATCAGTTTCCCCGCGAATGCCGTTCCCAGCGCGTCGTCTTCGTGCATGAAGTATACGTAGACGCGATCGGCCCGCAACGCCGCGATCCGCCCGGCCCACTCGCCGAGCTCCGCATCTTCGTAATGCGTGCGCCGCAGGCGCAGATAGCTGCAGGCGGCGGTCGCAAGCAGCGGCGGCGACTCGCCTTGCTCGGTATCCGTGTAGCACAGCATCGCGCCCTTCGCGCGCAGCGCATCATACACCTCGTCGTTCTGCCAGGAATCGTTGCGGAACTCGAAAGCGGCGAGCCGGCCCGCGGGGAGCAGCGCGAGGAAATCGCGCAGCCGGGGCAGGTCCTTCTTGAGAAACGGCGGCAGCTGGAACAGCAGCGGGCCGAGCTTTCCGCCCAGGGCCTGAGCGCGCTTGAGGAACTCGGCGACGTGGGTCTCGCACTCCTTCAAGCGCAGCTCGTGGGTGATGCGGCGCGGCGCCTTGAGCGTGAAGGCGAAGTCCACCGGGACCTCGTCGGCCCAGCGCGCGAGCATCGCCTCGGCGGGCATGCGATAGAAGGTGTTGTTGATCTCGACCGTCGCAAAGTGCCCGGCGTAGTAGCGCAGCATCTCCGCCGCAGGAAGCTTCTCGGGGTAGAACTTGCCGAGCCACTCCTTGTAGGAAAATCCGCTCGTTCCGACCAGGAGCTGCATGGCGTGGCGTCGTTCCGGCTGGTGAATAAACGGGGACGGGCGTATGTTTACAGCGAGCTTTATACCCCAACCCGCACGGAAAAAGGAGGACTGCGCATGAAAAGCTCTCTCCGCCTCCCCTTGTTGCTGCTGCTCGCGCTCGCCGGCCCCGCCCTGGCCCAATCTCAGTCCCCGATGAAGCAAGTCGGCATAGAAGGCTACTGGCAGGATACCGCGCGGCGCATCCTGTACTCGCGGGAAGCGCCTCCGGGCTATGCTTACGGCGCCTGGAACCTGCTCGACCAGGGCCAGACGTATCCTTCGGCCAAGCTCATCCGGCGCTCGGGCCCCGGCTACGGCGTGGTCGATCTCCTGTACGACGACAGCGAACACACGATCAAGGTCGTAAGCGCGAGCGATAGCGGCATCGAGTTCGTACGCACGCTGAGCTTCCCCGCCTGCTCGATGAGCCATCGCTGCCGCGTTGCCGGGGACGAGTTGCTGTGTTCCCTGGAGAACACCTGCGAGGAGCAGGGCCGTAGCGTGGTCGACTGGCGCGGCGAGGAGCGCTACGCGAGGCGCACACTGTGCGAGCGCGACGGGCGCCGCCAGGCCCAGGGGATTCCGGTCAACTGCCGCTGAAGCTTTCCGTCCGCTGAAAAAACACGGGCGGCGGCTTTTGGCCGTCGCCCGCAACTTGCACCGCTGCCCGGGGTACCGTCGCGCAGCGGTATTTCAACGATTCAATGATGCCCTCCCCGGGGCCACCGGATTTTGACCTAGATCAAAGGCTTGCCGTAGGAGTATTCCTATTCGACGTTATAGGTCTCGCGCACCTCATCGACCACCGCCTTGGCGATCCTGCGCGCGGCCTCGCTCGCCTCTCCATCCACCCGCACATCGGCGCCGCGCCAGTTGCAGCCGGACTCGTCCGCGGCTCCCGCGGGCTTGACGGCGGTGAAGTAGCACTCGGTGCATTCCTCGTAGGCGGAAAGCTCGAAATTGAGCAGCGTCAACACGTCGTGCTCGCTCAGGACTTGTCTCGCGTGGATTCTCTCGTGGGTCAGCATGGCAACGCTCCTTCGTTCGCTCGTCTATTTCTGCATATGCTAGGCGCGCCACTCGCGGGTCCCTTGATCTGAATCAAGACCGGCTGCCTTGGACCGGCGCGGGATTTGCTCCTAGAATCCGCGCATGCCCAGAGCCAAGCGCGCCGTACTTGCCGACCCGTCGGCGGCTGCCGCGCTGCTCAAGGAGTACTCCACCAAACGCGCCTTCGACGCGACGCCCGAGCCGGCGCCCGCGCCCGCCCCGGCCGAGGGACTGCTTCTTTTCGTGGTCCAGAAGCACTCGGCGCGCCAGTTGCACTACGACTTCAGGCTGGAGTGCGACGGGGTGCTCAAGTCCTGGGCTGTTCCCCGGGGCCCGTCGCTCAACCCCGCGGACAAGCGCCTCGCCGTCATGACCGAGGACCACCCTTACGACTACGCCTCGTTCGAGGGCGTGATTCCCCCGAAGCAGTACGGCGCGGGCGAAGTGATCGTGTGGGACTGCGGCCCGTATACACCCGACGAGGATCGGAAAGGACATTGGTACCACGACCGCGCGCAGGCCGAGCGCCTTGTCAGGGAGGGCATCGCCGCGGGCAAGCTGAGCGTCACGCTTCGCGGGGTCAAGCTCAAAGGCTCCTTTGCGCTGGTCCGCACAGCCAGGAACCCGAAGGACTGGCTGCTCATCAAGCACAAGGACCGCTTCGTCGCCGAAACCGACGTCACCGAGAAGGACCACTCGGTTCTCTCCGGTCTTAGGGTCGAGAACCTCAAGGCCCTGCCGGTGCGCCGCATCCCCGCCGCTCAGCTCGTTCCTTTCGGAAAAACGGAAACGATGCCGGCCAAGCTTCTCCCCATGCTCGCCGAATCGCGCGACGCGCCCTTCCCCGGCGCCGGCTGGATGTGGGAGCCCAAGCTCGACGGCTATCGCACGCTCGCCTTCGTCGACGACAAGGGGGTGAAGCTGCGCTCGCGGCGCGGCCTCGACCTCAGCGCCTCCTTTCCGAAGCTCGCCGCGGAGCTCGCGCAGCAGGCGGTGAAGGGCATGGTGCTCGACGGCGAGATCGCCGCGTTCGGCGCCGACGGCCGACCTTCCTTCGCCGCGCTCCAGGACCGCGTTCAGCTCAAGACCGAGCGCGAGATCGAGCAGGCCGATCGCACCACGCCCACTGTGTTCCTCTGCTTCGATCTGCTGCACTTCGCCGGCGTCGACGTGCGCGCCGCACCCTACGCGGACCGCAGGCGCTGGCTCGAGCAGTGCCTCCTGCCCTCGCCGCACGTGCAGCTGGTACACGCCGAGGAGGACGGCGAGGAGCTCTATCAGGCCGCGCTCGCGAGCGGATTCGAGGGCGTCATCGCCAAGCGCAAGGACAGCGGGTACGAAGCCGGCAGGCGGTCGCAGGCCTGGCTCAAGATCAAACCCACGCGCAGCGCCGAGTTCGTGGTCGGCGGGATCACGAAGGGAAAGGGGTCGCGCGCCCCGC
>JBGQKK010000075.1:0-11332 GCA_041499545.1 Gammaproteobacteria bacterium | reverse complement strand
GCGACTGGGTCAGGAGGCGGCCGCCGTCCTCCAGTGCCGGAACCAGACCCTGGGGGTTGACCGACTTGTAGGCCGCGTCGAGGTGCTCGCCCTTGGGCAAGCTCACGCCGGCATGCTCGTACTTCAGGCCCTTGTGGTTCAGCGCGATGCGCACCCGGAACGACGCCGAGGAGCGGAAGAATGTATACAGCTTCATGAGCCGAGGCAGGTTAGCTGAATTTGAGCTTCATCGCCAGCACCGCTCCGGCGAGCACCAGCGTGACGGCGTTGCCGACGATGATCGGAGCCGCGCCGAGCAGCAGGCCGTAGACGAACCACAGCACCACGCCCGTCGTGAAGATCAGGTACATCGGCAGCGAGAGATCGCGCGCCGAGCGGGTCTTCCAGATGCGCCACACCTGCGGGACGAATGCGATGGTGGTGAGAGCGCTGGCGAGCGCACCGATCAGATCGACGTTCATGCCTTACCCCTGTTCCGCTCCTCTTCGCGCAGCCGCAGCACCCGCCGCTGCACCTTGCCGGTCGTGGTCATGGGCAGGCTGTCGAGGAACTCGATTTCCTTGGGATACTCGTAGGGCGCGAGCTTGCCGCGCACGTGCTCCTGCAGCTCGGCCACCAGGGCCGGCGAGCCCGCGTAGCCCGGCGCGAGCACCACGAACGCCTTGACGATGTGCGTGCGCTCGGGGTCCGGCCTGCCGATCACCGCGGCGTTGGCGACCGCCGGATGCTTCACCAGACAGTTCTCGACCTCCGAGGGACCGATGAGGTAGCCGGCGCTCTTGAACACGTCGTCGGAGCGACCCCGGTACCAGAAGTCCCCGTCCGCGTCGCGCTTCGCGAGATCGCCCGTGCGGCACCATTTTCCCGTGTATTTCCTGCGGGTCGCCTCGGGATTCCTCCAGTACTCGAGAAAGAACACCGGATCGCCCTCGCCCCAGACCGCGACTTCGCCGATCTCCCCCGCGGGAACCGCGTCGCCGGCCTCGTCGATGCAGGCGACGCGGTGGCCCGGGTATGGCCGCCCGATCGAGCCGGGCTTTGCCGGCCACAGGGTATGGGAGTTGCCGACGATGTAGTTGATCTCGGTCTGGCCGAACATTTCGTTGATGGTGATGCCGAGCGCCTCCCGGCTCCAGCCGAAGACGGTTTCGCCCACCGACTCGCCCGCGCTCATGATGGACCGGAGCAGAAGCCGGTAGCGCTGCCCGGGTTGCGGCACCGCCTTCATCATCATCTTGAGCGCGGTCGGAAAGAGGAAGGTGTTGCGCACTTGGTATTTCTGCATCAGCCAGAACGCCTTCTCGGGATCGAACCGCCCGCGGTAGCCGAGGATCGGAATCCCGTGGTAGAGCGACGGCAGCAGTGCGTCCATCAGGCCGCCGGTCCAGGCCCAGTCGGCCGGCGACCAGAACAGGTCGCCCGTCTGCGGAAAGAGATCGTGCGAGTGCACGAAACCCGGAATGTTGCCGAGGAGCACGCGCTGCGGCATCAGCGCGCCCTTGGGCGGCCCGGTGGTGCCGCTCGTGTAGATGAGGAGCGCGGGATCGGCGGCCGAAGTATCCACGGGAGCGAACTGCGAGGAGCTCTTTTCGAGCAGCGCCTCCCAGGATCGGATTCCGGGTCCGCGCGCGCCGGCGACGCCGATCAGGTGTTTGAGCGAGGGCAGCCGGTCGCGGATCGGCGCGAGATTGGGCAGCGATGCCGGATCGACGAGCGCGATCGCGGCTTCGCTGTCCTGCAGGCGGTATTCGAGCGCCTCGGGGCCGAACAGGATCGAAAGCGGCATCGCCACCGCGCCCATCTGGTAGCAGGCGAGGTGCGCGATCGCCGTCTCGGGGCGCTGCGGCAGGATGATGCCGACCCGATCGCCGCGCGCAAGGCCCAGGCCGGCGAGCGCGTTCGACAATCGATTGGCCTGCTCCTGCAATTCCCGGAAGGTATGCGCGGAAGCGGCGCCGCTCTCGTCTTCCCAGTAGAGCGCGATGCGGGATGGGTCGTGCGCGTGCCGGCGGCAGCATGCCTCGGCGATGTTGAAGCGCTCCGGCACGTCCCACCGGAAACTGTCGTAGATCTCTCGGTAGCGGTCCCGCACCGCAGCTCCTCCTTCGGAGGAGAAACCTACACTACTACGAGGGGCACTACCAAGTGAGCGTCAGCGTGCGCGTCTGGCTGCCGCTGCACACCGCGGTCGCGCAGGTGCCCGCCTGGCCGGCGGCGATGCTGCCGTTGATGTTGTAGGTCTGTGTGAGACCGCTGCCGGTACCGGAGGGCAAGGACAGGGCGAGCGTGTAGTTCAAGCCCAACAGAGTTCCCGAGGTCGCGTCCAGCGCCATGGTATAGGGCAAAGCGCTGGTGCAGCGCACGCCGAACAAGGTGCTGGCGGCGGCGGCCGAGCCCTGGAACGACGTGTAGGTGAAGTTGACGTTCCCGGGCGGGGCCGAGATCTGGCAGGTGTTGTTGGTGATCACCGTCACGATGAAAGCGTCGCTGTCGATGATCGTGCCGCCCGAGTTCCGCAGGTTCACGGTCACCGTGTCGGTGTAAATCCCGGCCGGGTGCCCGGTCTGGCCCGCCGTCACGCGCAGGTCGAAGCTGCCCGATTGCGTGGCCGTGAGCGACGCGCCGAAGTTGAGCGTCCCGGTGAAGCGCGTGGCGGCGGCGTCCTGCCATCGATTGGCGTTGACATACGGCCCACCGATGATGCGATAGGGCTCGTAGTTGATGAAATTTGCAGCACCGTTCAGGACGCGGTTCTGCGCCCCCGAGGCATGGATGCCGTTGTTGGCGCCGAACTGCCAGGCGAAGGTGTTCGGGTCGGTCCCGAGTCGCATACAGGTGAAACTCCAGCTGCCGGTGGTGACGTTGTCGGTGCCGATCGAGGGATCGTAGACGGTCGTGATCGACGATACCAAAGTGATGTTGCAGCTGACCGCCGCGCTCGCCGCGAACGGAGCGAGGCAGACCAGCGCCGCGGCGAGCCTCCCCAGAAAACCGGCCGGCCGGAATGCGCTCATCGCTTCACTCCCGCGCACACCACCGGACCGACGCGCGCGATCTCTTCGCTCGTGTCCTTGGGCAGCTCCACGTTCATGCTGCAGGCCTGCCCGTTCCACTTCAGGCGCAGCGTGTTCTTCGCCTGCAGGCCCGTGACGAAAGCCTCTCCCCGCCGCGCGACGAAGAATTCCTTGTCGTCGCCGACCAGCTCGAGCTGCGCGCCGGCGGGGGCCGGCTGGCCGTCGTCCAGAACGATCTTGATGAGGGCGCCGCGTCCGGTGCGGACGGGGAACGTCACTTTGACGCCGGAGCGCGCGGGCGGCACCGCCACCATCTCGATCGTATCGAGCTCGGCGCTGATCGGCAGCTCGTTCGGATCCAGGCGGATGCTGTTCTGGCGGTACGGGAGCAGCCCCGGAACCAGCGCCTTGCCGCCCGAGTCGGTCCTTGCGAGGACCACGCTCTGGAACCCTACCCCGACATCGGCGTACCCCGGCACGTCGACCAGGGCGAAGCTATCCTGCACGCGGCGCGATGCGAATGCCGAACCATCGGCGAAGACCAGTCCGCCCACTGCGCCGAGCCGCGCGGTTTTCTGGAGGTCCGAGCCGACCGCGTCGGCGGTGACCAGCCCGTGGCTGCCCTGGTAATACAAGCCGCCTTCGGCGTAGTTCTCCCCCCCGCGCCGTCCCGCCAGCGCCCGCCAGGCGCCTCCGGACTCCTGGGTGAGCGACTTGCTCGCGCTCACATAGCCGTCGGTCTTCCCGGAACGGGTGGTCGTGCTGCCCGCGATGGTGGTCCTGTTGTCCAGAGGGATGACGAGGTTCACGCCGACGGCGTTAGCGGTGCTCGGGCCGGTGACATGAGTCGCGGTGAGGGTGAGCGAGGCGCGCGCGCCCAGGCGCATCGTGTAGTTGGCCGAGAAGCTGGTGACCGGGTCGGACGCCGTGTAGGTATCGATGCGGGCGTAGGCGAGCCCCAGAGACCCGAGCTGGTCCGAGAAGTAGGTGTAGCTCACCAGGCTCTGCCGCCGGTAGGGGGGCGCAGGGTCGATCTGCCCGATGCGCCTGTAATCCTGGCTGGCGCCTTCGGCGCGCGCGGTAAATCCGTGCCGAAGGCTGACGTGTTCGGCTCCCACGAGCCACTGGCCGCCCGCGCCGTTCGTATCGTCCTTGCTGCCCGCGACGGCGACCTGTCCGAGCACTTGAGCGGGCAGCGCGGCGGTGAATCCGACGCCCGCGCCCTGGGTTCTCCCCGATGCCTCGGCCCGCGACTCCAGAGTCAGGCCGTTGCTGATCCCGTAGCGCAGCAGGCCGGAGCCGAAGCGCTCGCCGTAGTCGGCGTTCTCGACGCCCAGATTGTTGCGCACCGCGCCGGCTTCCACGCTCCAGTCGGAGAGGCCTTGCCGCAGCAGGTTGCTGTGGGTGAAGAAGTCCTGAACCAGCACGGTTTCCCGCCCGAGAAGGTCTCGCACGACGAGGCGCGCCTGGCCGCTGCCCGTCATCAACGGAAAGTTGTCGACGGTGAAGGGACCCGAGGGAACCTGCGAGGTCTGACGAAGCGTATCGTTGACGTAGAGCTCCACCGTGCTGGGCGCGGTCGCCTGGCCCGCGAGCGTGGGGATGGGCTGGCTGAGGAACCCCGGCTGCAGGGTGAAGTTGCGCGCGAGCTGCACGCCGCCGAAGTAGACCGAGCGCCCCCAGCTCCCGGTCCGGGTGGTGCTGTCTCCCAGCCGCAGGCTCATGTTGTCGTCGGGAAAGTCTCGATTGAAGGTCGTCTCGAGCCTGACCCAGTTGCGGGGTCCCAGATTGGGGTCGTCGGCGAGATTGTGTCCGACGGCAGAGCTGGTGAGCACCCCCAAGCGGCTCGACAGGCCCAGCTCGGTCAGGGCGCCCAGATCGCGCGTCGTGAGCTCTCCGGAGAAATTGCTTTGCGTGTAGCTGATGTCGTAGTTCGCGAACACCGCGGTCAGCGGCTCGTTGACCGGCGCACGCCTCTGGGGCTCCTGCGTGAGGCGGGTGGTCGCGAAGGCGCTCGGCGCGAATCTCAGATCGAGCGACTGGTTCAGCGCATTCAGGTAGGCCTGGTACCCCGGCACCGACGACAGCGGATACCAGAGCTGGCCGCGATAGGGGACGCCCGGCACATCCGACCTGCGGATCACGCGCCAGTCCTCGAATGCGTCGATCGGGGCGTGCAGGATGCCGTTCAGCTCGAGCAGCACCCAGTCGCCGGCGCGCGCGCCGTTGATGAAGATCTCCAGGGGAAGCAGGCGGGCGCGGACCTCCGCGGGGGCGGTCTCGGGTGGCGGAATCCCCGCCCCCGCGTCCGACTGCGCCGGCGTATTCGGCCTGCTCTCCGACTGGGCTACCTGCATGGGTGCGGCCGTATGCGCGGCGAGTTCACCGGTCTCCGCCGCTTTGCCCGGGGCGCAGGCGAGCAACAGCGCTGCGGCAGGCACAGCCATCGATAGGCCCGCGATCCAGCGGGATGTCTTGGCGGGGGTATGCACGGATCATCGACCCGCGGCGGGAGGCCCGAGCGTGACTTCGAACGTCTGTTCGCGGCCGTCGTCCAAGGTGACGGTCAGCTGCAGCGCTCCGGAGAGTGGTGTCTTGGCGCCCGGGCGCTCGACCTTGACCGGTATGATCTTGCGCGCCCCCGGAAGGACGTAGACTCCGCCCTCGAATCGCCCGAGCAGCCGCTCACCCTGTTTCGCGAGCACCTCGCGCACTTGCGCGTAGGCGGAGCCGGTATTGGCGCAGCTGACGTCCAGGTCCGAGCCGTCGGCAACGGTCTTCGCGTCGCACGCGACGTCGTACTTGGCGAGGGGCGGCGTGATGAACACCGGCAAGGAAAGGGCCAATGCGATCGACACCTGGACGTTGTCCTTGGGCGCCGCCGCTTCCGGGATTTCCCGCAAGATCATCCGGTAGGTGAGCTGGCGGCTCGCGTCCGGTGGCCTCAGGCGGGCGAGACGCACCACCTGACGCACCTTCGGCCCGAGCTTCAGGATGGGTGGCGCGAGGATCAGGTCTTCCGTCGGGGTCAGCTCGTCGGTGCCGTCGGCCTTCTGTATCCAGGTGTTCACATCGGCCTGGAGCACGATCGGGTCTTCGCCTTCGTTGGTGATCGTGACCGCGACCGCACGGTCTTTCGGCGTCATGTAGATGCGCACCGGCGTCACGGAAAACACCCCCGCAACGACGGGCTGGACGGCTGTCATCGACAGCAGGAGGAGAGCGTATCCGGCGCGGGTCCTGGTCACCGGAGTCCTCCTAGAAGCTCACCAGAATGTCGATGAGCTGATCGAACTGATCCCGCGAATAGACGCGATACTCGGTGACCGTTCCGGAGCCCTGGAGCTGGCTGCGCGAGGTATCCAGCCGGAATTCCGGTGTCGGGCTGAAGTAGTACGTGAAGGCTCCGCCGTGGACAGCGGCGAAGGGAGCCCCCGGGCGCGGACCGATGCTCACGAATTGCCCGGTGCTGCACAGCACCTGCACCGTTGCGCCGGTGCTGTTGCTCAGGCTCTGACTCGTGCAAAGCGCGGACTGGCCCTGAGGATTGCCCAGCGTGATGTTGACCCTGAACGTCCCGGCCCCCACACCGGCCGCGCTCTCCAGGCTGACCAAGAGCGCGGCGATCGCGAGAAGCGGGCGGGCCGACCGCAGCAGCACGACGCAAGATCCCAAAGGTTCGTTAGTAGTTCAGGATCAGCGTGTGGATGTGGTTGGTCGACGCACCGTTGGTGCACGACGCGCCCGCGCACGTTCAGGACTGGTTCGCGCCCATGGTACCGGTAACGGTGTAGGCCTGCGCCGCGCCGTTGCCCGTGCCGCCGGCCGCGCTGGTGCCCAGCGTGTAGTTGAGGTTCACGGCGTTGTCCGTGACATTGATCGTCGCCGACCCGGGCGGCACGGCCGCGGCGTTGCCGGCCTGAAGGCCGAACGTGTACGGAAACGAGTTCGTGCAGGTCACGTTGAATCCGCCACCGGTCCCCGCTTGCGCTCCGCCCTGCGCCGAAGTGTAGGCGAAGTCTACCGCGGTCACCGCACCCAGCGTGCAGGTGGAAGTGAGGGTGATGTTCACGTTGAACGTGTTCGACGTATTCGCAGCTTCGGACACCCCTGATCCCAGGGTCGCCGCGCCGATCACCGCCACGAGGGCGGCTATCCTCCTAATCTGATGGCTCTTCATTTCACTATCTCCTTTAAAAATGTTCTCTAACTGTTTGAAAACAAGGCTGCGATATTACATCTATGTAGGGTTTTCCCTACAAGAAAAATCTCATCAGCTGCTTATTAAGCAGGTGTCGTGCCAGATAGGAATCGAGAGAGCTCTTGATGCGTAATCGATTGTTTTGACGACATTTTTATCGAGCACCGACCTGACAGTGAAGTCAGACTCCGGTTTTTATGCCACGTGCATAGAGACTCAGCCCCTATCTCAAGTGCTGAATCGTCGACAAAACCGACCCCCTCTAGGCACCTCTATCCGCATGAATTTCCGGGAAAAGGAGCGTACAGACTCCGGCGACAGCCGTAACGGCATATGTTGGGAAAGCTTGATACTTACCGCGTCGCGCAGCGCACTAATGCATACTTTTTTGGAAGATCCACCGACCCCTTAGGGAGCCCTCGCAATGCAAGGTCTAAGAGCTCTGGCATTCGATGCGTACGGCACGCTCTTCGACGTGCATTCGGTCGTCGCGCTGTGCGAGGAGTTGTGGCCGGGCCACGGCCAGCGACTCAGCAGCTTGTGGCGCTCCAAGCAGCTCGAGTACACCTGGCAACTCAGTTTGATGCGGCGCTACCGGGACTTCGCGGCGGTGACCCGGGATTCACTGCGTTACGCCTGCGCGGCCCTGGGACTCGAGCTCGAGGAACAAGCCTCGAATCGGCTGCTCGACGCCTACCTCGAGTTGTCGCCGTTTTCCGAAGTGGGCGAAGTGCTGCCCGCGTTGATTCGGGAGAAGCTGAGGCTCGCGATCCTGTCGAACGGCTCGCCGGAGATGCTGCGACCGCTGGTGAAGAACGCGGGGCTGCGCAAGGCGTTCCGCGCCGTGATCAGCGTCGACGGACTGCGGATCTACAAGCCGGCGCCCGCGGTCTACCGGCTCGCGGTTCGGAAGCTCGGCGTGCCGAAAGCATCGATCGGCTTTGTCTCGAGCAACTGCTGGGACGCCTGCGGCGCCAAGGCCTTCGGGTTCACGACCGTGTGGGTCAACCGGAGCGGCGCGCCGCTCGACGCGCTCGGGCCCGTTCCCGATCACGTCGTGAAGGATCTGCGCGGACTTCCCGCTCTGGTTCGCTCCCGGTGAGCGCGCCGGACCGGCGGTCGCGCCGCGAACCTCGGGTATCATGACGGACGCGGACATGTCCCACCCTCCCACGAACTTCTGCAGCAACTGCGGGGCCAAGGTCGTCCTTCGCGTCCCGCCCGGGGACAGCTACCCGCGCCATGTGTGCGACAGCTGCGGGACGATCCATTATCGCAACCCGCTCATGGTGATCGGCACCATCCCCGAATGGGAAGATCAGGTCCTCCTCTGCAGGCGCGCGATCGAGCCGCGCCACGGACTGTGGACCCTTCCCGCCGGATTCATGGAGCTCGGGGAGACCACCGCACAGGCCGCGCTTCGCGAGACCGTCGAGGAGGCGAAGGCGCGCGTCGACCTGGGCGAAATGTTCGCGCTGCTCTCGGTCCCCCACGTCGATCAAGTGCACATCTTCTATCGCGCGCGGCTGCTCGACCGCGAGTTCGCGCCCGGAGAAGAGACCCTGGAGGTGGCGCTGTTCCGCGAAGGCGAGATCCCCTGGAAAGAGATCGCCTTTCGCACGGTCTCCACCACGCTGCAGCACTTCTTTGCGGACCGCAAGGCCGGCACGATGGGGTTTCACACCGGTGACATCCTGCCGGCCAAATAAGGCCTCTCGGCCGCGCCCCCCGGGTTGACACCGGCGCCCCGCAGCGCTTAGCGTTGCGACAGCCCATGGAGAGACGCAATTTCATGCTCGCCTGCGCCGCCTCCGCGCTCACCGCCTCGCTGCCGGCGACGGCGGCCGACGCGAGCCCGCGGCTGTACTCCCGCGCGCGGCTCGTCGACTCCTCGGGCCGGCCCCTGCGCGCGCGCGAGCTCCCGGCCAACCGAAACTTCATCTTCCACTATCCCTTCGCCGGCACGCCCTGCTTCCTGCTGAATCTGGGCAGGCCGACCAAGCCCGCGGCGAAGCTCAAGACGGCGGACAAGCAAAGCTACGAGTGGCCGGGCGGCGTGGGCGAGCAGCGCAGCATCGTCGCTTACTCGGCGATCTGCGCCCACCGGCTCACCTACCCCACGCGCGAGATCAGCTTCATCAGCTACCGGGAGGAGAAGTCCGCCGGAAGCAGGTTCGCCCACGTGATCCACTGCTGCTCGGAGCACAGCCAGTACGATCCCGCCGAAGGCGCGAAAGTGCTCGCCGGCCCCGCGCCGCAGCCTCTGGCGGCGATTCTTCTCGACTACGACGCGACAAGCGACGGCCTGTACGCGACCGGGACGCTGGGCGGCGAGCTGTTCAACGAGTTCTTCACCAAGTACGAATTCCGGCTGGCCCTCGATTTCCAGGGCCGTCCGAAGACGGCCGTGGCGGAAAGCTGCGTCGTCAGCGAGCTGACCGACTACTGCCGCCAGCAGGTGAAATGCTGAGCGGGCGGAGCCGCGCTCCCGGCCGCCAGCCCCCGAAGCGTGCGGACGCAACCGTGATTCCCTGGCTCGAGAAGGACGCGCCCTTTCCTCCGGTCCGGCGCGCGTTGAGGGAACCGAACGGACTGCTCGCCGCAGGCGGCGATCTCTCGCCCGAGCGCCTCCTCGACGGCTATCGCCTGGGCATCTTTCCCTGGTTCTCGGAAGGCGACCCGATTCTGTGGTGGAGCCCCGATCCGCGCATGGTGCTGTTTCCCCCGGAGTTCAAGATCTCGCGCTCGCTCGGCAAGACCCTTCGCAATCGCCGCTACGAGGTGCGCTTCGATTCGGCCTTCGGGAGCGTCATCGCGAGCTGCGCCGCGCCGCGCAAGGGCGAGCACGGCACCTGGATCGGCGATGCGATGATCGAGGCCTATCGCGAGCTGCACCGGCTCGGCTACGCGCATTCGGTCGAGACCTGGATCGACGGCGAGATCGCCGGAGGACTCTACGGGGTGGCGCTCGGGCGCGTATTCTTCGGCGAGTCGATGTTCTCGCGCGTGCGCGATGCCTCCAAGATCGCGCTCGCGGCGCTGGTCGCGCGGCTGCAATCCGAGGGGTTCGGCCTCATCGATTGCCAGATGCACACGCGGCACCTGGAGACCCTGGGCGCCCGCGAGATTCCCCGCGCGCGGTTTTCCCGCCTGCTCGAAGACTTGGTACACTACTCGCGCTCCCCGGGCACTTGGTCCGGCGCATCTTTCGCGCAGGTGCAATGTCCCAGCTGAACGATCTGCCGCACGCCGTACTGCAGTTCTACGTGACTGCGCCCTACCCTTGCAGCTATCTGCCGGGCAGGATGGCGCGCTCGCAGGTCGCCACGCCCAGCCATCTGATCGGCACCGAGCTCTACGCCGACCTCGTCCGCCTCGGATTTCGCCGCAGCGGCATCTTCACCTACCGGCCCTACTGCGATCATTGCCGCGCCTGCGTGCCGGTGCGCGTGCCGGTCGCCGAGTTCCGCTCCTCGCGCAGCCAGCGGCGCGCCGCGGCGAAGCACGGCGGGCTCGAGCACACGGTGACGGGCTTGCGCTTCCGGGTCGAGCACTATTCCCTGTACCTGCGCTACCAGGCGAGCCGCCATTCCGGCGGCGGCATGGACCAGGACAGCCGCGATCAGTACTCGCATTTCCTGCTGCAGAGCCGCGTGAGCACGCGCCTGGTGGAATTCCGCGACGCGGGCAAGCTCCTGATGGTGTCGATCGTCGATCAGCTGAGCGACGGCCTCTCCTCGGTGTATACCTTCTACGATCCCGATCTGCCCGCCGCGAGCTTCGGCACCTACAACATCCTGTGGCAGATCGAGCAGTGCCGGCGCTCGTCCCTGCCCTACCTGTACCTCGGTTACTGGATCAAGGACAGCCGCAAGATGTCCTACAAGGCGCACTTCCGGCCGATCGAAGGCTTCGTCGACGGCGCCTGGCGGCGCCTGCAGCCGGAGGAAATCGAGGCCTGAGCGGGTGATCGAAGGTAGGACCCGCTTGTCCCCGGGCTATCGGGAGTCGGATCATAGAAGCCCGGGGAGTACCCGGTGTCACGCCGTCGGGATCGCGGGACGCGAGATGTGGCCCATCGATGATCTAGGATTCTGTCGCGCGAACGTACCACGTG
>JBGQKK010000074.1:0-11448 GCA_041499545.1 Gammaproteobacteria bacterium | reverse complement strand
TGGGTTCGATCGTTGCGTACGACGTGCTCAGGGCCGCCGATCGCTCCTTGCCGGGCCTCCGAATAGCGCACTTCGTCACGCTGGGATCCCCTTTGGGCCTCACCGAGATCAAGGAGATCGTTGCGCGTCCTTTGCGCGTTCCGGAGTGCGTTGCGCGCTGGAGCAACTTTGCCGACCCCAGGGACTACGCCGCGCGGTGGGACACCCGTCTCTCGAACGACTATCGGGCCAACGGCACGGGTGTGACCGTCTCCGACCATCTGGTGATCAACGGTTACCTCAGCCCTTCCGGCAAGCCCAACCCGCACAAGATTTACGGCTACCTGAGAACACCGGAGATGTCCGAATTGATCGCGAGCTTTGCTCACTGACGTGCCCCTGCGTCGCGGAGGAGTCTAATATATGTCGCTGTATGCAATGGCCCGGACCCCTCAGGAAGATTCCGCGCCCCAGGCTGGTGGTCACGCTCGCGGCCTTGTTCACGGTCTATTTCGTGCTCGGCTATGTCGTCGCGGCCCGGTACATCCAGCGCGCCATTCCGGAATACGTCGCCGAGCAGCTGAAGCGCAAGGCGAGCGTGCGCGAGGTCAACGTCAACCCGCTGTTCTTCAGTGTGGAGCTGAACGATTTTCTGCTGGCCGAGGCCGATGGCACGCCGATCGTGGGCTTCAGGCGACTGCTGGTGGATTTCGAGCTGTCGAGTGTGCTGCGGTGGGCATGGACGTTCTCGACCCTCGCGCTCGACGGCCTCGACCTGCGAGCGGACATTGCTCCCGACGGCCGCTTCAATCTGGCCGAGCTGGCCGACAGCTTGCCCAAGGGCGAGGCCGCGCCCGACGCTAAGCCGGTGCGCCTGGTGTTGCAGCACCTGGCGCTTTCCGACGGAGCGATCACCTTCAGCGACCGCACCGGCGCGAGGCCGGCCATCGCCTCGCTGCGGCCGCTCGCCATCGAGCTGCGCGACCTTTCCACCCTGCCCGACCGCAGCGGGCCGTACAGCGTCACCGCGCGCCTGCCCGGCGGGGGCACGCTCGCCTGGAACGGCGAGGTGTCGCTGCAGCCGATTCTCTCCCGCGGCGAGATCTCGATGCGCGGCGCAAAGCTGGCGCCCGTCTGGAGATTCTTCGAGGATGAGCTGAACCTGGCCGAGCCGGCCGGCGAAGCGGACCTCGACTTCCGCTACCGTGCCGGGTACGCCAAGGGCTCGCCCGAGCTGGCCGTCGAGGATCTCCGCCTCACCCTGTCGGGCATCGCGCTTGCGGAGCAAGGCGCCAAGGAGCCGCTGATCAATCTCGATAGCGTCGCGCTCGAAGGCGGCACCTTCGATCTCCGTAATCAGGATATTTCCGCGCGGCGGGCGGCGGTCAAGGGAGGCGCGGTGAGAATAGGCCGCGAAGAAGACGGCAGCCTGCGCCTGCTCAAGCTGCTGAAGGAGAGGGAAGGCGGCGAGCGGCCTCGGGAAGCGAAGGCGGCGGAACGAAACGCCGGCGCGGCAAAGCCGTGGCGCTTCTCCCTCGACGGATTCGAAATCGACGGACTGAAGATCGCGCTGGCCGATCGCAGCTTCGCACAGCCCGTCGCCTACGACATCGACCTGACACTCGCGCTGAAGGATCTGCGCAGCTACGGAAAGACGCCGGTCAAGATCGAAGCCGCGCTGCGAATCGCCCAGGGAGGCAGCTTGCGCCTGAGCGGCGAAGCAAGCCCGGCGGGAGACCGGGCTTCAGCGCGGGCGAGACTGGAGCGCCTGAGCCTCAAGCCGCTGCAGCCCATGGTGGCGAGCCGCACGGCGCTGGCGCTCGAGTCCGGCAGCGTCTCGGCGACGCTGCAGGCGCAGTACCGCGCGATCCGGGACCGCCCCGAGCTTCGCGCCAGCGGGACCGCGAGCGTAGACGACCTGCTGTTGAACGAAGCGGGCGAGCGCTTCCTCGAATGGAAGTCCGTGGCGGCGAACCGGATCGCGTTCAGCCTCGCGCCCAACCGGCTGGCGATCGGCGAGGTCGATGTGAACGGGCTCGGCGCGAAGGTCCTCGTCAACAAGGACCGCGGCGTCAATCTCGTTCGGGCATTCACGCCGGGTGCGGGCGCCGGTCTCCCGCTTCCCGCGAAGCCGGCGCCTCCGCCTGTCCCTAGCGCGGCCGAGGAAACGGAACCTTCATTCCCGGTGAGCGTAGAACGCGTGCGCGTGGAGAATTCGGCCGTCGATTTCAGCGATTTGAGCCTGGTGCTGCCGTTCGCGGCGAAGATCCAGGAGCTGCAGGGCAGCGTCTCGGGGCTGAGCACCGAGCGTGCGAGCCGCGCCGTGGCGAAGCTCGAAGGGCGCGTCGACGAGTTCGGCCTGGCCCGGGTCGATGGAAGCCTCGCGACCTTCGATCCCAAATCGTTCATGGACCTGCGCGTCGCGTTTCGCAACGTCGAGATGTCCCCGCTTTCGGCCTACAGCGCAACGTTCGCCGGGCGGCGGATCGCCTCCGGCCGGCTCTCGCTCGACCTGCAGTACAAGATCGACAAGAGCGCGCTCGCGGGAGACAACAAGGTCGAGCTGGACAAATTCACGCTGGGCGAACGCGTCGATGCGCCCGGGGCGCTCAGCCTGCCGCTCGACCTCGCCGTGGCGCTCCTGACCGACGCGGACGGGAAAATCGCCGTCGCAGTTCCGGTGCAAGGAAACGTGGACGATCCGCAGTTCAGTTACGGCCACCTGATTTGGCAGGCGATCGCCACCGTCATCACGAACATCGCGACGGCGCCGTTCCGGGCGCTTTTCGGCGGCGGCGGGGAGAACGTGGAAAACATCGCCTTCGACGCAGGCCGCGCCGCGCTGCTGCCGCCGGAGCGCGAAAAGTTGAAGCGCGTGGCCGACGCGCTGGGCAAGCGCCCGCAGCTCAAGCTGGTGGTCCAGGGGCACTACGGCGATGCCGACCGCGCGGCGCTTCGCCAGCGCGACGTGGCGACCGCGATCTCCGCCCGCCTGGACCGCGCTCCCGCCGGCGAGGAGCCGGAGCCCGTGAACGCGCGCGACGCCAAGACGCAGCGCGCGATGGAAGCCCTGTTCGTGGAGCGCGCCTCGGACCAGGCGCTCGCCGCCTTCGTCGCGGAGGTCGAGAAGGCGCGGGGCAAGCCGGTGCAGCGCGTCGGTCCGCTCGCGGCGTTTGCCGGCCGCGCCAGCGCCGACGGCGCCTTCTACGATACGCTTCTGAATCGGCTGAACGAAACGGCGCCGCTCCCCGGCGACGCCCTCGGAAAGCTCGCCGCCGCGCGTGCGCTGGCCGTAAGCGAGCACCTCGAGAAAACGCTCTCGGTTCCGCCAGCGCGGGTGGAGCGGAAGGCGCCGGCGGCGGGAGACGGCGAGCGCGTCAAGCTCGCGCTCGACGTCGCGGGCCAGGGACCGAGCCCCTAGGCTCCGCCGCTCAGGAACCGCGGTCCGCCGCGAAGCGCTCGAAGTCCTGCGCCGGCATCGGCCGGCCGAAGTGGTAGCCCTGCACTTCGTCGCAGGAATGTTTCTTTAGGAATTCGAATTGCGCCTGGGTCTCCACGCCCTCGCCGATCACCTTGAGCTTGAGATTGTGCGCAAGCGAGATGATCGCCTGGGCGACGATGCCCTCGTCGGGGCTGCCGGTGCCCTTGACGTCCTGCACGAAGGACTGGTCGATCTTGAGCGCGCTGATCGGGAGGCGCGTGAGGTACGAAAGGCTCGAGTGCCCGGTCCCGAAGTCGTCGACCGATATCTCGACGCCGGTCAGGCGCAGGCGCTCGAGCACGCGGATCGCAATCTCCGTGTCCTGCATCACCAGGCTCTCGGTGAGCTCCATCTCCAGGAGGCGCGGATCGAGCCCGCTGTGCCGCAGCGCGTCGTCCACGGCGCCCGCCAGCGCCTCCTGCCTGAACTGGCGCATCGACAGGTTCACCGAAACCGCGATCGGCGCCCTCTCCTTCTTCTGCCAGGCGCGCGCCTGCGCGCAGGCCGACTTCAGCACCCATTCGCCGATCGGCACGATCAGCCCGGTTTCCTCCGCGAGCCCGATGAAGCGCTCGGGCAGGGTCAGCCCCAGCTCCGGATGCCGCCAGCGCAGCAGCGCCTCGCAGCCGACCAGGGCGCCGCTCGGCACGTGGATGCGCGGCTGGTAGTACAGCTCGAGCTCCCCGCGCTCGAGCGCGCGGCGCAGGCTGCCCTCCATCTTCAGGCGCTCGTTCACCTGCCGGTTCATCTCGGCCGTGTAGAACTGGAAGTTGTTGCGCCCCTTCTCCTTGGCGCGGTACATCGCCGCGTCGGCGTTCTTGAGCAGCGTCTCCACGTCCGGGCCGTCCTGCGGGTAGAGGCTGATCCCCGCGCTCGCGGTCACCATCAGCTCCTCCCCGTCGATCTCGATCGGCTCGGCGACCTTGCCGATAATGCGCTGCATCGCCCGGTAGATGACCTCCTGCCCGGTCTGGTCGTTGAGGATCAGGATGAATTCGTCGCCGCCCAGCCGCGCCACGGTATCGCCGTCGCGCACCGACGCGGAAAGGCGCTCCGCGACCTTCTGCAGCAGCTTGTCCCCGGTGTTGTGCCCGAGGCTGTCGTTGACGAACTTGAAATGGTCGATGTCGAGAAACACGACGCCGATCGACCGCACGAAGCGCTGGGCAAACACCGACTGTCTCAGGCGGTCGTGGAGCAGGTTGCGGTTCGGCAGCCCGGTGAGCGCGTCGTAGTTCGCCTGGTACTCGAGCTGCACCTGGTAGCGCTTGCGCTCGATCGAATACTGCATCGAGCGCAGCAGCAGCTCCCGGTCGAGCTTGCCCTTGACGAGGTAGTCCTGCGCTCCGGTTTTCACCGCCGAGAGCGCGACCGTCCGGTCGTCGTGGCCGGTGAGCACGATGATGGGCACCTTGGGCGAATGCGCGTAGACCTTGAGAAAGGTATCGAAGCCGCAGCTGTCGGGAAGCGACAGGTCGAGGAGCACCACGCCCGTGCTGCGCGTGGAGAGATATTCGAGGCCCTGCGAGAGCCTGCCCACGCAATCGAGCTCGAACAGCGCATCCTCGCCCTCGGACAGCATCTCCCGGATGAGGCGCACGTCCCCCGGATTGTCCTCGATCAGCAAAACCTGCTGGCGGTCGGCCATGGTCACTTTCCGTTGGGGAGCGTGACCACCGTGAGCCAGAAATTGTCGATCGACTTCACGACCTTGATGAACTGCTCCAGGTCCACGGGCTTGGTGACGTAGCAGTTCGCGTGCAGCTGGTAGGTCCTGAGCACGTCCTCCTCGGCCTTCGAAGTGGTAAGCACGACCACCGGGATGCGCATCAGCCGGGAGTCCGACTTGATCTCCTGGAGCACCTCGCGGCCGTCCTTCTTCGGCAGATTGAGATCGAGCAGGATGATGTCGGGCTTGGGCGCGTCCTTGTGCTTGCCGCGCTTGTGCAGGAAGTCGAGCGCCTCGACGCCGTCCTTGACCCAGTGGAGATTGCTGTAGACCTTGCCTTCCTTCAGGGCCTCGCGCGTCAGGCGCGCGTCTCCGAGATTGTCCTCGACCAGGAGTATTTCGACAGGAGGGGCGGTCTTGTCGATTTCAGCGATCATGTTTCTCCTTTTTGGATTTTGGGAAGCGTGAAGATGAAACTGCTGCCTTCGCCGTACGCGGACTCGACCCAGATCCGTCCACGGTGGCGGTCCACTACCTTCTTGCATATCGCGAGGCCGATCCCGGTGCCGGGGTATTCGTCGCGGGTATGCAGCCTCTG
This sequence comes from Gammaproteobacteria bacterium, assembly GCA_041499545.1. GTDB lineage: Bacteria > Pseudomonadota > Gammaproteobacteria > Burkholderiales > SG8-39 > VBDM01. The sequence continues at coordinate 5,721 of JBGQKK010000074.1, read as the reverse complement.
GAACACCATGAAGATACGCTCGAAGTACTGCGGCTCGATGCCGATGCCGTTGTCGGTCACCGTAAAACGCCAATGCTCGCCTGCGTCCTGCACGCCGACATGGACGCGCAGCGGCTCGTCTTTCTTTCTGAACTTGATCGCGTTGCCGACCAGGTTCTGGAAGAGCTGCGTGAGCTGCGTGTCGTCCCCGTCTACGTCGGGAAGCGCGTCGTGGGTGATCTGCGCGCCGCTCGATTCGATCGCCGCGCGCAGATTGACGAGCGCCCGCTCGAGCGCGGCCTGCGCCTTGACCGGACGCAACTCCTTCCCGCGGGTGCCGACCCGGGAATAGGCGAGCAGGTCCTCGATCAACTGCTTCATGCGGGTCGCGCCGTCGACGATGAAGTCCATGAACTCGCGGGCGTCGCTGTCGAGCTTGTCGCCGTAGCGGCGCTCGAGCAGCTGCGTGTAGCTGCCGATCATGCGCAGCGGCTCCTGCAGGTCGTGCGAGGCGACGTAGGCGAACTGCTGCAGCTCCGAATTGGACCGCGCCAGCTCGTCGTAAGCCGCGCGCAGCACGCCTTGAGCGCGCTTGCGCTCGGTGATGTCGGTCCCCACCCCGCGGTAACCTCGGAACCTTCGGTCCTCGAACACCGGCTCGCCGGTCACCGACAGCCAGATCGAGTTGCCGTCCGGCCCCACGCGCTCCAGCTCGAAATCGAAGAAGGGCTCGTGACGTTCGAGCTGCGCCTTGTGCCGCGCCCAGTCGGACTCGGTCAGGTTCAACGCAGGCTGGTCCCAGCGCTTGCGGCCGATGTAGGGCGACGGGTCGATGCCGGTGCGCTCGGCGAAGCGGCTCGACATGAAGGTCAGACGGAACTCCTCGTCCTGCTCCCAGTACCAGTCGGAGGAGAGGCCGGTGAGGCTGCGGAAGCGCGCCTCGCTTTGGCGCAGCTCGCGCTCGGCCTGGGCGCGCGCTATGAAGTGGCCGATCTGCTGCCCGATCGCGACGCCGGTCTGGAGCAGCCATTCGTCGGGCTGCTGCGTGTCCCGGTGAAAGAACTCGAGGGCGCCAAGAACCTGGTCGCCGAGTGTAATCGGCATAGCGAAGGCGGAGCGCAGGCCCGCTCCCGCCGCCTGCTTTCCGCGCAAGAAGCTCTCCTCCGCGGCGACGTCGACGATCCATACGGGCTGGCCCGTCCCCAGCACCCGTCGGATCAGACCGGCCTGCCCGGGCCGATAGGTGACCCCGCGGCCGGCCGCAAGGAAAGCCGCGACGGCGGAATCGTCCGCAGCCCAGGTTTCCTCGCAGCGGAACCCGCCCGTGCGCTCATCCAGGCTCCAGCGCGCGCCGCAGGCCCAGCCGAGCGTCTCGCAGAAGGCGGCGAGCACCCCGGGCATCGCGGCGCCCGCCGTTTCGGACTCCGAGAGAATGCGCGTGACGCGGTGCTCGATCGCTTGGCGCTCCTCGGCGCGCTTGCGCTCGGTGATGTCGATGATCGCGCCGATCAGTCCGGCGATCTTGCCGTCGGCGCCCGCGAACGTCGCTTTGTAGTTGAGCGTGTGGCGAAGGCTGCCGTCGTGGACCGGCACCTGCAGCTCGTAGCTGCGCACGCCGGGATTGCGCCACAAGTCCTCGTCTGCCGCCTGGTGCTTGGCCGCCACTTCGGGTGCACCCGAGAACAGCTCGTCGACCGTCTTGCCGATAAACGCTTCGCGCTCGACCCCGAAGTAGGCCTCCCAGGCCCGGTTGGCGCCGAGGTGCTTTCCGTCGCGCGCCTTGAAGAACACCGGGATCGGCAGCGCCTCGATCAGCTCCTGCGCGACGCGCATCGCCTTGGCGCTCTCCTCCCAGACTTTCCGAGACATCCCGGGAAGAAGCCGGCTCCCCTGGGGCGGGCGCCTGGACTCGAAGGGACGCGCGATATTCTCGAGAAATTGCTTGCGCCAGCGCCGGTATTCGGCGGGCTCGATGCGGTGACGCTTGCAGATGGCCGACTCGGACCTGCCTTTGAGGCCCTCAAGAACAACTTTGGCTTTCGACGCGGGATCCCATTGCCGACCGGGCACGAGTTCCGCCCTCCTTAAGCGAGACGCGTCTAGTGGCGTCTTTTCGCCCGGCAAGTATCAACCAAGGACAGGTCGATGTAAATGGCTTTTCCGGAATAATTCACGGCCTCAAGTGTGCGTCGACGACGACCTCCTCGAAGGCGGGGTCCCGGGAGAGCAGTCCCGTCGCCCGCGCAAACGCGTTGAGAGCGCGCACGCTCGCTTCCGATATGGCGGCGTCGTAATAAGGCGCGTCGCGGCGCACGAGCTCCGGGATGAGGGCGAGCTCGGCCTCGGGGAAATGGCGCTTCGCCGCGCGGGCGGCGAGCGACGGGTCGCGCTTGAGCGCCGCTTGAGCGGCGGCGACGGCGCGCACGGCCGCGGCGACGGTCTCCGGCCTCGCGTCGATGCGTCCTTGGGTCGCGACGAGCGCGGGAAAGGTGTAATGCTGCGATCCGCGCGGCCCGTCGCCGCGCCGCGCGTCGACGACCAGCGCGCCGACTCCGCAGCGCAGGGCGACCTCGGCGCCCATGCCGTTCGCCCAGAAACCGTCGATTGCGCCTTCCTCCAGCGCCCGGGCCGCCGCCATGCCGAAGGAGACGCCTGCGCCCGCGCTGCCCGCCACCGGGCCGATTTTCACTTCGCGCTCGGGATCGATGCCGGACTCGACGAGCATGCGCTTCAGTCCGTCCACGGGTCCGGGCGCTGCGCCGATGCGCAGCCCTTTCAGGGCGCGCAGGTCGCCGCGCGCGACGCCGAGGTCCTTGCGCACCACGAGGAACCAGTACATGTTCTGCGAGAGCGCGCAAAGGAGCTTGCAGCCGCGCCAGTCCGCGAAGGCGTAGAGCGCGGCGTGCGCCGCGCCGCCGACGAAATCGATCCGCCCGTCGCGCAGGGCCTCGAAAGTCTTGGTGACGGGAAACAGCAGCTCGATCGCCGCGTCGAGCCCTTCTTTGGCAAAGAAGCCGAGCTCCACCGCGGCGATCGCGGGGAAATATGAAGGCGACACCATATCGGGAATGGCGACGCGAATCGGCATGAAGCTCTCCCGGAAATCGGAATTCCGGAAGAGCTTATACCGCGAAGCACCTTATTGCGGAGGCTTGCCGTAGTTCTGGGCGAGATAGCTCGCGATGGCCTCGACATCGTCCTTGGCGATCGGCGCGCCGAAGGCGTTGATCATCTTGTTGACCGAGGCGGTCCATCCGGCCTTGTCGAGAAAGCGCGAGTTCATCTGGATGTAGTCCAGGCTGTGGCAGGCGAGGCAGGCGTTCACCTTGTCGCGGCCCGGGCCGTCCTTCAACTGCACCTTCGATTCCTGTGCGAAGGCGGCGCCCGCCGCGAGCAGCGCGCCTGCGATGATCACGGCGGACTTCATACGACCTCCAGATACAGCCGCTGGATCACGTTGTGGTGATAGCCGGCCGGGTTGTGGATGAGCTGCTCGACCTGGGTCTCCCCGGAGCGGGCCGTCGCGCGCGCCATGAGGACGAGCGCGCCGCCGTCGCGGCCCGGCAAGCTCATCGAAAACTCCCGGAACGAGAATCGCCCGAGATCCCGCCCGAGTTCGGCGGGCTGCCAGGTCGTGCCGTCGCTTGAAATCTCCACCTTGTCGATGCCCGAGCCGCCGTCGAACGCGATGCCCTTCACCTGGATCGGCTTGCCGCGCGCAATCTGCTGCCCATTTTGGAGGGAGGTGACGAGGGAGTTCACCACCATGGTGGTGATCGGCTCGTTCGCTTCCTTGACCTGGGACTTGAAGCTCGGCGTCTTGAAGCGCCCCCGCGGCAGGCGGTAGGCGGTGCTCATCCAGAAGTTGCCCTCGGGCTTCGACACGAGCTTCACGCTGGTGAGCTGCTTCACCCAGTAGGTGCCGGTCCAGCCGGGAACGACCAGCCGCGCCGGGAATCCGTTCCAGTGCGGCAGCGGCTTGCCGTTCATCTCGAAGGCGATCAGCGTGTTCTCGTCCATCGCGACCTCGACCGGGATCGACTTCACGAAGTCCGGCGTCTTGTCGATAGGAGCGCGGTCGGCACCGTCGAGCACCACCTCGAGCGCGTCGCCCTTCAGGCCCGCCTTCGCGAGGACGTCCTTGAGGCGCACGCCTCGCCACACGGCGTTCCCCATCGCGCCGACGCCCCATTCGACACCCGCGACGTGCGGTTCGAAAAGGCCCCGGCGGTTGCCCGAGCACTGGTTCACCGCAGTAATCTCGGCGGGCTTGAACTCCTTTTTCAGTTGCTCGAGCGTGAACTTCAACTCGCGCTCGGCGCTCTCGCCGCCGACGGTAAGCGACCACTCCGCGGCCTTGAGCTCCGGGATGCCCGCGAGGTGCCAGCGCACGAAAAAGGCGTCGTTGCGCGTGATCGCCGTGCGGAAGTACTCGATCGGCGTCTCGAAATTGGGCGGCCGGTAGGTCTTCTTGATGAGCGGCACCTTGCCCGGCAGCTTGAACAACGTCTGCTCGGCCAGCGTGCCGTCGGGAAGCTCCGCGTAGCCGAGCGCGCCGCTGCTGCCGAGATCGGCCGCGAGCGTCTTCGCTGCGCCGAGTGTGCCGAATGCCGTAAGGGCGCCCGCGCCCGCGAGCAGCCTGCGACGGGTTTCACTGTAGATCTTTGCCATGGATTCCTCCTCCGACGCCGGTTCGCGCCACGACTATATTAGCTCCAACTAATATGGAAAGGGGGACTTCTACCTCTTCAAGGGTTTGTAGCGAATGCGCTTCGGTCTCGCGGCCTCCTCGCCAAGGCGCTTCACCTTGTCCGCCTCGTATTCCTGGTAGTTCCCCGGGAAGAAGGCGACCTTCGACTCGCCTTCGAAGGCGAGGATATGGGTGGCGATGCGGTCGAGGAACCAGCGGTCGTGGCTGGTAACGAGCACGCTGCCGGCGAACTCGAGCAGCGCATCCTCGAGCGCGCGCAGGGTCTCCACGTCGAGGTCGTTGGAGGGCTCGTCGAGGAGCAGCACGTTGGCGCCGGCGAGCATGGTCTTCGCCAGGTGCACCCGGCCGCGCTCGCCGCCGGAGAGCGTGCCCACTTTCTTCTGCTGGTCGGCGCCCTTGATGTTGAAGCGGCCGAGGTAGGCGCGCGAAGGCATTTCGAACTTGCCGACGGTCAGAATGTCCGCGCCGTCGGAGATGTACTCCCACACCGTCTTCTCGCCCTCGAGCGCGTCGCGCGACTGATCGACGTAGGCCATTTTCACCGTGGGCCCGATCGTGATCTTGCCCTTGTCGGCCCTTTCCCTGCCGGTGACCATGCGGAACAGCGTCGACTTCCCTGCGCCGTTCGGGCCGATCACGCCGACGATCGCGCCCGGGGGCACCTTGAAGGACAGATCGTCGATGAGCAAGCGCTCGCCGTAGCCCTTGGACACGCCGGTCAGCTCGATGACGGAGTCGCCGAGGCGGTCGGCGACCGGAATGAAGATCTCCTGGGTCTCGTTTCTCTTCTGGTACTCGTAGGACGACAGCTCCTCGAAGCGCGCGAGGCGCGCCTTCGACTTCGCCTGCCGGCCCTTGGGGTTCTGCCGCACCCACTCCAGCTCCTTCTGCATCGACTTGATGCGCGCCTGTTCCTGCTTCTCCTCGACCTCGAGGCGCTTCTCCTTCTGCTCCAGCCACGAGGAGTAGTTGCCTTCCCAGGGAATGCCGTAGCCGCGGTCGAGCTCGAGGATCCACTGGGCGGCGTTGTC
>JBGQKK010000073.1:0-11538 GCA_041499545.1 Gammaproteobacteria bacterium | reverse complement strand
CGCAGTCGGAGCCGGCGCAGCGGGGCATGAAGCGCGTCATCCTGAAAGCCCCGGCCGAGCTGGCTTACGTGCGCTTCGGCTACAAGGCGCCGGCCTTGCGCGATCCGGGAAAGGACTGGGAGCCGTTTGCGATCGCCGTGCTGGTGAAGGTGCTCGGCGGCAACGACGCGGCCCGGCTGAACCAGGTCCTGGTGCGCGAGCGCCGCATCGCCACGTCCGCCGGCGCGGAATACGAGCTCGTCTCGCGCGGTCCCGGGATGGTGTTCCTGAACGCCGCCGCGGCCCAGGGACACGCCGGGGGCGAGCTCGAGTCGGCCCTGCGGGAGATCGTCGCGCAGGTCGCCTCGCAGGGCGTCACGGCCGAGGAGCTGCATCGGGCCAAGGTACAGCTTCTCTCCCAGTTGGTGTACCGAAGGGACTCCTTCTTCGCCCAGGCCATGGAGATCGGCGAGCTGGAGTCGAGCGGCTTGTCCTTTCGCGACGCGGACCGGATACCGGAGCGGTTCAAAGCGATAACGGCCGAGCAAGTCCAGAGCGTCGCCGCGAAGTACCTCGTCGATGACTCCCTGACGGTGGCCGTGCTCGATCCCCAGCCCTTGAGCCGGAGCACGCCGTCGCGCGCGGCGCCGGCGCATTGAACATGCGCCCCTCGCTGCGCGCCTCGATCACGCTGCTGCTGCTCGCTGCGGCGCTGCCCGCCGAAGCAGGAGTGCGGATCGACCAGTGGACCACCCGGTCCGGTGCGCGAGCCTATTTCGTCGAAACCCATGCCCTGCCGATCGTCGATGTATCGGTCGAGTTCGCGGCGGGCAGCGCCTACGACCCGCCGGCGCGCGCCGGCCTCGGGCAACTGACCCTGACCTTGCTCAAGGGCGGCTCCGCGCGCTATGCCGAAGCCGAGGTGGACCGGCGAATCGCCGATGCCGGCGCGCAATTGCGCGACCACTTCGATCTCGATCGCGCGGGATTCGCGCTGCGGACCCTGTCTTCGGAGGCCGAGCGCAAGTCGGCCGTGGAAACGCTCGCCGACCTTCTGCAAGCGCCGCGCTTCGCGAGCGAGATCTTCGACCGCGAGAAGACGCGCGCCATCTCGAACCTCGCCGAAGCCGAGACTCAGCCGGACCACCTCGCCGAAAAGCGCCTCTACGCGCTCATGTATCCGTCGCACCCCTACGGGTCGAGCGCGACGCCCGCCACGGTCGCGACCATCACTCGCGACGACGTGGAGCGCCACTACCGCGCGCGTTACGGATCGTCGGGCGCCACGGTGGCGATCGTCGGCGATTTGAGCTTCGACGCCGCAAGAGAGCTCGCCGAGCAGCTCACCTCGCGCCTCGCCGCGGGCGGGGACGCGGCGCTTCCGCCGGTTGCACCGCCCAAGACGGGAGAAACCGTGCGCGTGGCCCATCCCGCGACGCAAAGCCACCTGCTCCTCGGTGTTCCCGCGCTCGCGCGCGACGACCCCGACTATTTCCCCCTGCTGATGGGCAATTACGTCCTCGGCGGCGGCGGGTTCGTGTCGCGCCTCATGACCGAGGTGCGCAGCAAGCATGGGCTGGCGTACAGCGTCTACAGCTACTTCCAGCCTTACGCGCAGCTCGGACCCTTTCAGGTCGGGCTGCAGACGCGGCGTGACCAGGCGAACGAGGCGCTCAAGCGAGTGCAGGACGTGATAGCGCAGTTCGTGGCGTTCGGGCCGACGGAGGCGGAGCTCAAAGCGGCAAAGAAGAGCCTGGTCGGCGGCTTCCCCCTGCGCATCGATACCAACCGCAAGCTCCTCGAGCAGCTCGCCGTGGTCGGGTTCTACAGGCTCCCCCCCGACTGGCTTGAAAAGTACCCGGCGCGCCTGGAAGCGGTGACGCTCGAGCAAGTCCGCAGCGCCTTCGCGCGCCGCATCGATCCGAAAAGACTCGCGATCGCGGTCGTCGGTGCGTCGGACTAGACGCAACACCGTTCGCATCATCGGCGGCAGCTGGCGCAGCCGTATCCTCGAATTTCCCGACGCCGCGGATCTGAGGCCGACGCCGGATCGCGTCCGCGAAACGCTCTTCAACTGGCTCGGTCAGGACCTGAGCGGCTTGGCCTGCCTCGATCTGTTCGCGGGGAGCGGGGCGCTCGGGTTCGAGGCGCTGTCGCGCGCTGCGGCCTCCTGCGTGATGGTGGAGAAAGATGCTGCAGCCCTGCGGGCGCTGCGCGACAACGCGCAAAAGCTCGGCGCGAGGAACCTGACTGTCGTGCGTGGCGATGCGCTAGAATTCGCACGGGAAACGCGCGCGCGCTTCGACGTCGTGTTCGTCGATCCTCCCTACCGTCTGGGGATGCAGGTGGCGGCGCTGAAGCGGGTGCACGGACTGCTCGCCCCGCACGGCCGAGTGTATGTCGAGAGCGCGTCGGTTTTCGAGCCGCCTCTCGGCTGGAGAGTTCTCAAGAGCGGGCGCGCGGGGAACGTGCATTTCCACCTTCTGGCAGGGGAGGTCGATGATCAAGGCGGTGTATCCGGGAACGTTTGACCCGATCACGCTGGGCCACCAGGACTTGGTGAGGCGCGCTGCCGCGCTGTTCGATCAAGTCGTCGTCGGCATCGCAGCGAGCGAGGCGAAGCGCCCTTTCTTTCAGCTCGGGGAGCGCATGCGTCTCGCCCGCGAAGTCTTGAAACCCTACCGCAACGTGACCGTCAAGGGCTTCCGCGGTCTGCTCATGGACTTCGTGCGGGCGCAAGAAGCGCAGGTCATATTGCGCGGGCTGAGAGCGGTGTCGGATTTCGAGTACGAATTCCAGATGGCGGGGATGAACCGCAATCTCCATCCGGACGTGGAGACGGTGTTCCTGACTCCCGCCGAGCAACACCAGTTCATCTCGGCCACCATCGTCCGCGAGATCGCGACCCTCGGAGGCGACGTGAGCAAGTTCGTCCAGCCGCTGGTCGCCCGCGCGCTCGCGCAAAGAGTCGCAAAGCGCAGGAAGTAGCGCCCCTTCAGGTCTGGCAGGTCGGGCAGTAGAAGGCGGAGCGCTGGCCGATGCGCGCCACGCGGATCCCGGAACCGCACACCCGGCAGGGGAGCGCGGCGCGACCATAGACGTAGTAGTGCTGCTGAAAGTAGCCCGAGGCGCCGTCGGAGTGCACGAAATCGCGCAAGCTCGATCCGCCCGCGGCGATCGCAGCGAGGAGCGTTTCCCTCACGGCATTCACCAGCCGTACGCAACGCGCGCGCGTCAGGCGCCCCGCGCGCACGCGCGGATGGATTCCAGCCGTGAACAGGCTTTCATTCGCGTAGATGTTCCCCACGCCGACGACGACGCCCGCATTCATCAGCAGCTGCTTGATGCCGACGTCGCGGCCGCGCGTGATCCGGAACAGAAACTCGGGCGAGAATTCCTCGCCCAGCGGCTCGACGCCGAGCCGCGCGAGCAGCGGATGCCGGGCAGAATCGCCGCGGCTCCAGAGGACGACGCCGAAACGCCGCGGGTCGCGCAAGCGCAGGGCCGAGCCGCCGAACACGAGGTCGAGATGGTCGTGCTTGCGCGGAGGCGAGCGGGGCTCGACCACGCGTAGGCTTCCCGACATGCCCAGGTGCACGATCAGCGAGCCGGCATCGCATTCGAACAGCAGATACTTCCCGCGGCGGCGCAGATCGTTTACCCGCTGGCCGACGACCAGCCGCGCGATGTTGCGCGGAACGCGCTGCCGCAGGTTGGGATTGCGCACAGCGACTCCCGTGACGGTTTTCCCGAGCACGAAGGGCTCGATCCCGCGGCGGGTGATCTCGACTTCCGGCAACTCTGGCACAGAGGGAACCTAGCGTCCTTGTCTCGCCTCTCAAATATACCTAAACTAGTCCCACCGGACAGCAAGCGCACTCATGTTCAACCCACGGTTCGCCTTTTCCCCTCGCTCGGGCGCGTCGCGACTGGTCGCGGCGGCGGCCTTCGCCCTTCTCGCCGGCTGCGCCCTGAGCCCGGCTCAGCCGGGCTCGCCGGGGCAGGAGGCGCAGGAAGAGTCCGACTCGGAATTGAACCCCGGGGATCTTCAGGCGGCCGCTCCCGAGCCCGAGAACCGCTCGGCGTATCCCAATCAGGAGCTCACCGAGACTCTGCTCTACGAGTATCTGCTCGCCGAGATCGCCGGTCAGCGAGGCAGCGTAGCGCTCTCCGCGCAAGCCTATGTCGATCTCGCCAGGCGCACCCGCGATCCCCGGATCGCGCGACGCGCCACCGAGGTCGCGCTGATTGCGCGCATGAACAACGCGGCGATCGAGGCGGCGACGATCTGGCACGACGCCGACCCCGCTTCGACGCGCGCTCTCCAGGCGCTCGCGGGGATGCTGGTCTCGGTGGGGCGCTACGAAGAAGCCCTGCCTCGCCTTCGGGAGCTGCTCGCCGGCGCGAGCGGCGATCCGGCAAGCGGGTTCACGCAATTGACGCGCACCCTTGGTAACGCCCAGGACAAGCAGGCCGCTCTCAAGCTCACGCGGAGCCTGGCCGCCGACTATCCCAAGCTTCCGGAGGCGCACTATGCCGTGGCGCGCATGGCGGCGGGCGCCGACGACGACCGGCTTGCGCTCGACGAAATCCGCAAGGCAAGACAGCTGCGGCCGGATTGGGAGGCGGCGGTTCTGCTCGAAGCGCAGCTTCTCCAGAAGACCTCGGCAGACCAGGCCGCGGCGGTTCTGGCCGACTATCTCAAGAAATATCCGCCGGCGCGGGAAGCGCGCCTCGCCTACGCGAGAATATTGGTGGCGCAGAAGCGCTTCAATGAAGCACGCGCCGAATTCCAGAGGCTGATGACCGGTCTGCCCGACAGCACCGACATGGTGTTCGCGGTGGCGCTTCTCTCCCTGCAGCTCAAGGACTACGACGCCGCCGAGAGATACCTCAAGGGCCTGCTCAACAGCCCCTACCGTGACAAGGACGGCGTGCGCCTGTATCTCGGCCAGGTCGCAGAGGAGCGAAAGGACTTTCCCGAGGCGCTGAAGTGGTATGGCGAGGTGGGCGAGGGCGAGCAATACGTGCAGGCCCAGATCCACTACGCCCAGGTCCTCGCGCGACAAGGCAAGCTCGACGAGGCTCGCGCGCGCCTGCGGGAGGCGGGGGCGAGGAACAGCCAGCAGCGCATTCAACTGATCCTCGCCGAGGCGCAGCTCCTCCGCGACGCCAACCAGCCGAAGGCCGCCTTCGACCTCGTCGGGCAGGCGCTCGATCGCCTTCCGAACAACCCCGAGCTGCTGTACGACTACGCCATGCTCGCGGAAAAGATCGAGCGGGTGGACATCCTCGAGTCCTCGCTTCGCAAGCTGATCGAGATACGGCCCGAGAACGCGCACGCCTACAACGCGCTCGGCTATTCCCTCGCCGATCGCAACCAGCGCCTGCCCGAGGCGCAGGAGCTGATCGAGACGGCGCTCAAGCTCGCTCCCGACGACTCGTTCATCATCGACAGCATGGGCTGGGTGCTCTACCGAAGGGGCAACCTCAAGGACTCGCTCGCGTACCTGCGGCGCGCGTACGCGGGGCGACCCGACCCGGAGATCGCCGCCCATCTCGGCGAGGTGCTCTGGGCGCTGGGCGAGCGGTCCGAGGCGGAGCGCGTCTGGGGCGACGCCGCCAAGGACAGCCCCGACAACGAAACGCTCGCCAATACCATCAAGCGCCTGAAGCGCTGATTCTTCGTGTCCCGGCTCGCGCTTTGCGCCCTTGCGGCGGCGGTTCTCGGCGCCTGCGCGGCCTTGCCCGAGCCCGGCGCGCCGCCGCCGGGGGGCTTCGAGCTCTCCGGCCGCGCCGCGATCAGCAGCCCGAGAGACTCCGGCTCCGTCCGGATCTTCTGGCGGCACTCGGACTACGCCGACGAAATGCTCATCACCTCCCCGGTCGGCCAGGGCATCGCGCGCATCACCCGCGAGGGCGAACGGTTCCGGCTGGTGACCGCCGACAAGACGGAATATCGAGCGGCAGACGCAGAACACCTCACCGACCAGGCGCTCGGCTGGCGGCTTCCGCTCGCGAGCCTGCCGGACTGGGTGCGGGGACGCGCAAGCCTCGATCGGCCCGCGGTCGTTACCGGCCGGCCGGGCGAGGGCCTGGAAATCCGGCAGGACGGCTGGCGGGTCGCCTATGAGGAGTTCCGGGAGGGAAGGCCGTTCCGCCTGCGTCTGTTGCGCGACGACCTCGAAATACGCCTCGTCGTGGATCGATGGGCCGATTGAATCCCTGGCAGCGCCGCTACCCCGCGCCGGCCAAGCTGAACCTCTTCCTTCACGTCGTCGGCCGGCGGCCCGACGGATATCACCTGCTGCAAACCGCCTTTCGCCTGATCGATCTTTGCGATTGGCTGCGCTTCACGCCGCGCGAGGACGGCGAAGTCCGGCTCGCGCGGCCGATTCCGGGAGTCCCCGAGGACGAAAACCTCGTGGTGCGCGCGGCGCGTCTGCTGCAAGCCGGACAGCGCGCCCGCACGGGTGTCGATATCGACCTCGAGAAGAATATTCCGGTCGGCGGGGGCCTGGGCGGGGGCAGCTCCGATTGCGCGACCACGCTCGCCGTGCTGAACCGTCTTTGGGGCCTGGACCTGCCGCAGGAGAAGCTCGCCGAGCTCGCGCTCACGCTCGGCGCCGATGTCCCGTTCTTTCTCTTCGGGCGAAACGCGTTCGGCGAAGGCGTAGGCGAGCGCCTGACGCCGCTCGAATTGCCGCCTGCGTGGTACGTGGTGCTCGTACCGCCCGTCGGGGTGCCGACGCGATCGATTTTCGAGTCGCCTGAATTGACACGAAATTCCAAAACCATCAAAATATCAGGCTTTTCGGTCGGTTTCGGAAGAAACGATCTGGAGCCGGTCGTGCGTCGGCGCCACGCGGAAGTGGCAGGGCATCTCGAATGGCTCAGGCAGTTCGGTGATGCACGCATGAGCGGCTCCGGCGCCTGTGTATTCGTCGAATTTGCGGCCGAGCGCGAGGCGCGCTCGGTCCACTCCAGGATGCCCGCGGACATGCGCGGCTTCGTCGTGCGGGGGCTGGATCGCCAGCCGCTCGCGGCGCTCTTGGAGAACGAGTAGCGCTTGGGGAGTCGCCAAGCTGGTTAAGGCAGCGGATTTTGATTCCGCCATGCGAGGGTTCGAATCCTTCCTCCCCAGCCAGAGAATAATGGCGCCGAGGAGCCGGTAAGACGTTGGGCCGCTCGCGCGGCCGATTTTTTTGCGTAAGGGGCCGAAGGCCCAGGAACCGCCCCACCTCGAGCAAAGCACATGGCCTACGAAAGCCTGATGGTGTTCACCGGGAACGCCAACCCGCTGCTCGCGCACGCGGTGGTGCGAAGGCTCAACATCCCGCTCGGCCACGCGACGGTGGGCAAGTTCTCCGACGGCGAGATCATGGTGGACATCCTGGAGAACGTGCGCGGCAAGGACTGCTTCGTGCTGCAGTCCACTTGTGCGCCCGCGAACGACAGCCTGATGGAGGTGCTGCTGATCGTCGATGCCTTGAAGCGCGCTTCCGCAGCGCGCGTGACGGCGGCGATCCCGTACTTCGGCTACGCGCGCCAGGACCGGCGCCCGCGCTCGGCGCGCGTGGCGATCAGCGCGAAAGTGGCGGCGAACATGCTCCAGGCGGCAGGCGTCGATCGCGTGCTGACGATGGATCTGCACGCCGACCAGATCCAGGGTTTTTTCGACGTGCCGGTGGACAACATCTACGCTACGCCGGTGCTGCTTGGCGACGTATGGAAGCACCAGTACGAGAACTTGCTGGTGGTGTCGCCCGACGTGGGCGGCGTGGTGCGCGCTCGAGCGCTGGCGAAACGGCTCGAGTCGGATCTGGCGATCATCGACAAGCGACGGCCGCAACCGAACGTGTCCGAGGTCATGAACGTCATCGGCGACGTGAAGGGACGCAATTGCGTGATCATGGACGACATGGTCGACACGGCCAACACGCTGGTCAAGGCCGCCCAAGCGCTGAAGGAAGAAGGCGCGATCCGGGTCGTCGCCTACTGCACCCACCCCGTCCTCTCGGGTGGCGCGGTGGAGCGGATCGCCGAGTCGGTAATGGACGAGCTGGTCGTGACCGACTCGATCCCGCTTTCGAAGGCCGCCCAGGCGTGCAAGAAAATCCGCGTCCTGTCGGTGGCGGGGCTCCTCGCGGAGACGATTCTGCGCATCAGCAACGAGGATTCGGTTTCATCGCTGTTCATGGAATAGATTTTTCAGCGCGGCGCCTGGTCGCGGGCGCCGCTAAGCGAGCAGGGGGGCATGCCCTCTTGCTGATTCCCCGAGTCGGCTGGCGAGGGGACCAACCTTGGAGGCAACATGGCAATCGAAGTCGAAGCACAATCGCGCAAGGTGCAGGGTAGGGGTGCGAGCCGCCGCCTGCGCCGCGGCGGCAAGGTCCCCGGGATCCTGTACGGGGGCAAGACGCCGCCGGTCAATATCGAGCTCGATCACAACGCGCTCTACCATCAGCTGCGGGACGAGAAGTTTCACGCGTCCATTCTCACGCTTGCCCTGGACGGGGCGAAGCAGCAGGTGCTGTTGCGGGCGGTCAACATGCATCCGTGGAAGACCGAGGTGCAGCACATCGACTTCCAGAGAGTGTCGGCGGACGAGAAGATCCACATCAGCGTGCCGCTGCACTTCGTGAACGCCGAGAAGTCGCCCGCGATCAAGGAGCAGGGCGGGCTCATCACCCACGTCCTGAACGAGATCGACATACGTTGCCTGCCCGCCGATCTGCCCGAATTCGTCGAGGTGGACCTGTCGCAGATCTCGATCGGACACTCGATCCACGTGCGCGAAATCGCATTGCCGAAGGGCGTCGAGCTGGCGCTGCCCGGCAACGAGAATCCGACCGTGGCGTCGGCGCAAATCCCGAAGGCGGCGATCGCCGAGGAAGAGGCCGCTGCCGCTGCAGCCGCCGCGGTTGTGGGCGTCGAGGGTGCGGTCGCACCCGCCGAAGCAGTACCTGCCGCGGCCGACGTGCCGACGGTCAAGCAAAAGGCGCCGGAGGCTGCCGCGCCTGCCGCCGAGGAAAAGGGCGGCAAGGGCGGCAAGGCCGAGAAGGGCGACAAGAAGTAAGGCCCCTCGTCCCGTCGAGAAAGGGCGCGGGGATCACCGCGCCCTTTTTTGTATCGTCCAATGCTGAAACTCATCGCCGGCCTGGGTAACCCAGGCAGAAATCACGAACGCAACCGCCACAACGTCGGTTTCTGGTTCGTGTCGCACCTCGCGGCCGGCGAGCGCGTCGAGCTGAAGTCCGTCGCCAGGTACCACGGTCTTGTCGGCAAGCTCGTGCGTCCCGGGGGGGAGCTGCGATTCGTGCTTCCCCAGACCTACATGAACCTTTCCGGCAAGTCCGTGGGGGCGCTCGCGCGCTTCTACAAGGTCCTTCCCGAGGAAGTGCTGGTGGTGCACGACGAGCTGGATTTTCCTCCGGGCACGGCGAAGCTCAAGCTCGGCGGCGGCGTGGCGGGCCACAACGGGCTGAAGGACATCGCCGCGCAGCTCGGCAGCCCGGGATTCTGGCGCCTGCGGATCGGCATCGGCCATCCCGGCGACAAGAGCCTGGTCGCCGACTACGTGCTCAATTCGCCCGCGCCGGCCGAGCGCGAGCTGATAGAAGGAGCGCTCGCGCGCTGCATGGACGTTTCACAACTGCTGCTCGACGGCGACATGCAGGCGGCGATGCTCAGGCTCCACACGGGTTCCTGATGTCGCTCAAGTGCGGCATCGTAGGTCTACCGAACGTCGGCAAGTCCACGCTGTTCAATGCTCTGACGAAAGCGGGAATTGCGGCGGAGAACTATCCGTTCTGCACCATCGACCCGAATATCGGCATTGTCGAGGTGCCCGATCCGCGCCTCGCCAAGATCGCCGCGATCGCTAAACCGCAGAAGGTCATCCCCGCGGCGGTCGAGTTCGTCGATATCGCGGGCCTGGTGGCCGGCGCCTCCAAGGGCGAAGGGCTGGGGAATCAGTTTCTCGCCAACATCCGCGAATGCGACGCGATCGCGCACGTGGTGCGCTGCTTCGAGGACCCGAACGTGGTGCACGTGGCCGGCAAGATCGATCCCATCTCGGATATCGAAACAATCCACACCGAGCTCGCCCTCGCCGACCTGGCGTCGGTGGAGAAAGCCTACGCGCGCTACGGCAAGGTGGCGAAGACCGGCGGCGACAAGGAAGCACAGCGCATCGTCGCCGTGCTCGACAAGGTGCGCCCGGTGCTCGACGAGGCGCGCCCCGCGCGCAGCGTGCAGCTTTCGAAGGAAGAGCAGTCGGTTCTGAAACCCTTCTTTCTGCTGACCGCGAAGCCGGCGATGTACGTCGCCAACGTCGCCGAGCACGGCTTCGAGGGCAATCCCCTGCTCGCGAAAGTCGAGGAATACGCGAAACGCGAAGGCGCGCCGGTGGTGCCGATCTGCGCCGCCGTCGAGGCGCAGATCGCGGACCTGCCGGACGAAGACAAGCAGGTCTTTCTCGCCGACATGGGCATGAAGGAGCCCGGCCTGGATCGCCTGATCCGCGTAGGCTACGCGCTGCTCGGCCTGCAGACCTTCTTCACCGCCGGTCCTAAGGAAGTGCGCGCCTGGACCGTGCAGGTCGGCGCGACCGCGCCGCAGTCGGCGGGCGTGATCCACACCGATTTCGAGCGCGGCTTCATCCGCGCCGAGGTGATCGCCTACGACGATTTTGTCGCCCGCGGCGGCGAGCAGGGCGCGAAAGAAGCCGGGAAGATGAAACTGGAAGGAAAGGACTACGTCGTCCGCGACGGCGACGTCATGCACTTCAGGTTCAACGTTTAGCGGCGGCGCTCAGCGGTCGACCCCGCCCATGCACAGGTACTTCACCACCAGGTAGTCCTCGATGCCGTACTTCGAGCCTTCGCGGCCCATGCCCGATTCCTTCACCCCGCCGAAAGGCGCGACCTCGGTCGAGATGATTCCCGTGTTGATGCCGACGATGCCGTACTCGAGCGCTTCGGCGACGCGCCACATGCGGTTGAGGTCGCGGCCGAAGAAGTACGAGGCGAGGCCGAACTCGGTGTCGTTGGCGAGGCGGATCGCTTCTTTTTCGTCTTTGAAGCGGAAGAGTGGTGCGACCGGACCGAACGTTTCTTCTTTTGTTACTTTCATGGTGGTGTTGACGTTGGCGAGCACGGTCGGCTCGAAGAAGGTGCCGCCGAGCGCGTGGCGCTTGCCGCCGGTCAGGATTTTCGCGCCTTTGGCGATGGCGTCCGCGATGTGCTCCTCGACCTTGTCCACTGCGGCCTTTTCAATGAGCGGGCCCTGCACCACGCCCGGCTCCATGCCGTTGCCGACTTTCATCGCCTTCACTTTCTCGGTGAGCTTCGCGGCAAAGGCGTCATAGACCTTGTCCTGCACCAAGAGCCGATTGGCGCACACGCAGGTCTGGCCGGTGTTTCTGTACTTGGAGGCGAGAGCGCCTTCGACCGCCTGGTCCAGGTCGGCGTCGTCGAACACGATGAAGGGGGCGTTGCCGCCGAGCTCCATCGAAGTCTTCTTCACCGTCTTCGAGCACTGCTCGAGGAGCAGCTT
>JBGQKK010000072.1:0-11583 GCA_041499545.1 Gammaproteobacteria bacterium | reverse complement strand
GACAACCGCCGCATCGCGTACGTGCGCGACGAACGGCAGGCGTATTACCCCATCTACGTCGCCGACGTCGAAAGCCGCACGAGCGCCCTGCTGCGCACCGGGACCAAGATGAACCACGACGTCACCTGCTCGCGCTCGGGGCTGATCGCGTTCCGCGCCCAGGTCGACCAGTGGGACCAGGTATACGTCGCCAAGCTCAAGGACGAGAAGCCGTGAGCTGCCGCCTCGGGTTCATCCTGCTGCTCGCGGCGGGAATCGCAGGCGCCCCTGCATACGGCGCCGACGATCCGGTGGGCGCGGCGATCAAGCTCCTCGAGAAGCGCCGCTACGAGCAGGCGGCGCGCTCGCTCGAGGACGCGCTCGCGCGCCTCGACGCTGAGCACCGCGCGCAGGCGCAGCTCGTCCTCGGCACGATCTATCTGCGCAACGCCGACCTGCACGAAGCGCTTGCGCGCACCGCCGCCGCGGCCGAGCTCGATTACCTCGACAAGCTGCTGAAGACGGGCGTCGAGGGGCGCAGCCGCTACGCGCGGCTGTACCTCGCCGAGGCGCAGCTCGCGCGCGGAAGCCCGCGCGAGGCGGGGCGGAACTTCGAGCAGGTTCGCGCCGATGCGAGGATCGAGAGCCGCTACCGGGCGATCGCCGGCGTCGGCCTGGGGAGCGCCTTGTGGGCCCAGCGCGACGCCGAGCGCGCGCGCGGCCTGTGGAAAACGGCCGAAGCGGGCGGTGCGGCCGAGATCGCGCTCGCGCGCGCCGCGGCCGAGGGTCGGGCGCGCCTCGTCGACGCAAAAACCCTGCTGCGTGTCGCGGACGATTCGGCACGCTCGCGCGATGCTTCGCCGCGCGTGCGGCGCTATTTGATCGAGATCTATTTCGCGGTCGGCGCGTTCGATTGGGCGCTCGCCGTGGCGCGCGCCGCCGACTGGGGCGTGGCTTCCTACGTCGAGCAGTTCAAGGCCGCGAAGGGAACCGCCAAGAGCATCGGCTTCTACGATCTCGCCATTCTCGGCGACCTGGCGCAGCTCTACCGCGAGCTCGCGAGGGCGAGGCTCGAGCAGGCCGCGGCCGACGCGCGCATGAAACCGAGCGCCGAATACTATCTCGCAGAAGCCCTGAGCGGCCTGGGCGCGAACGGCGAGGCGGCGGCGTCCGCGCAGGCTTTTCTCGCCCGGCCCCAGGCGCCGGCGCAGTTTCGCGAGCGCGCCAGGGTCCGCCAGGCGCTGATCGCGCACCGCCAGGGCCGCGGTGTCGAGGCGGAGAGCGCGTGGACCGCGATCGCCGAGCAGGCGAGCGACCCCGAGGTGCTCGCGGACATCGTCCTCGGATGCGCCGATACCGCGGCACAGTGCGCCAAGGCGCTCGCGCGCGCCGGCCAGGTCGCCGAGACGGGAGACCGAAGGAAGGCCCAGCGGCTCAATACCGCGCTCGGCACGTACTATCTACGCAAGAAGGACTACGCGCGCGCCATCGCCTACATGGAGGCCGGGCGCGACAAGAGCAACAAGAACAAGATCGAGGCGAACGATCCGGAGATGCTCGCGGGTCTGGCGGAAGCCTACTACCGCACCAAGCAGTTCTCCGAGGGCCTGGAGATCTTCTTCGAGATGAGCCAGGAGTTCCCCGTGGTGCGGCAGATACAGGAGGCCGTGCAGGGCGTCTACTCCATGGAGCACCGCAGCGCCGGCGACGTGAGGATACTTTGAGAAACCGCTTTACCGGGAGGGGAGAACACTTTCGGAGACGACCAGGAGGTACCCCATGAAACGGATCCTTGGCATTGCTCTGCTGATCTCGGTTGCCGCGACCTTGTGCGCACCCGCTCGCGCCGCGCCCAAGGCCGACGGGCGCCCCGACGGCGGCGTCCTCAACTACAGCGAGTTCGGCCGGACGGCGACCGTCGACCCGATCACCAGCAACGAGACGATCTCGCTGCGCATCACCGAGCTCGTGTTCAGCGGCCTGGTCGGCATCGACGAGAAGCAGGAGATCGTTCCGGAGCTGGCCGAGCGCTGGGAGATCTCCAAGGACGGCCGCGTGTTCACGTTCTTCCTGCGCAAGGACGTGAAGTGGCACCCGCGCGAGGGCGAGGAGGCGAGACCGTTCACCGCGGACGACGTGGTGTTCACCTGGAACATCATGATGCACCCCAGGACCATCACGCCGCTGAAGGTGCGCTACGAGTTCATCGAGAAGGTGCAGAAAACGAGCGACACTACGGTGGTGATCACGCTCAAGCGCCCGATCCTGAATGCGCTGGCGAAGTTCACCTTCAAGATCATCCCCCGGCACGGCCCGGCGAACCCGGAGTACCTGACGCGCGAGGACCCGTTCGCCCGCAGCCCGATCGGCACCGGGCCGTACATGCTCAAGACCATCACCGGCGACGGCGAGGTGGTGCTGCTCGCCAACCCCGACTACTTCAAGGGCCGCGCGCACATCGACAAGTTCATCGCCAAGCCCTTCGCCGACCAGAACATCATGGCCCAGGCGCTGATGTTCAACGCGGTCGACATGATCGTGCTCGTGAACCCGCGCAACCTGCCCGAGGTCCAGGGCGACAAGCGCTTCGTGCTGCAGCCCTATAACGCGCTGTCGTACTCGTTCTTCGGCTACAACCTGCGCAGCCCGCTGCTCGCCGACCGGCGCGTGCGCGAGGCGATCGCGGTCGCGATCAACCGCCAGGAGATGCTCAATTCCTTCTTCAACAGCCAGGGCACACTCATCTCCGGCCCGTTCGCGCCCGGCAGCTGGGCGTACAACCTCGACGTCAAGCCGCTGCCCTTCAACCCCGAGCGGGCGCGCTCGCTGCTCGCCGAGGCGGGCTTTCGGCCCGGCGCCGACGGCATCATGGAGAAGGACGGCAGGAAGCTCGCGCTCTCGCTCAAGGTTCCGATCGAGAAGGAGAGCGAGGCGGTGAAGCGCGTCGTGCTCGCGTTCCAAAACTACCTCAAGAACGTCGGCGTCGCGATCAACGTCGAGTTCAAGGAATGGCAGGCGTGGAAGGAGGACGTGTTCCTCGAGCACAACTTCGACATCATGTTCGCGTCGTGGGTGTTCGACGACTCAGCGGACATCTCCTCGCTTTTCCATTCCGCCGAGATCGGCGACTGGAAGAACAACTTCGGCGGCTACTCCAACCCCGAGGTCGACGCGCTCATCGTCGAGAGCAAGCTCACGCTCGACTACGAGAAGCGCCGCACCATCAACCGCAAGCTGCACGCGATACTCGCCGCGGAGCAGCCGTACGCTTTCTTGTGGACGCTGACCAACTACAGCGCTTACCACAGGAAGCTGCGGCGGGTCCAGATCCATCCGTACAAGTTCTTCTCGTTCGCCGACGAATGGTTCATTCCGGCGAGCGAGCAAAAGTGACGCCGACCATGGCGTCGGCGTCATCCCGAGCGCAGCGAGGGATCTCGTAGAGATTCCTCGTCGCTGCGCTTCTCGGAATGACAGGTTGCTCGGGGGGAGGCGCCTGAGGTGAAGCTCTCCGCGATCATGCCGGTCGCCCGCGTGCTCCGGCGCGAGCTCGCGGTGACCGCACTCCTGCTCCTGGGCGTGAGCGCGGTGGTGTTCGCCGTTCTCTATCTCGCGCCCGGCGATCCGCTCAACGTCCTGCTCGAAGGCCAGTCGCCGCGCTCACAGCTCGCTGTCGGCGCGCGCGAGGCGCTCGGCGTTCCGCAGACCTGGTACGGCCGTTACGGCACCTGGCTGGCCAAGGTACTACAGGGCAATTTCGGCAACTCGATCCGCACCGGCCTGCCGGTGCTGCCCGAGCTCGCGCGCGTCGGCGTCAATACGCTCGTTCTCACGCTCGGCTCGCTGCTCTTTACCCTGGTGATCGCGGTTCCGATCGCGGTGCACGCCGCGGTGAACGGCGACACCGCCGGCAACACGGCGGCGACCGTCGCGGCGTACATCGTCTCGGCGGTGCCGGTGTTCTGGTTCGGTTACATCGTGGTCTATGTCTTCATGAACAAGCTCGGCATGTTCCCGCTGCTCTCGGGAACGGCGACGAAGCAGCCTCACGCCTGGCTGTATTTCCTGGTGCCGATCTTCGTCCTGGGGACGGCGAGCGGAACGCTCGCCGAGCTGATCCGCCACCTGCGCGAGGAGCTGTCGCGCGTCCTCGCCGAGGACTACATCCGCACCGCCCGCGCCAAGGGCGCGCCGGTATGGCGCCACGCGTTCAAGGAGGGCTTCCTGATACCGGTCACCGAGATCATGAGCGCCAAGATCCCGTTCCTTCTCGGCGGCGCGGTCATCGTCGAGCAGGTGTTCAACTGGCCCGGCATGGGGCGCATGGCCTGGCAGGCGGCGCAGGACCGCGACTTCCCCGTCATCATGGGCATCGCGCTCGTCGCCGCGGCGTTCGTGCGCACCGGCAACCTGCTGCAGCGCGTGGTCTTCACCGTGGTCAACCCGCGCGCGTCGAAGGAGTAGTGGGGAGCAACGCGTGCGCCGCTACCTCCAGACGCCCGGGCCCGTCGGCGAGTTCTCGGCGCTGCCGCTGCTGCAGCGCGCCGAGACGCTCGACCTGGTCTACGTCGGCTACGGGCTCTTGATCCTCGCGCTGGTGCTCGCTTCCTACCTGCTCGGGGCGCTCGGCTGGCTGCCCGCCGATCCGCGGGCGATGAACGTCGAGCTGATCAACGCCGCGCCCTTCACCGCCGGGCACCCGCTCGGCACCGACTTTCTCGGGCGCGACCTGCAGGCGCGGCTCATCCTCGGCATCCAGGCCTACTTCCTGCCCGGGCTGCTCGCGATCGCGATTGCAGTCGCAGGCGGCGCCGTGCTCGGGGTCCTCGCGGGCTACAAGGGCGGCTGGCTCGCCGCGGTCATCACCTACTTCGACAACCTGCTCGACTCGTTCCCGCGGCTGGTCCTGATCCTGCTCGTGATCGCGGCGTTCAAGCCCGACATCTACGCCATCATGGTCGTGGTCGGCATCACCGGCATGCCCGTGACCTCCAACCTCATCGCGGGCAAGATCTCGTTTTTGCGGCAGAAGAACTTCATCGAAGCGGCGCACGCGCTGGGGCTGCCGGCGCACACGGTCATCCTCAAGCACATCCTGTGGCTGAACTGCCGCGCGCTCCTCGTGATCCAGGCGACCCTCGGGATGGCCGAGGCGATCCTGGTCGAGACCAGCCTCTCCTACCTCGGCTTCGGCGTGCAAGAGCCCACGCCTTCGTGGGGGAACATGGTGCAGGCCGGGGCGAACTACTTCCTGCAGGGCAACTTCTGGCCCTCGACCGCGCCCGCGCTCGCGATCCTCGCGACCATTCTCGGCTTCCAGCTGCTCGGCGACGGCCTGAACAACGTGCTCGAGGGAAAGCGCAGGCGCTGATGGACCCGCTCCTCTCGATGGAGAACCTGAGGACCTACTTCTACTCGCGCGCCAAGCGCGCCTTCATTCGCTCGGTCGACGGCGCGAGCCTCTCGGTCGCGCGCGGCGAGACGCTCGGCGTCGTGGGCGAGAGCGGCAGCGGCAAGAGCGTCACCGCGCTCTCGGCCGCCGGCCTGGTTACCGCGGGGCCGGGCGTGATCAGCGGCCGCATCGAGCTGCGCTCGAACGGGACTGGGTACAATTTGCTCGATGGTCTGGAGAAGTACGCCCGCGTCACGGAGCAGGATGGGCGCGTTATGGCGGTGGAGAAAGACGAGCGCGGTTGGCGAACGCACGCGGAGAAATTGATGGCGGGCGTGCGCGGCAAGAAAATCGCCATGATTTTCCAGAATCCGCGCTCGGCGCTGAACCCATACTCCACGGTCGGCAAGCAGCTGGTGGAGACCATCCGGCTTCACACGAGCTTCAGGGGCATGGGTGAGGCCAAGGAACGCGCGATCTACTGGCTGGAGCGCGTGCGCATCGACTCGCCGCGGCTGCGCTTCGACAATTTCCCCTTCGGCATGTCGGGCGGCATGTGCCAGCGCGCCATGCTCGCGATGGCGCTCTCCGCCGAGCCCTCGCTCCTTATCGCGGACGAGCCGACCACGGGCCTGGACGCCACCATCCAGTCGCGCATCGTAGAGCTGCTCGCCGAGCTCAAGGCGGAGACCGCCGTCGCCACGATTCTTATCAGCCACGACATCAGCGTGATCCAGCGCCTCTCGGACCGCGTTGCGGTGATGTACGGCGGCACGGTGGTGGAAACCGGTCGCGTGGAAGAGGTGCTCGCGCCGGAGGTGAAGGTCCGCCACCCGTACACCGCGGCGCTGCTCGCGTCGATTCCGAATGCGGAAACGATACGCCGGAAAAGTTATCTGCAGGCGATCGAAGGAGATGTGCTCGACACGATCGAGGTGCCGCGAGGCTGCCGCTTCTACGGGCGCTGCAACCGCGTCACCGACGCGGTGCGCGAGCGCTGCGCCGGCCTGGAGCCCCCGCTCGCCGAGGTCGCGCCCGGCCACACGCTGCGCTGCTGGCTGTACCCGGCCGCGGCGAAGACGGAAGCCACGGCCGCGCAGGGGACACCGGCATGAGCAAGACAATTCTCGAGGTCACCGACCTGCGCAAGCACTTCAGCCACTACCTCGGCCTGCTCGCGAAGCTCACCGGCGAAACGCGCGTGATCCCCGCGGTCGACGGCGTGAGCTTCTATCTGCGGGAGAACGAGACCGTGGGACTGGTCGGCGAGTCGGGCTGCGGCAAGACCACGATAGGCCGCACCGTGCTGCGGCTCGACGATCCGACCGGCGGACGCATCGTCTTCGACGGGCGCGACATCACGCACTTGAGCCGCGCCGAACTCCGCCCGCTGCGGCGCGAGATGCAGATGATCTTCCAGGACCTCGACGCCGGATTGAACCCGGCGATGCGCGTGCGCGACATCCTGCGCGAGGCGCTCACCGTGTACGAACGCCCGGGCGACGCCGAGATCGCGAGCCGCATCCGCGAGCTGCTCGAGCAGGTGAACCTCAAGGAGAGCAAGCTCGCGAATTTCCCCTCCGAGCTCTCCGGGGGCGAGAAGCGCCGCGTCGGCATCGCGCGCGTGCTCGCGGTGCGCCCGCGCCTGATCGTCGCCGACGAGCCCACCAGCGCGCTCGACATCTCGATCCAGGCGCAGGTCGTGAACCTCCTGCGCGATCTGCAGAAGCACCTCGGGCTGAGCTATCTCTTCATCTCGCACGACCTCCCGGTGGTCGAGCTGGTGAGCGAGAAGGTCGCGGTCATGTACCTCGGGCGCATCGTCGAGATGGGCTTGGCGGAGAACATCGCCCACCGGCCGCGCCATCCCTACACGCAGATCCTGTGGTCTTCGCTCGCGGACAAGCACAGCACCGAGGTGAGCCGGAGCGCGCGCAACGAGACGCGCGAGCAACGCGCCTGGGGCGTATTCGACTTCGAGCAGCCGGCGGGCGGCTGCCGCTTCGCCCCGCGCTGCCCGCTCTACGAGCAGCAAGGCCGGCCCGCCGTGTGCACCGATCCCGCCTCGGAGCCGAGCTTGCGTGACGTCGGCAAGGGGCACGTGGTGGCGTGCCACTTCGCCTAACCGCAGGTCTACTGGCGAAATTTCGCGAGCTCCGGATCGTCGATTTTCTGCTCGGGAAGCCCGGTGATCGCCGGGAGCTGCGAGAGCGATGGCAGACCGAGATGGGTCTGCACCTTGCCGCCCGCGTCCTTCCACACGAGCGCCGGCGTCCCCGACATGCCGAAGCGCCCCATCAGCGTCATGTTGTCCTCGAGCTCGATGGCGAGGTCGGCGGGCACCTGCGCCGCGGCCTTGATCCCACCGTCGTAGCTCTTCGCGCGGTAGCGCGTCTCGTTTTCGCGCAGCGCGGCGACGCGGTCGCGAGCGCCCATCACCGCGGCGGCGAGCGCCGCCGAATTGTCCTTCTGATACGCGACCGGCACCCAGCGCACCTGCAGCCCGGCCTTCTCGTAGGGCTGCAGCGCCTTCCAGGTGAGATGGCAATACCAGCAGTTGGCGTCCCAGAATACGTAGAGCACGCGCTTGGCTTGCTTCGCGCCCTCGACCACGGCGTCGGCTTTTTCCAGGGTCGCGTAGAGCGCCGGAAAATCGCGCGCCTTCTTTGCGTCCTGGGCCAATGCGGAAAATGCGCCCAGCGCAGCCAGGGCGAGGACGAATCGGAGGACTCGCACTACTCCACCTTCGCGCCCGAGGCCTTCACCACCTGCGCCCACTTGGCGGTCTCCGACGCGATGTAGGCGGCGAATTCCTCGGGGGTGTTGGCGACGATGTCGATCGTCGCCGCTTCGAGCGCCTTTTTCGTATCCGGCTCGCGCACCACGCGCACGATGTCGTCGTGCAGTTTTTTCACCGCCCCGGGCGGCGTGCCGCGCGGGGCGAGCACGCCGTACATATTGTCCACCTGGAATCCGGGGTAGCCCGACTCGGCGACGGTGGGGACCTCGGGCAGCACCGCGAGACGCTGCGGGCTGGTGACCGCGATGGCGACGAGCTTCCCGGACTTCACGTGCGGCACGGTCGAGGGCACCGCCATGAAGCCGAGCTTCACCTGCCCCGAGAGCACCGCGGTGATCGCGGGCGCGGCGCCGGCGAAGGGGATCGGCTGCATGTCGACCTTGGTGATCGTCTTGAAGAGCTCCCCCGAGAGGTGCCCGGCGAGGCCGATGCCGGGCGTGGCGAAGTCGACCTTGGAGCTGCGCGCGAGCTGCTCGATGTCGCGCATGGTGTTCACCCCGGCGAGGCTCGGATGGCGCACCACGATGGTCGCCGAGTTGCCGACCACGGTGACCGGAGCGAAGTCGCGCACCGGATCGAAGCCGGCGTCCTTGTATAGGCCGGGGTTGGACATGAGGCCGGAGGTGGTGAGCAAGATGGTGTAGCCATCCGGTGCGGCGCGCGCCACCGCCGCCGTGCCGATGTTGCCGCCCGCGCCGCCGCGGTTCTCGACCACCAGCGGCTGCCCCCAGATCTCCGGGAGCTTCGCCGAGAGCAGGCGCGCCACCAGGTCAGCGGGCCCGCCCGCCGGGAAAGGCACGATCATGCGCACCGGTTTCGCCGGATAGGCCTGCCCGAGCGCCGCAGCGGAAAAAGCGAAGGCCGCCGCAAGCACGGCAGGTATTGCAATCTTCATGTTTGCTCCAGGTCTTTCCCGGATTGTACGCGAGCCGGCTTGCGCGCAAGTACGCTGACCCGCCTATGGACTTCGCCGACGCATTATCGGATTATCATGCTCCTTCGCAGCGCACGGTCGGGACGCGCCGGAGGCGGACACGAGCATATGATCAACATCGACCAGTATTTTCAGGCCAAGCCGCACACGGAGGAGGACGAGGCCACGGCGAAGGACATGCTCGACCGGGTGAACGACCTGCTCGCTCACGCGTTGGAGGACGGGGTGTTCAGCGGGCCGACGTGCCCGAACACGGGGACACAGATCAGCGGATCGAAGGGCGGCTCCGGCGACGGGGGATTTCGCCTGCAAACGGCGACGACCGGCAGCGCCAAGTCGAGCCACAAGGAAGCGAAGGCGGTCGACGTCTACGATCCGGAAGGCGAGCTCGACGCGCTGCTCGATCATTCCGAAATCGGCGGCGGCCAGAACCCGGCTCTGGAACATTACGGGCTCTATCGCGAGGCTCCCGAGGCGACGCCGGGCTGGTGCCATCTGACCACGCGCGCTCCGGGATCCGGACGCAGGACCTTCAAGCCCTAGAGGACGACGCGCGGCCCGCTAGGGGTTGAGCAGCGGGATGCTCTTGTAGTCTTTTGCCTTCGGCAGCGACTGCAGGTACGCGTGGATGTCGGCGAGGTCGGACTCGGAAAGGATCGCGCTCTGGTACGGCGGCATCGCGCCGCGGCTGTTGCGCACGAACACCGAGAGCGCCTCGAGCGGCATCGGATCGGGCGCGAGCTTCGGTCCGGTGATCCCGCCCTGCCCCGAGAAGCCGTGGCACTGCCAGCAGCCGTGCTTGACGTAGGCGGCCTTGCCCTTGTCCGCCGACCCGGCGGCCAAGGCGACAGGAGCGAAAAACACGCCTATCGCGAAAAGCAGATTCCTCGCTGCGCTCGGAATGACATTCATCGCGGCTGAGTCCACACGTTGAGCAGCGCCGGCTGCCCGGACTGCACCACCTTCACGGCTTCCTTCAGCGCGGGGCCGAGCTGCGCCGGGTCCTTGATCGGACCCTTCGCCCACCAGCCCATGGCCTCGGCGAGCTTGTGGTACTCGATATCCGGATTCATGATGCTCGTCCCCACCGGCCCCATGTCGCCGCCGAGGTTGGCAACGCGGTCGCGGAAGTTGGAAAGGCGCTGCACGTGCATCACCTCCTGGTGGTAGGCGCGGTTGTTGTGCATCACCGCGAGCAGCGGAATCTTGTGTTTCGCCGCGGTCCACAGCACGCCCGGGGCGTACATCAAATCGCCGTCCGACTGGATGGAGACCGAGAACCTGCCGAGGTCGCGGTTGGCGAGCGCGGCGCCGATCGAGGCGGGCGCGCCGTAGCCCACGCCGTAGCCGCCCGAGCGCCCGAGCCAGTGGTGGTATTTCTCCATCGGCCAGAGGCGATTCGGCCAGTTGCTGACGTTGCCCTCGGAGGCGACGAGCGACCAGTCGAGGCTCTTCACCGCCCCGTACACTTCCATGCACAGGCGCGCGGTGCTGACCGGGCTCGCATCCCAGGCGAGCGCCGCCGCCTGGCGCGTGCGCTCCTTGCCTTCCGCGTACGCCTTCCTCGCCGCCTCGCCGCGCTTCTCGACCGCCGCCTTGTTCGGGCCCGCCTGCTTCACCGCTTCGATCAGCGCCGGCAGCGTCGCCTCGGCGTCGCCCGCCATCGGCACGTCGATCACCTGGAAGCGCTGGAAGTCCTGGTAGTTCGCCTTGGTATTGAGCTCAACCGAGCTGATGCTGATGAGCTTCGTCTCCTGCTTGATGCGCGTCCCGTTGGTGCCGATGCCGCCGTTCTCGCCGTTGTCGGTGAAGCTGTTGACCGTCGCCCAGAAGTCCGAGAGCTCCAGGCCGATGATCACGTCCGCGTTGTTGACCGCGGTCGGCGGCGCGGACAGATAGTGGGTGCGCGGGAAGTTCATGCGGCCGCCCTGGTCGATGACCCGCGCCTGGAGGAGCTCGGCCAATTGCACCAGCAGCGTGACGCCGTTCGCAGTGCGCGCCGCGCGGTCGGCGACGATCAGCGGGTTCTGCGCGCCGGCGAGAAGGCGCGCGGCCTCCTTCACCGCGCCCGAGTCGCCCTGCGGCGGCGCGGTCGGCACATAGCGCGGGACATAAGGCTTCTCTCCGCCGTGATTCTTCATCGGCTCCTGCTGAAGCCCGGCGTCCAGCGAAATCATCACCGGCCCATAGGGCGGCGTCATCGCGATCTTGTAGGCGCGCACGAACGACTGCGCGAAGTGCTGCAGCGACACCGGCGTGTCGTCCCACTTGGTGAAGTCGCGCACCAGGGCGTTGATGTCCTGCGCCGAGTGGAAGGTCGGCACGCCGGGCGGCCGGTGCGCGGCGTCGAGGTCGTTGCCGCCGACGACGATCACCGGCACTCGGTCGCACCAGGCGTTGTACACGCCCATGGTCGCGTGCTGCAGGCCGACGGTGCCGTGGCACAGCGTCATCAGGGGCTTCCCGGCGACCTTGAAG
>JBGQKK010000071.1:0-11661 GCA_041499545.1 Gammaproteobacteria bacterium | reverse complement strand
CTTGTCGGTCTTCGAGTTGAACAGGATGCGCGGGTTCGACGCCGAGAATGCGGAGAGCACCACCACATCGGCGCGCTGCTCCTGGCGCTGCTTCTGCTTGTCGTAGTACTCGACGCCGGTGGCGCGGTCGCCCTTGGCATTGGTCAGCACCCGGGTCACGTAGGCGTCGGCACGGATCTCCACTGCCGCCTTCCTTGCGATGGGTAAGTAGGTCACCTGCGGATTGACGAGCGCGCCGGTCGGGCAGCCCGCCTCGCACCAGCCGTCGTAGATGCACGCGGGACGCCCGTTGTAAGGGACGCTGTTGATCGCGACTGGCATGGGCGCGGTGCGCAGGCCCGCCTTCTTGAATCCATCGGCGAGGAGGTCCGCTTGCCGGGACCACTTCATCGGCGGCATCGGATACGGGTCGCCCGCAGGCCGCCACACCTCGGCGACGTGGTCGCCCGAGATCCCGACTTCCTTCTGGATGCGGTCGTAATAGGGCCGCAGCTCGTCGTAGCCGATCGGCCAATCGAGGCCGCGCCCGTATTGCGTCTTGACGCGGAAATCCTCCGGGTGGAGACGCGGCCAGTTGGCGAACTGGTGCATCGCCGCCCCGCCCAGGCCCCAGCCCGACTGGAAATTGTGCGCGATCGGATTCTTGCCCTCCGACACGACCGGCACGCCGCCCCACTTCAGCCGCCGCGACCAGAGCATCGAGCTGACCAGATCGTCCAGGCCGATCGCGGGCCCCATCTCGAGGATCACGACCTTCTTGCCCGCCTGCCCGAGCTTCGCGGCGAGCAGGATTCCGGAGGCGCCGCCGCCGACGATGACTACGTCCACTTTTTCGTTGGCCATGGCTACCACCTCTTGAGCGGAGCAATGTGCGGCATATAGGGAATACCCAGGCGCTCGAAGCCTTCCACGGTGCCGTAGTAAGCGTCGACCGCATCGGCGCGCGAGACGAAGTAGAAGAATGGCGAAGGCGGACCGCTCCAGCCCTCGGGCACCTTCTGGCGAATCTGTTCCACGAACTCGGCGCGCTTGTCCGCGGCGAGCGCAGCGAACTTCGCGCCGTGCGCCTTCTGGCTCGCCGCATCGAGCGCGGCGAGTCCCGCGCGATAGAAATTCGCGTAAGGCGGCATCACGCCGACCGCGCGCGCGATCAGCAGCGCCTCGCTCGGTGGCACGCTCAGCTGCTGGTCGACGTAATGGGCGAGGCCCGCGTCCTTCGCCCCCGGCAACAGGGTCTCGCCGAGCGCCTCGAGCGCGGCGCGCTCGTCCGCCGTCAGCACCTTGAGCGGCAGCCCTTGAGCGAGCGCCTCGCGCGGCGAGAGCAGCACTTCGGCGCCACCGACCGTATACGCGAGCGCCCCGAGCGCCGCACCCTTCAGCACCAGCCTTCGATTGGCAGAAGTCATCGCACCCTCCTCAGGAATCACGTCGATGGCGCAAGCAGATCCGGGCCGATCTCGGCGATCGAGCGAACGCCCGAGAGCTGCATCGAGCGCACCAGCTCGTCGCGCAGAATCTCCAGCGCGCGCGTCGCACCCGCCTCGCCCGCAGCGCAGGCGCCGAAGAGCGTGGCGCGGCCGAGCATCACGGCCTCGGCGCCGAGCGCGACCGCCTTGATCGCATCGACCCCGCGGCGCACCCCACCGTCGACCAGCACGCTCATCCTGCCCTTTACCGCGCGCACGATGGGCGGCAAGGCGTCGAGGGCGGCGATCGCGCCGTCGAGCTGCCGGCCGCCGTGGTTGGAAACGACGACCGCATCGACCCCGATCGAAGCCAGGCGCTCGGCCTCGTCGGCGCGCAGCGTGCCTTTCACCAGCATCTTTCCGGGCCACGCACCGCGCATCGCCTTCAGCCCGTCCCAGTCGAAGTCCGCGTCCCAGAACTGCCCGACAGAGGAGGCAATCTCGGCGATGCTTTTCGCCTCCGGGGCGAGCCCGGCCACGTTCTCGAGCACGGGCATGCCGTGGCGCAAGACCGACAGCACCCACAAGGGGCAGGTGGCGAAATCGAGAACGTTCCGCGGCGTGAAGCGGAAGCGGATCGCAAAATCGTTTCGGAAATCGCGCTCGCGCTTTCCGCCGACCGGCACATCGACGGTGACCATCAGTGCTTCGTAGCCAAACGCCTTCGCGCGCTCGATGAGGCCCATCGTCATGTCGCGCTGGCGGAAGACGTAGGCCTGGAACCACAGCCGCCCGCCCGCCTCGCGCGCGATGCGCTCGATCGACGCGGTCGCCATGGTGGAAAGCGTGTACGGTATGCCGGCCGCGGCCGCCGCGCGCGCCACGCCCACGTCGGCGAACGGCCAGCCGAAGCCGATGCCGCCGGTGGGACCGACCGCGATCGGCAGCCCGGATCGCCCGCCCAGAATGGAAGTCGAGGTGTCGATGCGATCGACGCCCGAAAGCATCTTGGGCAGCAGGCGCACCCGCTCGAAGGCGGCGCGGTTGGCGCGCAGCGTGAGCTCGTCCTCGGCGGCACCGTCGAAGAAATCGAACACGGCGCGCGGCAGGCGCCGCTTCGCCATTCTGCGCAGATCCTCGATGTTCCAGGCGCGCAGCACGCGCGCCGCAGCGCGGCGCGAAGCCGGGCAGGAAGAGCTCGCGAGCCCGCTCGCGGGGATCTCGCTCACGGTGTTCATTCGGCCTTCACTCCCGAAGCCTTGATGACCCGCGCCCAGCGCTCGTAGTCCTTCCTGAGGAAGGCCGCGAACTCCTCGGGCGTATCGGCGATCGCGACCGCGCCGAGTTGCTTGAACCTCTCGCGGGTCTCCGGCTTGGCGATCGATTTGCGCATCTCCTCGCTGAGGCGCGCGACGACCGGCGCGGGCGTACCCGCCGGCACGAGCATGCCGACCCAGGGCGCGGTCTCCTCGAAGCCAGGCAGGCCCGACTCCGCCATGGTCGGCACGCCGGGAAAATCCGGATGAGGTTGCGGAGTGCCGACCGCGAGCACCTTGAGCTTCTTCGCCGCGACCTGGTCGGCGATGCCGACGATGGGATAGAACATGAAGGTCACGCGGCCCGCCATCACCTCGGCGAGCGCCGGACCGTTGCCCTTGAAGGGCACGTTGATCATCTT
Source organism: Gammaproteobacteria bacterium (assembly GCA_041499545.1). GTDB lineage: Bacteria > Pseudomonadota > Gammaproteobacteria > Burkholderiales > SG8-39 > VBDM01. The sequence goes on along the minus strand of JBGQKK010000071.1, from coordinate 8,577 downwards.
CGTTCCCGTGAAGGTCTCGAGCATCGCCCCGGCGAGATGCGAGGAGCCGCCGATGCCCGAAGTGCCGTAGCTGATCTCGCCGGGCTTCGCCTTCGCGAGAGCGAGCAGGTCCTTCATGGAGCCGGCCGGGTTCGCGGTCGCGGTCACGATCACCATCGGCAGGTTCGCGGCGTTGCTCACCGGCGCGAAGTCCTTGAACGGGTCGTACTGCGCCTTGGTCCCGGGCAGGATCGAGTTCACCAGGAGCGACAGCGACGAGAACAACGTCGTATACCCGTCCGGGGCCGAGTGCGCGACCACCTCGGTCGCGATGATGGCGTTCGCTCCCGGCCGGTTCTCGACGATGAACGACTGGCCGAGCGATGCGCCCATGTCCTGTGCCACGATGCGCGCGATCACGTCGGTCGGCCCGCCCGCGGCGAAGCCGACCAGGATCTTCACCGGCCTGGCCGGATAGCCCTGGGCGGCAGCGGCGCCGGCCAGCGCGCACAGCGCCGCGGCTGCGAGAAATACAGTGGTCTTCTTCATTACCCCTCCTCTTGGAACCGGGTGGCCATCACCTGGCAGCGCTTGATCAGACGGTGCTCGTCCGGACCGTAGTCAGCGACCGCATTGTGGATGGTGCCGATGTCTTCCCACATCAGCACGTCGCCTTCCTGCCAGTGAAACGCGTAGCGGTATTCGGCTCTGAGCTGGTGCTCGAACAGGAACTTCAGGGTCTGCGCGCTTTCCTTCTCCGGCAGCTCGTTGATCCGGATCGAGTAGCCGGGATTCGCGTAGAGCACCTTGCGTCGCGTGATCGGGTGGGTGAGAAATATCGGGTGCGACACCGGCGGCTTCGCCTTGCGCTGCGCCTCGCTGAGCGGCGGGCGCTTGCTCCCTTTTTCCCGCCTCATCATTTCCCAGAACTTGTTGAAGTCGTGCAGCACCGTCATGCCCTCGAGGTCGCGCTTCATCTCCGCGGGCAGTCCCTCGTAGGCGGCGTGCATGTTCGAGAACTCAGTTGCGCCCAGGGTCCTGCCGTCGCGCCTGGGGATCTTGATTCCGTAGAGCACGTTCGCAAAAGCGATCGTGCCGCTGTAGGACATGTCGGTGTGCCAGTCCTGGCCGGCGTCGGCGAGCCCGATCGGCTTGCCGTTCTCGACCATGTTGGAGAGGATCATCACCTCGGGGATCCCGGGCTCCTGGTAGGCGTTGGCGACGTTGATCTCGAGCTCGCCGAAGCGCGCGCTGAAATCGGCGAGCTGCCGCGCGCTGAGCTTCTGGCCGGGAAAGCGCACCACGCCGCGCTCACCGAGCGCGCGCACCACGCCGTCGAACTCCTCCGGTGAGAACGGCCGGGACAAGTCGAGGCTCTCGATCGTCGCGCCAAGCGTCTCGCCGCTGCTCGTCACTCGCATTGGGATCAGTCGAGCTTGAGTCCGGCGTCCTTGATGATCTTCGCGTAGCGCACGGTGTCCGCGCGAACGATCGCGGCAAATTCCTCGGGCGAGCGCGTGATGCTGCCGTCCGCTCCCGCCTCGGCGAGCCGCGCGCGCGTGCCGGGCGACTCCATCGCCTTCGCGGTCTCGGCGTGCAAGCGGTTCACGATCGCGGGGGCCGTCCCGCCCGGGGCGAAGACGCCGTACCAGGTGATCACCTCGTAGCCCGGCACCCCGGCCTCCGCGACCGTGGGCACGTCCGGGTACTCGGGGATGCGTTTCGCGCTCGAGACGCCCAGCACCCGCATTCTCCCCGAGCGTACGTTGCCCGCCGACGCGGGCGCCGTGTCGAACGCGACCTGGAGCTGGCCGGCGAGCAGGTCGGCCATCGACTGGCCGCTACCTTTGTAAGGCACGTGCACCAGATTGACTCCGGCCATGCTCTTGAAGATCTCGCCCGCGAGATGCGGCGTGCTGCCGTTGCCGGCCGAAGGAAAGGAGAGCTTGCCCGGCCGTTCCTTGGCGTACGCGATCAGCTCGCGTATCGAATGCACCGGAAGCGAGGGATGCACGACGACGAAGTGCGGCACCGACGCAGCGAGCGTAACGGGCGCGAAATCCTTCAGCACGTCGTACGGGAGATCGGGAAAGAGGCTGGGCGCGATGGCGTTCACCGACACGTGCCCCATCATGATCGTGTATCCGTCGGCGGGCGACTTCGCCACCATCGCCGCGGCGACGGTGCCGGTCGCGCCGGGCCGGTTCTCGATCACCACTGGCTGGCCGAGGTTCTCCGAGAGCCCGGGCGCGATGATGCGCGCTACGACGTCGGTACCTCCGCCGGGCGGAAAACCCACCACCATCCGGACCGGGCGGCTCGGGTAGCCTTGCCCTAAGCCCGCCGAATGGGTCTGGGCCTGCGCGCATGCCCACGCGGCCAGGGCAAGGACCAGGAGGGGCAGTCTTCTCATCGGCGGTGAATTCTACGCCATGCGCGCTCAAGGCTTGGGACGGTGGTCCAGGCGCACGGCGATTTCCTCGAGCCCGGCGCTCGCCGGCGGATAGCGCCGCATGACCAGCGGATCGTGCCCCGGGACGATGAGCTCGGGCGAGTCCGCCAGCTCGCGCAGGCGCCGGTACCCTTCGACCATGCGCGCAACGTCGTAGACGATGGGGAAGGGGCGCGTCTCGTTCATGTTGGCGTAGAGGTGGCTCGCGTCGGAGGCGAGCACGATCCAGCCCACCCGCGTGCGCACGCGCACCACCTGGAGTCCCCTGGTGTGCCCGCCGATGTGGTGCAGGGAGAGGCCGGGCGCGAGCTCGGCGTCGCCGTCGTGGAAGCGCACGCGTCCCTTGTAGACCTCGCGCACCATCGCCACGACTTCGTCCACCTCGTAGGCCTGGCTGAAGAAGCCTTGCGCCATGTGGCGGCCGGTGGCGTGGGCCATTTCGTCGTCCTGGAGATGAAAGGTCGCAGCAGGGAAGAGGCCGAAATTGCCGACGTGGTCGTAGTGCAGGTGGGTGATGACCACGTCCTTCACGGTCTTCGCGTCGACCCCCAGGCGCGCGAGGCCTTCGTCGGGCGGGGTGATCGTCTTGCGCCCGCGGCGCCCGCCGACCCCGGCGTCGAAGCCGGTGTCGATGACGAAGGTCCGCGATCCCGAGCGTGCGAGCCACACGTAGTAGTCGAGGTCGCTCGCCGACTCGTGCGGATCGCCGCCGATGAAGTTCTCGCTCGCCTTGCGGTTAGAAAGGCTCGCGTACCTGATCGCGAAGACTTCGTAGGTGTTAGAGTTGTCCAAACGACACTTCGGGAACGGCAATGAAAAGATTCTTGTGCGGGCTCGCCCTGATCGTCGCGTCCCTCCCCGCTCCGGCGCAGTATCCCACGAAGCCGGTGCGCCTGTGGGTAGCGGGCGTCAAGCCGGAGTAAGGTCTACCTTCGTTGATACAATTCCGGCATAGGGCCGCGCAGGCGGACTAGGAGGAAAGCGATGGATTTCTCGAAGCTGCAAACGGTGAAGGTCGAGATCGCCGAGGACATCGCCTGGGTGACGATGAACCGCCCGGACAAGCGCAACGCCATGACTCCGCAGATGCACGAGGAGATGATCGCGGCGCTGGGTGGGCTCGCCGTCGCGCCCGAAGCGAAGGCGCTGGTTCTCACCGGTGCGGGCGAGAGCTGGAGCGCCGGGCAGGACATCCATCTCTTTTTCCGCGACCTCGACGACAAGCCGGTCGAGAAGCGGCGGGCGCTGCTGGCGAGCCAGGAATGGCGCTGGAACCAGCTCGCCCACTTTCCCAAACCGACGATCGCCATGGTGAACGGCTTTTGCTATGGCGCCGCGTTCACGCCGCTCGTCGCCTGCGATTTCGCGATCGCCGCCGAGGACGCGAAATTCGGGCTCTCGGAGATCAACTGGGGCATCCTGCCCGGCGGACTGGTCGCCAAGGTGATGCTCGACGCCTGCGGCTATCGCGACGCGAAGTGGTACGCGCTCACCGGCGAGCCCTTCGACGGAAAAGTCGCCGAGAGAATCCGCCTCATCAACTACGCCGTGCCGCGCGCCAAGCTGCGCGAGGAGACCGTCAAGCTCGCGAAAATGCTGCTCGCCAAGAACCCGCAGGTGTACAAGTCGGTGAAGGAAGTCATGCACCATATCCGCGGCATGGACGTCGAGCAGGCGACCGATTACCTGAAGGCCAAGGAAATGGAGATGCGCTTCCTCGACCGCGAGGGCGGGCGCGCGAAAGGCATGAAGCAGTTCCTCGACGACAAGGCCTATCGCCCGGGGATCGAGACGTACAAACGGTGATTGTCATCCTGAGCTGTCATCCCGAGTGCAAACGAGGGAACTCTGATCTCCTCTTGCGCAGGCCGGAACGGCAGATTCTTCGGGCTGCGCCCTCAGAATGACAGGTATTGCAAGATGTCCAGCCCGCTGAAAGGCATCCGGGTCCTCGAGCTCGGCCAGTTCATCGCGGGCCCGTACGCGGGCCTGCAGCTCGCGGACCTCGGTGCAACGGTGATCAAGATCGAGCGGCCGGAGGGCGGCGACGCGTTCCGCGAGTTCGGCTTCGCGGCGAGCCCCAAGGGCTACAGCCACAACTTCTGCGCCTTCAACCGCAACAAGCTGAGCGTGACGCTCGACGTCAACTCGCCGCGCGGCCGGGAGGCTTTTCTCAGGATGGTGCGTCAGGCCGACGTTGTGCTCGAGAATTTTCGTCCAGGCACGATGAAGCGCCTGGGCTTCGACTACGAGACGCTCCGGGCATCGAATCCGCGGCTCGTCTACTGCTCGATCGCCGGATTCGCCGAGGACGGCCCCTACGGCGACCGCCCGGCGTACGACGCCGTCGGCCAGGCCCTCTCGGGCCTCCTCAGCCTCCTGGTCGACCCGAAGGATCCGCGCACGCTGGGACCGACGCTTGCCGACCAGGTCAGCGGCATGCAGGCGGGCATGGCGATCCTCGGCGCGCTCTACGAGCGCGAGAAAAGCGGCAAGGGCGCGCGCGTCGAGGTCACCATGGTCGAGGCGAGCATGGCGCTCATCCCCGACGCCTTCACGGCCTACACCCACGCCGGCCACATCATGGGGCCCGAGTCGCGCGCCGCGGTGTCGCTCTCCTTCGCTTTCGCTTGCGCCGACGCAAAGCTCCTCGCGATCCACGTCTCCTCGATGGAGAAGTTCTGGCGCGCGCTGCTCGATGCGATCGCGCGTCCGGACCTCGGCGAAGACGCACGCTTCCGCGAGCGGGCCGGCCGCATCAAGAACTACGAGGCACTGGTGCAGGCGCTGAGACCCGTGTTCGCGGCGAAACCGCGAGCCTATTGGGCGGAGCGGTTGGCGGCGTACGATGTCCCCGCCGCAGTGGTGCACTCGATCCCCGAGGCGATCGAGGAGCCCGAGGTGAAGCACCTCGGCATGCTTCATGCGCTCGCCCACCCGCGCTACGGCAGTCTGACCGCGATGCGCCGCCCTACGCGCATCGACGGCGAGCGCGAGTCGCGCCCCCTGCCGCCTCCCGCGCTGGGGGAGCACACCGGCGCGGTGCTCGCGGAATTCGGTTTCTCGGAAAAGGAGATCGCGGAGCTGCGTGCCGCGGGCGCCGCGTGAAACGAGGCTAGAGGGCCTTGGGCACTTCGCCCCGCACGCACCAGGTTTTCGCTTTGAGGGTAAACGCGCCGTCCTGGCGATTTCCGAGCACGCGCTTGCGCAAGCGCGCTTCGAGCTGCTGGCGGCGATCGTCGGAAAGCGACACGACGTAGGCTCCCCCCGGACCGGCCCCTTTCAGGAACGAGCCCCAATAGTCGTCGAACGATGCGTAGGCCTGGTCGACCACCAGCGGCTTTTCGACGACGTCGACCAGCCCCGCCTTCTTCCACAGCTCGCCGAGCTGCCCCTCGCGGGAAAGCTTCATGTGGCGCTCGTCCTTGGGCTCGATCGCCGGGTCCAGCGCAACGGCTTCGTCCCAGAAGAACCTGAGCATCTGCATGCCCTCGTTGTAATCCCACACGCAAGCGCTCACCACGCCTTGGGGACGCGTCACGCGGCGCATCTCGGCGATCGCCTTGTCGTGATCCGGGACGAAATTCATCACCAGAAGCGCCATCGTCTTGTCGAACGATGCGTCCTTGAAACGCAGCGCCTGCGCATCGCCGACCTCGAAGTGCGCGCGACCCGACTTGGCGTACTTCTGCGCGTAGGCGATGAAACCCTCGGAGGGATCGACACCGAAGACCTCGCTCGAAGTCATGCTCGCCTCCAGCGCGGAGGCGAGCGCTCCGGTCCCGGTGCCGACGTCGAGGACGCGGTCGCCGTTCTTGACGCCCGTGAACGCGATGTACCCCGGCACGAGGAGCCGGCTCCACCGGCCCATGAAGCGTTCGTAGCCGGCGCTCGCGGTGAACATTTTCGCCTCCCGCTCCGCCAGGCCGGCGTTCGGCGGCGTCGCGGCGATCCCGTCCCGGCCCGGAAGCACGGCCATCACCAAGGGAAGGAACAGCGCCACTCGACTCGCATACTTTTCCATGCCCGGTTTTCTCCCATGGTTGTCCTCCAGTCCACGGGCTAGTCTGATTCATTCTTTCATCTGAATAAATACGGCTATCTGTAATAGACTATTCCGTCAAATGGAGTAATACAGGGGAACGTGGACAAGCTCCGGGCCATGACGGGTTTCGTGCGGATCGTCGAGAAAGGCAGCCTCTCGGCGGCGGCGGCGGACCTCGGCGTCTCTCCGCCCTCGATGGTGAGGACTCTGGCCGCGCTCGAGCGCGAGCTGGGCGCGACGCTCCTGAACCGCACTACGCGAAGGCTCCATCTCACCGACGAAGGCAGTCAATATCTCGAGCGGTGCCGCGCGATCCTCGGCCAGGTGCAGGAGGCGGAGGCGGCACTGCATTCCCGCCGTGCCGCGCCGCGCGGCAAGCTGGCGGTGACCGCCTCGGTGGTGTTCGGGCGTCGCTACATCGCCCCGCTGTTGAACGAGTTCGTGCAGCGCCATCCCGAAGTGACGGCGGAGCTGCTGTGCATCGACCGGGTCGCGAATCTGGTCGAGGAAGGTCTGGACGCCGCGGTGCGCATCGGCCATCTCGCCGACTCCTCACTCGTCGCCATCCCGCTCGGCCGGGTGCGCCGCGTCGTGTGCGCGAGCCCCGCCTACCTGCGCCGCCACGGAACGCCGCGCCGGCCCGAGGACGTCCGCACCCACCGCTGCATCCGCTTCACCGGGCTCGCGCCGCGCGGCGAGTGGCATTTCCGGGTGAACTCGCGCCGCGTCGGTATTCCCATCGCGGGCGTGCTCACCTGCAACCAGGCCGACGCCGCCATCGACGCCTGCGCGAGCGGTCTCGGCCTCGGCTCGTTTCTTTCCTACATGGTCGCGCCGCTGAGGCAGGCGAGGAGGCTGAAGTACGTACTCGAGGATTTCGAGCCCGAGCCGCTGCCGGTACAATTCCTCTATCCCCACTCCCGAATTCTCTCGCCCACGGTTCGCGCGTTCGCCGACCTGTGCGCGAAGAAGCTCCGGCAAACGAGATTCGACTGATGGATTTCAGCTTGGTGACGATGGTCTCGCTGCTGCTCGCCGTCGGGGCGAGCTCGGGATGCGCAGCGGAGGATCAGGCGGAGCGGATCCGCGCCGCCGTTCTGCACAGCCGCCAGCTCGGGGCACACGGACTGGGCTACGGCGAGCGCTCGCTCGAGGAGCTCTCGCGCAAGCTCCAGCCGGCGGACATCCCTGGTCTCATCTCGCTGGCTTCGGACCGCGAATTGCGCATCGGCGTGCAGTTCGCGCTCGCGTCGCAATGCGAGCCGGCGATAGCAGCGGTCCGCGACGCCGCCGCAGGCCGGCACATGGATTTTCTCGACGCGTCGGATACCCTGCGCCTCGTATCCGAGTACGGAAAATGCTCGGCGGCTGCGCGCCAGCGGGCGCGCGACGCCATGGCGGAGATCGAGTCGCTGCGCCGGACGGATCAGGCCCGGAACATTGCGAGCATCAAACGAGAGAAACAGGAGGACGCGCGCATCCAAGAAAACGCGCTGACGCTGATGCAGGGAGGGGCGCAGCAACTGAGCCGAGCGGAACGCGAGGAGGTCTACCGGCGCTCGCTCAAGGCGATGGGACTCGCCGAAGGTGGGCCGTTGACGCCGCAGCAAAAGGAGCTGGTGGACCGGATGTACCGGAGCATGGTTCTGGGCGAGCCGGGCGGGCCTCCCAATACGCCGTCGCGGTAGCGCCGGAAAAGGACTGAACATGGATTTCACCTTCACCGAAGAGCAGCGCATGATGCGCGAGAGCGTGCGCAAAGCGATGGACCGTATCGCCACGCCCGAGTACGTGCGGCGCCTCGACCGCGAGCAGGCGTATCCAAGCGAGCTCTATGCAGCGTGGGTCGAGCTGGGGCTGCTGCGCATCCCCTTCGAGGAAAAATACGGGGGCCTCGGCGGCAACGTCGTCGACCTGGTGATCGTCGCCGAGGAGATCTCGCGAAAGAGCGCCGATTTCTTCATGGCGTACGCGGGCAGCGTGTTCTGCGGCCTGAACGTCGCGCGAAAAGGGTCGGAGGAGCAGAAGCGCCACTGGCTGCCGAAGCTCCTGTCGGGCGAGATCAAGATGTCGATCTCGATGTCGGAGCCCGGGGCCGGGT
>JBGQKK010000070.1:0-11942 GCA_041499545.1 Gammaproteobacteria bacterium | reverse complement strand
TTCGGCAGCACGCGATGAGAGAGTGCGCCGATCGCGACGGTCGCCGCCGCGACCAGGGCGACCCAGGGCCGGGCGTCGCCCAGGTGCCCGAGCGTTCCGACCACCAGCGTGGTGAAGGTGCCCGGGGGCGAGACGATGCCGAGGAAATTGCCGAGCTGGCTCGCGAAGATGAACACGCCGAGCGCGGCCGTGAAGCCCACCACAACCGACCGCGACATGTAATTCACCAATGTCCCGAATCCGAGCAGTCCCAGGGCTAGCATCATGACTCCGGACATCAGGGCGAGCGTGAGGGCGAGCTCGATATAGTGCGGCGTCATGGGCGTCGCGAGCGGGGCGAGCACGGCGAACACCATCAGCGACAGCGGATTGGTGGGCCCGGCGACGGTATGCAGGGAGGAGCCGAAAAGCGCAGCGACCAGCGTCGGCACCATGGCGCAGTACAGGCCGTACTCGGGCGGGAGCCCGGCGAGGGTGGCGAATGCGACTCCCTGCGGCAGCACGACGATCGCCCCGATCAGGCCAGCGAGCGCGTCCGCCTTGAGCGTCGCAGAGTTGACCCGCGGCCACCATTTCAGCAACGGGAGCAGCCGCCGTGCGAGCGGCGCGTTCGAGGCGGTCGGGGGCGTCACGTCGAAGCGAACACCGAAACGACTATGTTACCAAACGCCATCAGGGCGCTCTTCGCATGATATCCTGTCGCGCTTTTTTCCTTCGGTTATTCAGCAGAGAATACCCGTTCAACGCCTTCGCCGATTCTGTTCGAAAAGCGGACGATGCCCCGCTTCAGCGCCAACATCAGCATGCTGTTCAAGGAGCTCGAGTTCCCCGAGCGCTTCGAGGCCGCGGCGCAGGCGGGCTTCAAGGCGGTCGAGATCCAGTTTCCCTACGCCTGGGACAGGAATCGGCTCGCACAGGTCGCTCAACGCGCCGGGGTCGAGGTGGTGCTGATCAACATTCCTGCGGGCAACCCCGAGAAGGGCGACCGCGGCATCGGCTGCCTGCCCTCTCGCGTCGCCGAATTCCGCGAAGGCGTCGCGAAGGCAATCGAATATTCCAGGGCGCTCGGCTGCAAGCAGATGAACTGCCTTGCGGGCGTTGCGCCGCGGGACGCTGATCGGGCGAAGCTGCGCGAGACCTACGTATCGAACCTGCGCTACGCCGCGGGGGAGCTTGCGCGCCACGGCATGACGCTCCTCATCGAGCCGATCAGCACCCAAGCCGTTCCCGGCTTCTATCTCAACCGATCGGCGGACGCGCTGGCGATCATCGACGAGGTGTGCGCGAACAATCTGAAACTGCAGTGCGACCTCTACCATATGCGCATCATGGGAGACGATCTCGCTGCCACCATCGCAACGAATCTCGAGCGCATCGGGCACATGCAGCTCGCCGACGTTCCGGGCCGGCACGAACCGGGGACCGGGGAGATCGATTTTCCGGCCTTGTTCGATCTCGTCGACCGACTCGGCTATCGAGGCTGGATCGGCGCCGAGTATGTGCCCGCGGGAAAGACCGAGGAGAGCTTGGCGTGGGCGAAGAATTACTTGTAAGCTGCACGCAAGGCCGGAAACACGTATGAACATCGCCGTCACCGGGATCAATTTTCTCCGTCAGGCCGAGGTCGCCGGCCGCCTGCGCCGGCTGCTGCCCGCCGACGCCGTGCTGCACGCCGAGGAAGACACCCGCGCCTACGAGTGCGACGGCCTCTCGGCGTATCGCCAGCTGCCGATGGTGGTTGCGCTGCCTGCGAACGAGGACGAAGTGCGGACGGTCCTTCGCACCTGCCACGAGCTCAAGGTGCCGGTGATCGCGCGCGGCGCCGGGACCGGGCTCTCGGGTGGAGCGCTGCCGAGGGGCGACGGGGTGCTGCTGTCCCTCGCCAGGATGCGCCGCATCCTCGCGGTGGATCCGCTTGCGCGCACCGCGCGCGTGCAGCCCGGCGTCACCAACCTCGCCATATCGGAGGCCGCCACCCCTTATGGGCTCTTCTACGCACCCGATCCCTCCTCGCAGATCGCCTGCTCGATCGGCGGCAACGTCGCCGAGAATTCGGGCGGCGTGCACTGCCTGAAATACGGTCTCACCGTGCACAATGTGCTGCGGGTGCGCGCCCTCACCATCGAGGGCGAAGCGGTCGAACTCGGCAGTGGGGCGCTCGATTCTCCCGGACTGGACGTGCTCGCGGTCATGATCGGCTCCGAGGGCATGCTCGCGGTAGCGACGGAGATCACCGTGAAGCTGTTGCCCCGCCCCGAGACGGCGCGCGTGATCCTAGCGTCCTTCGACGACGTCGAAAGAGCCGGCGACGCCGTCGCCGAGGTGATCGCCGCGGGCGTCCTGCCCTCGGGCCTGGAGATGATGGACCGGCCGGCGACGCGCGCGGTGGAGGAGTTCGTGCACGCCGGCTACGACCTGGAGGCCGCGGCGCTCCTCCTGTGCGAGGCCGACGGCACGCCCGAGGAGGTGGAGGAGGGCATCGCCGCCATGACGGCGGTGTTGCGGCGTGCCGGAGCGACAGCGATACGCACCTCGGGCTCCGAGGCCGAGCGGCAGAAATTCTGGGCCGGGCGCAAGGCCGCCTTCCCCGCGGTGGGGCGCATTTCGCCCGACTACTACTGCATGGACGGGACGATACCTCGAAAGAAGCTCGGCGAGATTCTCAAATTCATCGCCGCGATGGAAAAGAAGCACGGCCTGCGCTGTCCCAACGTGTTCCACGCCGGCGACGGCAACCTGCATCCGCTGATCCTGTTCGACGCGAACGACCCGGATCAGCTCGAGCGGACCGAGCGCTTCGCGGGCGAGGTGCTGGAGAAGTGCATCGAGGTCGGCGGCACCATCACCGGCGAGCACGGCGTGGGCGTGGAGAAGATCAATCAGATGTGCGTGCAGTTCGCGGCGCCTGAGCTGGAGCGCTTCCACGGCTTGAAGCGCGCATTCGACCCCGAGGGCCTGCTCAATCCCGGCAAGAACATCCCGACCCTGCACCGCTGCGCCGAGTTCGGCCGCATGCGCGTGCGCGGCGGCAAGCTTCCCCATCCCGACTTGCCGCGGTACTGAGGCGAAGCCGCACCATGATCCGCCGCACGGCGCGCGCCCTTGTGTTCCTCATCGGCGCGGCGGCCGCCCTGGGCAGCGCACCCGCTCTGGCCATTGTCGACGAGATCCAGGTCTACACCGACGATATCAATGCCGCCGGAGAACGCGGGCTCGAGCTGCACCTCAATACCACCCCACGCGGCAGGCAGACGGCCGACTACGAAGGCGACCTTCCGCCCTACCACGGCTGGCGCGTGACGCCCGAGTTCTCCTGGGGCCTGGGCCACGATCTCGACTGGGCCCTGTATCTTCCCAGCGCCACCGACGGTCAGGGCCATTGGTATCTGGGCGGCGCGAAACTGCGGGTGAAGTGGCTGCCGGTGCGCGCCGCGGAAGGCGGGAGCGGCTGGTATCTGGGCGTCAACAACGAGCTGTCGCGTCTGACGAAGAAATTTTCCGAGTCCCCGTGGAGCGATGAAGTGCGTTTCATCGGCGGCTACCGCGCCGGGAGCTGGCTGATCGGGGTGAATCCCATCCTGGAGTGGGCGCTCTCGGAGGGGTATCGCGGGAGCCCCGAAGTCACGCTCGCCTGGAAGGCGGTGCACGACGTCGCCAAGGGAATCGCCGTCGGCGCGGAGTATTACAAGGGAATGGGAACGCTCGCGAACCGTCTGCCTCACGACGAGCAGGAACGCACGCTTTATCTGGTCACCGACATCGAACGCAAGTCCTGGTCGCTGAACTTTGGCGTAGGCTACGGCCTTACGCCGGCGACGGACAAGTGGACCGTCAAAGCGATCGTCGGATTCGGGTTCGATTGAACGGCGGGCCGTGCCATGGATGCGACTCTGAAGAAGTTCTCCGACGCGATCCGCCAGGCCGGCGAGAAGCACCCGCTGCGCCTGCGGGGCGGCGGCACCAAGGACTTCTACGGCCAGGCGCTCGAAGGCGAGATCGTCGACACGCGCGCCTACTCGGGCATCGTTTCGTATGAGCCCTCCGAGCTGGTGATCACCGCGCGCTGCGGCACGCGCCTCGCGGACATCGAATCGGCCATGCGCGAGCGCGGCCAGATGCTCGCCTTCGAGCCGCCGCATTTCGGCGAGGGGGCCAGCCTCGGGGGAGCGGTCGCCGCCGGGCTGTCGGGGCCCGGCCGTCAGGCGGCCGGGGCGCTGCGCGATTTCGTCCTCGGCGTGAAGATCATGGACGGCCGCGGCGACGTGCTCTCCTTCGGCGGGCAGGTGATGAAGAACGTCGCCGGCTACGACGTTTCTCGCCTGATGGCGGGATCGCTTGGCACCCTGGGGATCGTCCTCGAGGTCTCGCTCAAAGCGCTGCCCCTGCCGGTCGCCGAGGCGACCCTCAGGCTCGAGCTGCCCGAGGACAGGACGATCGAGCAGCTCAACCGCTGGGGAGGCAAGCCCCTGCCGATCGGCGCCAGCGCGTGGAATTACGGGACGCTGGCAATCCGCCTTTCGGGGGCCGCGGCCGCGGTCAAGGACGCATGTGCAAGGATCGGAGGCGAGCGCGTGCAGGACGCCGAGGCCCGGCGCTTCTGGCATGGAGTTCGCGAGCACACCGACCGGTTTTTCAAGAACGATGCTCCACTGTGGCGCGTCTCTGTTCCTTCGACCACGCCGCCGCTCGGGGTTCAGGGCGAGCAGATGATCGAGTGGGGCGGAGCGCTGCGCTGGATCTTTTCGCACGCCGACGCCCGCACGGTGCGCGAGGCGGCGAGGCGTGCCGGCGGCCACGCCACGTTGTTCCGCGGCGGCGACAAGTCGGTCGGCGTGTTCCAGCCGCTCGCGCCCGCGCTGATGAGGATCCACAAGGAGCTGAAGCGCGAGTTCGATCCGCACGGCATCTTCAATCGCGGCCGGATGTACCCGGATTTCTGATCCCTCTATGCAGACCGCGCTCGCCGAGTTCATCCGCGACACGCCAGAGGGGCGGGAGGCCGACGCCATCCTCAGGAAATGCGTCCACTGCGGGTTCTGCACCGCGACCTGCCCGACCTATCTCCTGCTCGGGGACGAGAACGACAGCCCGCGCGGCCGCATTTACCTCGTGAAGCAGGCGCTCGAAGGGCACGAAATCACCGACAAGACGAGAGTGCATCTGGACCGCTGCCTCACCTGCCGCTCCTGCGAGACGACCTGCCCGTCGGGCGTGCAGTACGGGCGGCTGCTCGACATCGGTCGAGGGCTCGTCGAGAAGAGGACCGCGCGACCCGCGAGTCAGCGCATCAGGCGCCGGGTTCTCGCCGAGGTCCTACCGCGGCGTTTCCTGTTCGCCCCGCTGCTGCGTCTCGGGCGCCTCGCGCGGCCGTTCCTGCCGCCCGCGCTCGCAGCGAAAGTCCCGGCGCCGGCTCACTCGGCGGGCGCATGGCCCGCGCCGCGCCATGCGCGAAAGATGCTCGCGCTCGCCGGCTGCGTGCAGCCCTCGCTTGCGCCCGATATCAACGCCGCCGCGGCGCGCGTGCTCGACCGCATCGGCATCTCGCTCATCGAGGCTCCCGGGGCGGGTTGCTGCGGCGCGCTGCGCTTCCACCTGAATTACCAGGAGCGGGGCCTCGACGACATGCGCGCGCTGATCGATCGCTGGTGGCCGCAGGTCGAAGCCGGCGCGGAGGCGATCGTCATGACGGCGAGCGGCTGCGGCGTCACCGTCAAGGAGTACGGGCACCTCCTTCGGCACGACCCCCGCTACGCGGACAAGGCCGCGAAGATCAGCGTGATGACCCGCGACATCTGCGAAGTGATCGACGCCGAATTCGCGCGTCTCGAGCCGCTGCTCGGAAAGAAAGGCGGGCGCGTCGCCTTTCATCCGCCGTGTTCGCTGCAGCACGGGCAGAGCATCAAGGGCGTCGCCGAGCGCGTGCTCGCGCGCGCCGGTTTCGCGCTGACACCGGTACCGGATGCGCATCTGTGCTGTGGCTCCGCCGGGACCTACTCGATCCTCGAGCCCGACCTCGCCGGGCGCCTGAAGACCAACAAGCTCGCGGCGCTCGCCTCGGGCGAGCCCGAGCAGATCGCCACCGCCAACATCGGCTGCCTCGTGCATCTGCAGAGCGGCACGGAGCTTCCGGTGAAGCACTGGATCGTCGCGCTCGAGGAGCGCCTGAGGTAGGCGGCCCGGACCCATGGCGCGGCTGATCGACAATCTCCCGGAGCGCCCGCCCAATCGCAATATCCGGCAGCTCGCGCGGGTGCTGCGCTTCGTCTGGCCGTATCGCGGGCGCCTGGTGGTCGCGGGCATCGCGCTCGTGGTCGCGGCGGGCTGCGTCCTCGTGCTCGGGCAGGGGCTGAAGCGCGTCATCGACGCCGGATTCTCCCGGGCCGACGCGGCCTCGCTCGACACCGCCCTGTTCGCGCTGCTCGCGATCGTGTGCGTGCTCGCCGCCGCGACCTATCTCCGCTTCTACTCGGTGTCCTGGATCGGCGAGCGCGTCTCGGCCGACCTGCGCCGCGCGGTGTTCGGGCACCTGCTCGAGCAGTCCCCCGAATTCTTCGAGACCATGCGCACGGGCGAGGTGATCTCGCGGCTCACCAGCGACACCGCGCTGCTCGAGCTGGTGATCGGATCCTCCGCCTCGTTCGCCCTGAGAAATCTCCTGATCATGCTGGGGGCCCTGGTCATGCTGGTGATCACGAGCCCCAAGCTCACCGCGTTCGTGGTTCTGGGCGTGCCGCTGGTGATCGCACCCATCCTGCTCTTCGGCCGGCGCGTGAGGAAGCTCTCGCGCGCAAGCCAGGACCGCATCGCCGACGTGAGCACGCACATCGACGAGTCGCTACACGAGATCCGCACGGTACAGTCCTACGGCCACGAGGAGGCGGACCACGAGCAGTTCGGCGGACGCGTCGAGGAGGCCTTCGCCACGGCGACCCGGCGCATCGGCCAGCGGGCGCTCCTCATCGCCCTGGTGATGCTGCTCGCCTTCGGCGCGGTCGGAGTGATCCTGTGGATCGGCGGGCACGACGTGCTCGCCGGGCGCATCTCCGCGGGCGAGCTCTCGGCCTTCGTCTTTTATGCCGTGCTCGTTGCGGGAGCCGTGGGCGCGGTGTCGGAGATGATCGGCGACCTGCAGCGCGCCGCGGGGGCGACCGAGCGGCTGATGGAGTTGCTCGCGACCGAGCCCACGATTCGCGCACCGGCCGCTCCTCGGGCTTTGCCCGAGCCTCCGCGCGGAGAAGTGCGCTTCGAACACGTCACCTTCTGTTATCCTTCGCGCCCCGACGCGGCGGCGCTTTCCGATTTCTCCCTTTCGGCATCGCGCGGCGAGAAAGTGGCGCTGGTGGGGCCTTCGGGCGCGGGCAAGTCGACGGTATTCCAGCTGCTGCTGCGCTACTACGACCCGCAGTCCGGCCGCATCACGCTCGACGGCGTCGAGCTGAAGAACGCGGACCCCCGCGCGGTGAGGAAGCGCATCGCGCTGGTGCCGCAGGACCCGGTGATTTTCGCCGCGAGCGTCGCGGAGAACGTGCGCTACGGCAGGCCGCAAGCGAGCGACGCCGAGGTGCTCGCCGCCTGCAAGGCGGCCTACGCGAGCGAGTTCATCGAGCGCCTGCCCGAGGGAATGCGCTCGTTTCTCGGCGAGCGCGGCGTGCGCCTCTCGGGAGGCCAGCGCCAGCGCCTGTCGATCGCGCGCGCACTGCTCGCCGACCGCGCCGTGCTGCTGTTGGACGAGGCGACCAGCTCGCTCGACGCCGAAAGCGAGAGCTACGTGCAGCGCGCGCTCGAGCACCTGATGCGCGGGCGCACCACGCTCATCGTCGCGCACCGGCTGGCGACGGTGAAGAACGCCGACCGCATTGTCGTCATGGACCAGGGGAGGGTGATCGCCGCCGGCTCGCACGCGGAGCTGGTGCGCGAGAAGGGGCTGTACGCGCGGCTTGCGTCGCTGCAATTCCTGGGCGATCTTTCTCCCGAGACCGTGCCATGAAGGTTTTGCTCGCGCTGTGCGTGCTGTTGGCGACGCTTCCGGCGCACGCGGACACGCTCAAGATCGGCTCGAAGCGCTTTACCGAGTCCTACATACTCGGCGAGGTGCTGCGCCAGGCGGCCGCGGGGACGACGACGGTCGAGTACCGTCCGGGCATGGGAAACACCGGCATTCTCTACGCCGCGCTCAGGGCGGGGTCGATCGACCTCTATCCCGAGTACACCGGCACCATTGCCCGAGAGATCCTCAAGGTCGAGGGCAATCCGAGCCTGGCCGAGATCGATGGAGCGCTCGCGCAACAGGGCCTGGGCGTCGCGGTCAAGCTCGGCTTCAACAATGGCTACGCGCTCGCGCTCCGCGAGGACCGCGCAACAGCGCTGGGCATCCGCACCCTCTCCGACCTCGCAAAGCAGCCTGGCCTCAAGCTCGGCCTGTCCCAGGAGTTCATCGGCCGCGCCGACGGCTGGTCCGGTCTGAAGGCCGCGTACCGGCTGCCGTACGCGACGCCCTCGGGGCTCGACCATGGTCTCGCCTACGAGGCGATCGCGGCGGGTCGGATCGACGTCATGGACATCTACTCGACCGACGCCAAGATCGAGCGCTTCAAGCTGCGCGTACTCGAGGACGACCGGAATTTCTTTCCGCGCTACGACGCGGTGCTGTTCTACCGCCTCGATCTGCCGAAGCGCATTCCCGCGGCCTGGCGCGCGCTCCAAGCGCTCGAGGGAAGGATCGACGAGCGCCGCATGATGCGCATGAACGCCGCGGCCGAGCTCGAAGGCCGGAGCTTCGCCCAGGCCGCGGCGCTGCTGGCCGCCGACGCCAAGCCGCAGAGCGCCGAGCGCCGGAAGTTCCTGGACGTGCTCTTCGGCCCCGATTTCCTGCGGCTCACGGGCGAGCACCTGCTGCTCGTATTCGCGTCGCTGGCGGCGAGCATCTTCGTCGGGCTGCCGCTGGGCGTACTCGCGGCGAAAGTGCCGAAGACGGGCGGCGTCATTTTCGGCGTCGTAGGCGTCATCCAGACCATTCCATCGCTCGCCCTGCTCGCTTTTCTCATTGCGATCGTCGGGGCCATAGGAACGCTGCCGGCACTCGTCGCGCTCTTCCTGTATGCGCTGCTCCCGATCGTGCGGAATACCCACACCGGCCTGACGGGGATTGCGCGCGGCATGCGCCAGGCGGCGATGGCGCTCGGCCTATCGACGCGCGACCGCGTGCTGCTCGTGGAAGTGCCGCTCGCGCTGCCTTCCATCTTGGCCGGTATCAACACCTCCGCGGTCATCAACGTCGGGACCGCGACGATCGCCGCTTTCATCGGGGCGGGCGGCTACGGCGAGCGCATCGCGTCGGGGCTGGCGCTCAACGACAACGCTACGTTGCTCGCCGGGGCGATCCCGGCGGCCGCCCTCGCGCTCCTGATACAGGGCGTATTCGAAATCGGCGAGCGCCGCTTCGGCTGGGTGGGTAAGGCGCGAGCGCGATCCTGAGCGCGCCCGGATCAACCGAACGCTTCGAGCACCTTTCCCCCCGCCCTTACCGGCTTCGCGTCGATGAGCGCGAAGGCGATCACGCACGGTGCCTTGCCCCGGTTGATCCAGCAGTGGACGGTGCCGCGCTGCACGAGCACGTCGCCCGCCTTGAGGTGGACTTCGTTTCCTTTCTCGAGCTCCATGTCGATCTCGCCGGAAATCACCACCGCGTAGTCGATCGAATCGGTGCGATGCACGCGGGGCGAGACCCCGGGCGAGAACTCGACGACGCGGAGGACCGTCCCGCCGGCAAGGGTCGTGCCGACCTTCTTCAGGCTCGCGTCGGCGTCGCCGGAGTTGTCGGCGGGACTGGTATCGGTCGTCCAGATGACGGCCCCCGACGCGCCGGGTCGGCTCGACACGGCGTTCTTGGCCACTTCGTCGATTTTCACGACGGCGCGCCCGCTCGCGTCGTGCCCGGTCACCACCCGTCTCACCTTCACCGCCATGAGTCTCCTCCGGCCTTTGAGTGAACCCGATTATACGGGGCCGCATCCTGTCGGAGGCCGGACCCTCGTGTATCATCGGGCTTCGCCCCGGCCGGCACGGCCGGAATGGGAAATACAAGAGAAAAAATTCCATGAACATCGGCATACCCGCGGAAACCCGCGCGGGAGAAACCCGCGTCGCCGCGACGCCCGAGACGATCAAGAAGCTCGTCGCAGCCAAGCACACCCTCCTCGTCCAGTCGGGCGCGGGCGCGGGCGCCAGCATCCCGGACGCCGAGTTCCAGGCGGCCGGCGCCTCGATCGCCGCGAGCGCGGCCGAGGTCTATTCGCGCGCCGAGCTGATCCTCAAGGTGCGCCCGCCGCAAGCCGGCGAGCTCTCCATGCTCAGGCGCGACCAGGTGCTGGTCGGCATGCTCAACCGCTTCGACACCGAGGGGCTCGCCGCGATCGCGCGCACCGGCGCGACCGCGTTCGCGCTCGAGGCCGCGCCGCGCATCACGCGGGCGCAGCCGCTCGACGTGCTGTCCTCGCAGGCGAACCTCGGCGGCTACAAGGCGGTGATGGTCGCGGCCAATCATTTCGGCAAGATATTCCCGATGCTGATGACCGCGGCGGGCACCATCAAGGCCGCGCGCGTGGTGGTGATGGGCGTGGGCGTCGCCGGCCTGCAGGCGATCGCCACCGCGAAGCGCCTGGGCGCGGTGGTCGAGGCGACCGACGTGCGGACGGAGACCAAGGAGCAGGTCGAGTCGCTCGGCGCCAAGTTCATCGAGGTGCCGCTCACCGACGCGGAGAAGGAGCTCGCCAAGGGCCAGGGCGGCTACGCGCGCGACATGGGCGAGGACTACCGCAAGCGCCAGGCGGCGCTGGTGGCTGAGCGCATCAAGACGGCCGACATCGTCGTCACTACCGCGCTCATCCCGGGGCGGCGCGCGCCGGTGCTCGTCACCGAGGACATGGTGAAGAGCATGAAGCCGGGATCGGTGATCGTCGACATGGCCGCCGAGCAGGGCGGCAACTGCCCTCTCACCGAGCCCGACAAGGTCGTGGTGAAGCACGGCGTCACGCTCGTCGGCCACACGAATTTCCCGGCGATGGTCGCCGCGGACGCCTCGGCGCTGTACGCCCGCAACCTGCTCGATTTCGTGAAGCTCATCGCGGATAAGGAAGGCAAGCTCGCGCTCAACATGGAAGACGAGATCGTCGCGGCCTGCCTCATGGCCCGCGGCGGCGAACTGGTGAAGAAATCATGACCGGGACCATCGATCCGACCGTCATCAACCTCGTGGTGTTCGTGCTCGCCGTCTTCGTCGGCTATCACGTCATCTGGAACGTGACCCCGGCGCTGCACACGCCGCTCATGAGCGTCACGAACGCGATTTCGAGCGTGATCATCGTCGGCGCGATCCTCGCGGCGGGTCCCTCGCAGGTCGACTTCGGTTCCGTCCTCGGGGCGGTCGCGGTCGGGCTTGCGTCGATCAATGTCGCCGGCGGCTTCCTCGTTACGCAGCGCATGCTCGAGATGTTCAAGAAGAAGGCGCCCAAAGTCGGGGGCAAGGCGGAGAAGAAATGACCGCCAATCTCGTCGCGCTCTGGTACCTCGTCGCCTCGGTCTGCTTCATTCTCGCGCTCAAGGGGCTTTCGTCACCCGAGACCGCGCGCCGCGGCAACGCGTTCGGCATCGCGGGAATGGTCATCGCGGTGGTCACGACCATCGCGATCGTCGCGAGGGGCCACCTCGATTTCATTCTCGTCGCGATGCTGATCGGCGGGACGATCGGCGCGGTCGTGTCGCGTCGGGTCCAGATGACCCAGATGCCCGAGCTGGTCGCGGCGATGCACTCGCTGGTCGGCATGGCGGCGGTGCTGATCGCGGTCGCGGTGGTCAACAATCCGGCCGCGTTCGGCGAGCACGATCCTCTGCCCCTAGGCAACCGCCTCGAGCTGTTCATCGGCAGCTTCGTCGGCGCGATCACT
>JBGQKK010000069.1:0-12075 GCA_041499545.1 Gammaproteobacteria bacterium | reverse complement strand
TCCAAGGCCCAGAACACGCCGGTCATGGCGGCGACGATCCCGATAGCGATCCCGAACTGCCTCGCCACCAGAGGCCACCGCCCCGCGGCGCCGCCCTGCAAGCGGCGCCGCACCTCGCAGATCGGCATCAGGAGCGCGCTGAGAATGTAGAACAAACCGCCGATGCCTATTCCGGGCAATCCAGGATTCATGGCTCTAGTGTCCTTTCTCGTAGACGCGAAACGAGCGCCGCAACAGCCACTCGGACCAGACGGCTTCCAGAAAATAGAATCCGTTCACCAGGCGCAGCACGAAAAACGACGGCAGGCTCGTCAGCGTACGGCCGAATTCGCGACGCGGAATTGCGCCGATTAGCAGCGGCACCAGGATCGCGGGCGCGTCGATGAAATACGCCAGCAGCGGCCATGCGCTCCTCAGCGTGATCGCCAGCAACGGGATCATGATGAGGAAGGCGAGCGAGGCCATGATCGCGTCCCACAGGGCCACGGCCACCGCCGATCGCAGGAAGGGCACCGTCAGCAGACCTTTCCAATGCAGGGTGACATTTTGAACGAAGCCGTGGCTCCATCGGTGGAGCTGCTTGCGCATCAAGCTGAAGTTGTACGGTTCGATGGGGTAGCAGACCGCCTCGGGCGCGAAACGCACCCCGACGCCGGCCTGGTGAAAGCTCCAGGTCAGGTCCATGTCCTCCGCCAGCGTCCGGCCCGACCATCCGCCGTGCCGGCGCACGAGCTCGCTTCGATACATGGAGAAACAGCCCGAGGAGATCAGCGGCCGGCGGTAGTAGTCCTGCACCTGCTTGTAGAAGGTGAATGCGAACAGGTATTCGACGAAGCGTCCCCGTTCCCACAGCGTCTGGATGCGGCGCGGCAGGACCAGGCCGCAGGCGGCGCCGACGCCCGGTTCGGAGAAGGCGCGGAGGAGCCTTTCGACGGCGGTCGGTTCGAGCGTGGTATCGGCGTCGATCGCCATCACGAATTCGCTTCGCACCCAGGGCAAAGCGAATGTCTGCGCGCCGGCCTTGGACCCCGTGTTGTGGGGCGGGCGAATCACGGTGACGCCGGCGCGGCGCCCGACGTCGCCGGTGCCGTCCGAGGAGCCGTCGTCGACCAGGATGATCTGGTCGGGCGGGAGCGTCTGCGCGAGAAGGCTCCGGATGGTGTCGCCGACGAACTCGGCCTCGTTGTACGCGGGGATGATGACGGTCAGCCTCATGGGAGTCCGAAGGGGTCGGGTGTCTGTGGGAAAATCATCCCAAATTGTAAACACAACAAACCGTCGATTCATCCATCGCTTCGAAATTTTTCTTCGGCAAACGCGACAAAATCTGCGCACGCACCGGGCTCTGTCTCCTGGCGGCGACAATCGATCTCGGTCTCGTCGTGCGCTGGGCTGGTGACGGTTAGTTAACACGCAACTTATCGCGATCGGGTTCCACCGTTTGCGTGCTGCTCAGGCTATTTATTACGCGCGCGTGCGCGCGCACGCCTTCCGTCTCAGCCAAGCGACACTTGCCGATGCTTGCGTCGACGAAACCCGCGACCTACTCGAGGCCCATCGCTTCCCGGAATTCCCGCCGCACTTCTTCCGGCTGCCCGTAGTGCCAGCGGAAATCGTCGAGCAGGTTCTTCCAGAAGGGATGCGCGCGGTACTCCTGCAGCGTCATGCCCCCGGTGTAGAGCTTGCGCCCGATGTTGGGCAGCTCGACGTTCTTGTTGCGCGCCGGATCGCGGATCAGCCCTTTCGGGTCCTTGCCGTCGGCGATCGCGTCGAGATCGCGGAAGAGCTGCTTGCGCAGCATGGCGACGCCGCGGTCGCTCGCGCCGAGGTTCTCTTTCGTGCGGTCGGCGATCGCGCCCTGGCCGACCCAGGAGATGATGTCCTGGTTGATGACGTGGCTCGTGATCCAGCGGCCCGTGTGCGGATCCCTGATGGGACTGGTCCACGCGGGGATGCGCTTCTGCTCGTAGGGCTCGGCCTCGCTGGGGACGCGGATGAAGGACCAGGTGACCGAGAGCATGTTCTCGTCGTCGACCGGCACGCGCCATTCGAAGTGCTCGCCGAGAAAGAAGCCGTTCGGCCACAGGCACACTCGCCCCACGCTCCACAGGGGATCGGATTCGTCAGCGCCTTCGCGCACGCGCTTGTAGACGAAGCCGTGCTCGAATTCGTCGAAGCCGAGCTTGAGGTGCGTGGGTGTATACGGGCCGGCGCGGCCCTCGAGGCGCAGCTTCCAGTTGTCGTGCATCCACTCGAAGTGCACCGGGTCGATCGAGTTCTCCTGGCACTGCAGCCAGTTGCAGGGCACCTCCGCGAACACGACCTGCACGAAGCCGTTCTTCCAGGAGAAGATTTCCCAGTCGGGAAGGAGCGGCGCGGGCTGCGGCCCGAGATAGGCCCACAAGAGGCCCGCCTTTTCCTGCACCGGATAGGCGGTGGTGCGGATGCGCTTCTTCAGGCGCGCCTCGCGATCGAATTTCTCCTCGAAGGGCTGCGCGATGCAACGCCCCTCGTGGTCGTAGGTCCAGCCGTGGTAGTTGCAGCGCAGGCCGCAGTTCTCCACGTAGCCGTAGGCTAGGTCGGCCGAGCGGTGCCTGCAGTGCCGCGCGATCAGGCCGCAGGTCCCCGAGAGGTCGCGGTAGACGACCAGGTCCTCGCCCATGAGGCGCACCGGCTTGATCGGATTCCTGTCCAGCTCGCTCGCGGCGGCGACCGGATGCCAGTAGCGGCGCAGCAGCTCCCCCATGGGCGTACCCGCGCCCACCTGCGTGAGGGTCCGGTTCTTTTCCGCGCTCAGCATGGCTGGTTTGTCATCCTGAGCGAAGCGAAGGATCTCTGACGGTACGCTGTGCCATTTGGAGATTCCTCGGCCTGCGGCCTCGGAATGACAATGATAGAGGCCGCACGCTCACTCCACCTTCGCGCCCGAAGCCTTGATGAGCGCTTCCCATCTCGGAAAATCCCTGCGGTAGTTCTCGGCGAATTCCTCGGGCGTGTTGCCGATCGGCAGCTGCCCCATCGCGATCAGCTTTTCCGACACCTCGGGGCTGCGCAGCACTTCCACGATCTCGCGCGACAGCCGCTCGACGATGGGCTTGGGCGTCCCTGCGGGCAGGTAGGCGCCGCCCCACACCGGCATCTCGAATCCGGGAAAGCCCTGCTCGGCGAAGGTCGCGAGCTCGGGCCAGGCGACGAAGCGCTTGGGGCCCGTGATCGCGAGCGCCTGGAGCCTTCCGGCCGCAGCGAGCGGCTTGGCGACGAGAAGGCTGACCCAGGCGACGTCGAGCACGCCGTTCATCACGTCGTTGGTCGCCTGCACCTCGCCCTTGTAGGGAACGTGGTTGAGCGGCACGCCGTACTCCTTCTCCAGGATCACGCCGAACAGGTGCAGCGAGGTGCCGACGCCGATCGAGCCGTAGCTCACCGGCCGCCCGAGCTTCTTCGCCCAGTCGACGAAGCCCTTCAGGTCCTTGTAGGGCGCGCCCGCCGGCCCGATGAGGAGCACGTTGCCGGTGCTGATCTGGGTCACCGGCTCGAAGTCCTTCACCGGGTCGTAGGGAAGGTTCGCGCGCAGCACGCGATTGCCGACCATGGAGCTCATGATGGTGACGAGAAAGGTGTAGCCGTCGGGCGGCGCCTTGGCGGCCTCGGCGGTGCCGAGCACGGTCGCGGCGCCGGGACGGTTGTCGACGACCACCGGCTGCCCGAGCCGCAGCGAGAGTTTCTCGGCGATGATGCGGCACATGACGTCGATGTTGCCGCCGGCGACCGAGGTCGAAATCAGGCGTATCGGCCGCGAAGGCCATTTGTCCTGCGCGCTGGCCGCGCCGCACGCGAGCATGGCGGCGAGAGCCAACAGTCGGATGCTCATGATCCCTCCTTTGGACTATTATTCCCGGCCTCCCGCAATATGACCACTGTTTACAAAATTCCCCGCTCGGTGCTGGTGGTGATCCACACTGCGGACCTGCAGGTGCTGATGATGGAGCGCGCCGGGTGGACCGACTTCTGGCAATCGGTCACCGGAAGCGTCGCGAGCGAGGCCGAGCCCTGGCGCAACACCGCGGTCCGGGAGGTGCGCGAGGAGACGGGGCTGGACGCGACCCGCTACGAGCTGCGCGATTGGGGCATCGAGAACCGCTTCGAGATCTTCAAGAAGCACCAGAGCCGCTACGCGCCCGGCGTTACCCACAACCTCGAGCGCGTGTTCAGCATGGTCTTGCCCGGGCCCCTCGCGGTCACGCTCGATCCGGCGGAGCACCTGGGCTACCAGTGGCTGCCCTGGCGCGAGGCCGCGGCGCTCACTCTGTCCTGGACGAACCGCGACGCGATTCTCGCCCTACCCGCAAGAACCGGCGCCGCCGCTGCGTGAAATTCCGGGTTGCGCGGGAACGCCCGGCCGGGCATCCTGTCGGATGGTTGTGAGACTGAACGCCGCGCTCTTCGCGCACCTGGCGCTCGCCGCCGCGTGGTGCGTGTCGTGCTTTGCGCAGGCGCAGGACCTCTCTGTTCGTACCGGCCGGGACGGCGAGTTCGTCACGATATCCGCGTGGGCGGTCATGCGCGTGGATCCGCAAGTCGCCTGGACGGTGCTCTCCGACTACGACCAGCTGGCGAAGTTCATTCCCGACATGAAGAGCTCGCGGGTGCTCTCGCGACACGGCAACGTGGTCCTCGTCGAGCAGAAGGGCGACGTGGGATTCCTCTTCTACAAGGAACCGGTCATCGTGGTTCTGGAGGTTCACGAGGAGCCCCCGAGCCGCATCAGCGCGCGCGGACTGGAGGGCAACGTCAGGGGACTGGAGACGCGCTACGAGCTCAGCACCTCCGCCTCGGGCGTGAGGCTCGACTACTCGGGACGCTTCGACCCGGACTTCGCCATCCCTCCCTTGATCGGGATGCCGATCGTAAACAGGCTGATCGAGCGGCGATTCCGCGCCATGGTGACCGAGATCCAGCGCCGCGACGCGCTTGCCCGGGGCGCCAAGCAGTAGGCCTCAAAAAAAACGGGCGGCGCTCGGCCGCCCGTTCCTTTGCTGCGTCCCGGCTTCAGAACTTGTATATCCCCTGCAGGGCGAAGCTCATCATGCTCTTGGAGGTGGAGCCGTCGCTATCGATGAACACGGAGTTGCTAGCCTTGTCCATCCGCACCTCGGTGCGCGCCTCGAAGCTGCTCGTCGGCAGGTACGAGACGCACAGCGTCCCCTCGTAGTACTTCGTCGCCTGCGCCGTGGCGAAGTGGAAGCCGTTCTTGTCGTTGAAGTATTCGCCTCGCACCACCCCGCGCCACTTCGGGTCGAGCATCATCGTGAAATAGAGCGCCGCGCCGTCGTATTTCACGGTCGTCGCGCCTAGGTCCTGCTTGAAGGTCAGGAGCTCGCCGCCGAAGCTGATCGAATTGCTGACGGTGAAGTTCGCGACCACGTCGATCAGGTCGCGCTCGCCGTTCGCACCGGTGCCGAGCTGAGGATTCGCCGGGTCACTCCCGAAATAGCCGGAGGCCGTGAGCGTCAGCGCCTTGGTACTGAACGTCGCGCCGATCTCTGCCGTCTTGCTCCGGTTCGCGTCGCTGAGCTGATCCCAGCCGTTGTTCAAGCCGCCGTACAAGGTGATGGTGTCGGTGGGCGCGTAGCTCGCGCGTACGCCAGTGTGGGTGAACGGAATGGCGCCGAATAGGATCGAGCGCGAGAAGGTGGTGTTGCCCGTGCTCGCGATCACCTCGGTTCCGGCGAGCGTCGTGAACTTCCCGCCGATCAGCGTCAGGGCGCCCGAGGAATAGCTCCCGTAGGCCTGGGTAAGGTCGAACGTCGAGGCGCTCGTCTCAGGGAACGAGTGGATGAACTGGGAATCCTGGCCCACCGTGATATTGACCAGGCCGCCGAAGCCTTCCTTCGGCTGCTTGGCGGCCGTCAGGCCGAACTGGTGCAGGCTGAAGGAGTTGTTCTGCTGGTCGAACACCCTGTCGGTGAATGCCTGCTGGTTCTTGTTCGCCCAGGAGTACGCCGCGTCGATGTAGCCGTTGACGCTGATTCCCGAGGCGTCGAGCACCTGCCCGAGCGTGGGTACCCTCCCTTGCTGCGCGAGGGCTGTGGCGGGAGCCGCGAGCGCGGCGGAGACTGCCGATGCGATCAGAAGTTTCTTCATGTAGAGCGTCCTTTCGTGGTGGAAGTAAAGCTTTTTTGTTGGAGGCTTCGATTCGAACACTGCGGGCTGCTCATTGAGCCGAGACATCCAGAGGCTTGGTCCGGACGCCCTCCCCCTATCCCGACCAACATCCATCTGGGTTCGCTCGTACCGCTCTCCTCAGGAACGTGAAAAATCCCCGGGCTGCGACCCGGAGCGCCGCAAGCTTAGTCCAAATAGGAGTGTTTTCCAACTCCGGGCGGCTGGCTCCAGGGCTTTTCTGACAAAATAGCAGCCCGATGTGTCGCTTTTGCCCGACAACAGATCAAGGCACCGTGTGAAACTCCACGTCGCCACCTACAACATCCACAAGGGCTTTTCGCAGTTCAATCGCCGCCTGATGATCCACGAGCTGCGCGATCATCTGCGCTCGCTCGATGCCGATATCATCTTCCTCCAGGAAGTCCAGGGGCAGCACCGCCGTCACGCCTCGCGCTTCGAGGAGTGGCCCGACGAGCCCCAGTACGAATTCCTGGCGGACGAGGTCTGGAACGACTATGCGTACGGCAGGAACGCGGTGTACGATCACGGCCATCACGGCAACGCGATCCTCAGCCGCTACCCGATCGTGCGCGCGGAGAACCAGGACATCTCGACGCACAACCTGGAGAGCCGCGGGATGCTGCATTGTGAGATCGCGGTTCCGGGCGCCGGCACGACGCTGCACTGCGTGTGCATTCATCTCTCCCTGCACGAGCGCGGCCGCCGGCACCAGGTCGGCGCGCTGATCGAGCGCATGCAGCGCGAGGTGCCCCAGCGCGCGCCGCTCGTGGTTGCGGGCGACTTCAACGACTGGCGCAACCTCGCCGGCAAGCGGCTCGCTTCCGCCCTCGACCTGCACGAGGCGCTCGCCGACCGCTGGGGCCGGCCCGCGCGAAGCTTCCCCAGCGCGTTTCCGATGCTGCGCCTGGACCGCATCTACGTGCGCGGTCTGGAGGTCGAGCACACCGAAACCCACCGCGGCCGCTCGTGGCGGCGCATTTCGGACCACGCGCCGCTGTCGGCCCACCTGCGGCTCGAGTGAGCTCGCCGGCGTGGCCGCCAAGTTCCTGCACGGAAACCGCCTGAGACTGCTGCGCTCGGGCGTGGAGTACTTCCCCGCGCTCGAGGCGGCGATAGCCGGGGCGCGAAGCGCCGTCTTCCTGGAAACCTACATCTACTCGGGCGATGCCACCGGGCGGCGCATCACGAGCGCCTTGTGCGAGGCCGCCTTGCGCGGCGTGGCCGTCCACGTGCTGGTCGACGGCTTCGGCTCGAGGGACATGCCGGGCGAGCTCGTCGACGACCTGCGCCATGCGGGGGCGCGGCTGCTCGTGTTCCGTCCGGCAATCTTTCCGTTCCCCTGGCGGCGCGACCGGCTGCGGCGCATGCACCGCAAGCTCGTGGTCGCGGACACCCACGTCGCCTTCGTCGGCGGCATCAACATCATCGACGACTTCGACACGCCCCGCCAGAAGCCGCCGCGCTACGACTACGCCGTGAAAGTCGAGGGCCCGCTCGTCGCTCCGATCCGCGAGGAGGTCGAGCGGCTGTGGAACCGCATCGCGCTGGCGAGGCTCGAGCGCAGCTGGCGCGTGAAGCGCACGCCGGCGCCGGCCCTCGAGCGCAAAGGCGGCCAGAACGCGGCGCTGGTGGTGCGCGACAATTTCCGCCACCGCAGGGACATCGAGGAGGCGTATCTCGAGGCGATCGAATCCGCGCAGCAGGAGATCATCATCGCGAGCGCCTACTTCCTCCCCGGCCGGCGCTTTCGCCGCACGCTGGTGGCCGCCGCCGGCCGCGGCGTGAGCGTGGTGCTGCTCCTGCAGGGGCGCGTCGAGTACCTGCTGCTGCACTATGCCTCGCGCGCGCTGTACGGCACGCTGCTCGAGGCGGGCGTGGAGATCTACGAGTACCACAGGAGCTTTCTTCACGCGAAGGTCGCGGTGATGGACGGGCACTGGGCGACGGTGGGCTCCTCGAACATCGATCCGTTCAGCCTGCTGCTCGCGCGAGAAGCCAACCTGATCGCCGAGGACCGGCGCTTCGCCGGCGAATTGCGCGCGTCGCTGCGCGCGGCCATCGAGCAGGGCGCGCGCGTGGTGGCAAAGACGCGCTGGTTCAGGCAGCCGCTGTGGCGGCGCATTCCCTACTGGATCGGCTACGGCCTGGCGCGCTTCATCATCGGCACGTTCGGCGCCGGGGGCCGGTTTTGACGGCGCCGCGCCCCCGAGGGTAGAGTGAGGGCAGTCCCCGCTTATTCGCTCTGCGCGCTTCTCCGGGAGCGGCGCAGCAATTCTTGTTTGGGAGGCATTTCATGGCGAAGTACGCGACGGAATCCATTCGTACTGTAGCGCTGGTAGGCCACACGGGCTCGGGCAAGACCACGCTCGCCGAGGCGCTGCTCGCCAAGGCGGGCGCGATCCCGGCCGCGGGGAGCGTCGAGCGCGGCAACACGGTCTGCGACTTCGATCCGCTGGAGAAGGAGTACAAGCACTCGCTCAACTCGGCGATCGTGAATTTCGGCTGGAAGGGCACGCACGTCCACCTGATCGACACGCCGGGGTCGCCCGATTTCATGGGGCAGGCGATCGGCGCGCTCGCGGCGGTCGAGACCGCGGTGATCGTGATCAACGCCGAGACGGGCGTGCAGCTCGCCACCGACCGGATGCTCAAATGGGCGGCGAAGCGGAATCTCTGCCGCATGATCGTGGTGAACCGCATCGACGCCGAGAACGCCGATCTCGAATCCATGCTTGCGAAGATCCAGCAGTCGATCGGCAAGGAGTGCCTGCCGATCAACCTGCCCGCGCAGGGGGCCACCGACGTGGTCGACTGCTTCTTCAATCCCGACGGGGAAGCGGATTTTTCCACGGTCAAGGCGGCGCACTCGGCGCTGGTCGACCAGGTGGTGGAGGTGGACGAGAAGCTGATGGAGAAGTATCTCGAGCAGGGAGAGATCGAGCCCGAGGCGCTGCACGCGCCCTTCGAGAAGGCGCTGCGCGAGGGCCATCTCATCCCGGTGTGCTTCACTTCCGCGAGGAACGGCGCGGGGGTCGAGGCGCTGCTCGATATCTTCGTCAATCTCGCGCCCAACGCGACCGAGGGCAACGCGCCGCCGTTCCTGAAAGGGGAGGGCGCCGAGGCGCAGGAGTTCTACGCCGTGCCCGGGGCGAAGGCGCACGTGCTCGCACACGTGTTCAAGATCGTCATCGATCCCTTCGTCGGGAAGGTGGGGATCTTTCGCGTGCACCAGGGGACGATGACCCCCAACTCGCAGCTCTTCATCGGCAGCGGCAAGCGGCCGTTCAAGGCCGGGCATCTGTTCCTCATCCAGGGCAAGGACTACGTCGAGACCGACTCGCTCGTGCCCGGGGACATCGGCGCGGTGACCAAGGTCGAGGAAATCGAGTTCGACTGCGTGCTGCACGATTCGCACGACGAGGACCATATTCATCTGCGGCCGCTCGAATTCCCCGTGCCCATGCACGGCATCGCGGTCGAGCCGAAGAAGAAGGGGGACGAGCAGCGGCTGTTCGAGGTGCTGCACAAGCTCGAGATGGAGGATCCGTGCTTCAAGCTCGAGCGCCACGCGACCACCAACGAGACCGTGATCCGCGGCCTGGGCGACCTGCACATGCGCGTCAAGCTCGACAAGATGATGCAGCAGTACAAGATGGAGCTCTCGACCAAGCCGCCCAAGATCCCCTACCGCGAGACCATCACGCGCCTGGCCGAAGGCCACTGCCGCCACAAGAAGCAGACCGGAGGCGCGGGCCAGTTCGGCGAGGTGTTCCTGAGAGTGGAACCTCTTCCGCGCGGCAAGGGCTTCGAGTTCGTCGACAAGGTGAAGGGCGGGGTCATCCCCAACGTCTTCATCCCGGCGGTGGAAAAGGGCGTGCGGATGGCGCTCGATTCCGGAGTGATCGCCGGCTACCCGGTGCACGACATCCGGGTGACTGTATACGACGGCAAGCACCACGCCGTCGACTCCAAGGAAGTCGCGTTCGTGTCGGCGGGGCGAAAGGCCATCGTCGACGCCTTTTCCAAGGCCGGGGCGATCATCCTCGAGCCCATCGTCCACATCGAAATCAACGCCCCCGACAAATACATGGGCGACCTGACCTCCGACCTGTCCGGCAAGCGCGGGCAAGTCAACGGCACCGACTCCGCGGGCGGCGACATGATCGCCATCAAGGGCATCGCGCCGCTATCGGAACTGTCCGACTACCAGACGCGGCTCAAATCCGTCACGGGCGGCCAAGGATCGTACTCCATCGATTTCTCGCACTACGCGCCCGTACCGCCGCACACCCAGGCGCAGCTCGTGAGCAAGCACAAGGCACCGGTGGAGGAGGAGCAGTAAACACGTCAAGAGGTGACACTATCTCTATGGCTTGGCGCAATCCGTTCTTAGAACGAATCCTAATGACGACTAGATTGTCAGCGGAGCAGACGCCGAAAGGTGCCGGTCATTTTGGAGGTTAGCGATCTCGCATGCCGGATTTCTTCAACGAGCGAGTCCATACGACCCTGCTCATGACGCTAGGAGCTGTCCTTCTGTCTGTCGGAATCGTGCTCTACGATTTTGAATCGACTCCGCAGAGCGAGCGCTTTTCTGGGACCTCGGCTTTCGCGGTCTGGGTATTCCTGATGGCCACTCAAGCGGGCGTGCTCGCGGTCGTGTTCCAACCCCTTCTTAGGGCTTTAAGAACACTCGAAAAGCATTTTATCCAAGGAAAGGTTGAAGTGAGTGTGGCTGCAATGGCCTTTGCTTTGCTGTTCTCGCTTCCAGCTGCCGTGCCGCGTGCACTTTTCCTCTCTGAAGGATATTGGCCTCTAGCGCATCACAGCGCAAAGATCATGGTGTTCGCAGTAGTTGCGTTTTTGACCTCGCTGCTCGCGGTTCTGGGATTGCTCCTTGTCCGCTCTGCGACCGTTAGCCTGTTCGCGGACGGAAACGAAAATGGTCGCGATCTCGCCCAATATCTAGGGCTGCGAGACTACGCTGAAACTTTTCTCCTGATTCTTGGGGGAATGATCGGAGTGGCTACTCTCTCGCTCGGCGCGTTGCGCAAGGCTCTTCTAGCTGTCGGGTATAGCGGAGAAGCCTTTCCAGCCGTATTGGTACTCGCCTACGGGGCCTATTTCACTCTTCTCGTGGCGCTTATCTACTTGCCTGTGTTCGTGGCCCTTCGCGAAACAGCGCTCCGTCTTCTGAATCAGGTCTATCCGATCCAATCGGTTGGATCGTCCACTTGGGCCGAACAATTCTCGAAACGCGAAACGCTGGGGCGGGCGCTCCGACTGGAAACAACGGCTGAACAGAGCTTGCGCTCCGGAGTGGCCATCTTGGCCCCATTGATCGGCGGTGGCGTGAGCGTTCTGCTCGGATGAGCCGGAATGCCTAACCGTCAATTGCGGCCGACCGTATTAGCGGACTTTGTCCAGTTGCACATCCACGCGGCCTGAGTCGTTAAACCGCGCCAACCTAGGCTATCCTAGGTCGCAAACTCCGGGAGATCAGATGCGCACGATGCTCGTTCCAATTGCCGTACTCCTCACCGCCTGCACCTCCGCCCCCTACGCCCTCCGCGACATGGGCTCGTTCCATGTCGGCGGGCGCGATGTGGAGATTTCCGGGAAGCCGGTGAAGGAGGTGGTGTTCACGCCGGGCGGGGTGCCGGCGAAGGTGGATTTGAACGGGACGTATTCGGTGGAGGCGATGTACGTGCAGTATTTTCTGCCGGCGAATCGCCGCGGGGCGGTGCCGCTGTTGATGTGGCACGGCGGCGGGCTCACGGGCGTCTCGTACGAGACGACGCCCGACGGGCGCGAGGGCTGGCTGAATTATTTCGTGAAGCAGGGCTGGGATGTGTACAACTCGGACGCGGTGGAGCGCGGGCGCGCGGG
>JBGQKK010000068.1:0-12171 GCA_041499545.1 Gammaproteobacteria bacterium | reverse complement strand
GATCGCGAGACCGATCGCCATGATGAGAATGCTCGGGTAGATGAAGACCCCGCTGTCCTGGAAAAACTTGACTACCGTGCTGTAAGTGTTCATCGCTTGATCTCCGAAAAATGAATTTGTGCGCTGCCGGAATCGTTATTTGACCTTGCCGTCGGCATCCGGCGGGCGCGGCTTGAGCAGGGAGTGATAGCGGACCTGGCGCTCGAACACGTCGCGGTCTATCGGCGAAAGCACCTCGTCGAGCAGGCTGCTCGCCGGACGGCCGACCAGCTCGGTCGGCAGCGGCTGCTTCCACGGGACGATGTACAGCACCTTCGGCAACTCGCGGCTGCCGAGAATCTGCGTGCCTTCGAGATCGGCGCGGTCGGCGGCCCAGGCCGGCACGACAAGGAACGTCAGTAAGGCGATGGAAAGCTTCTTCGGTTTCATCCGCTCTTACCTCCTTTGGCCTGTTCGGTCGAGCGACCGCGCTGCTGCAGATCGGCGATCCATTTCGTCACCGTTCCCGCCTCGCTCGGCGTCAATTCCCGGTAACGCTGATAGTGCTGCATGGCTTTCGCGGGGTCCTGCAGATAGAGATCGTACAGAATCCCCATATTGAGATGCGCGTGGGCGCAGTTCGGATCGAGCTCGAGCGCTTTCGCGTAATAGCCGTGCGCCTCGTCGAATCTGCCCTCGCGCCGCGACATCATGCCGAGCTCGTTGTAGTAGACGGCGCGCTTGGGATTGAGGCGGACCGCCTGCTTGAGCGAGTCGAACGCCTGCTCTGCTCGCCCCGTGCGCGCGTAGACAACGCCGAGATTCGCGTGCGGGCCGGCGAGCTCGGGCTCGCGGCGCACCACGGCGAGCAGCGCGCGTTCGGCCTCGGGGTAGCGGCCGGCGCCGAGCGCGGCGAGCGCCTGCTGGTACAGCTGGAGCGACTCCGGGCTCACCGGCGGCTCCGCTTGCCCTGCATTCTGCGCCGGGGGTTCCGCCTTCATCGATTTCTGCGCCGGCGGCTCCGCCTTCACCGGCTTCGGCTGCGCCGCCGGGGCTTCCTCCGGGACGAGCGGAAACCACGCCGCGCAACCTGACAGCGACGCGGAGACCATCAGGATCGCAAGCCCCGGTATCCGGCTAATGCAGGGCATTGAACACCCCCTCGCCCTTTTCGGCCTTGGCGTAGCGGACCGGGCGCAGCTTGGCGAGCGCCGCGAAGCTCTTCTTGACCCAGTCGTCGTAGACCCCTGCGCGCGTTCGGCGGGCGTTGATCTCGTGCAGCTCGATCGCCTTTTCCTCGAAGGGATACGCCTGCTCCTCGAGCATCACGTTGTACTGCTCCAGTTCGTCCTTGGAGAGCCCCTTCGGACGCTGCGAGTCGAGCAGCGCCTTGCCGAAATCCCCGTACAGCTCGGCGGTGCGGTAGGTGGCCGTCGTCGCCACTTCCGCCACGCCGTAGTCCGCGGCCACGGCGTAGGCCTGCAGCACCTGCTGCATCTTGGCTTTCTTGAGCTTGAGATTCTTCTTCAGCGGCTCGGCGAGGCGCACGTGTCGATACGCCTCCTCCAGGGGTTCGGCCATCACGAGAGCGCTGAGCGAACCGAGAGTGCGCGTGCGGTCCGTGCGCTGGTTTCCGCCTTTCTGATCGGCCTCGACAAGGTCGCGCGACCAGGCCTGGCGCTGCGCCGGGCGGCCCTGCTTGCGGGACATTTCGGCGAGCCGGTAGCGGGCTTCGACGGCGGGCTCGAGCGGTCTGGGATACAGGCGCACGTAACGTTCGTAAGCCGCCGCGGAGTTGCGCTCCTGGCCGGCCTTGTCGTACAGCTCCGCCGCCTGCCACAGCGCGTCGCGCGCAAACGCCACGTCCTTGTTTGTTCCCGAGATCGCCTCGAACTCAGCGGCCGCCTTGAGCGGTTGGCCGCTTTCGACGTAGCAAACGGCGAGTTTTCCGGGCACCTCGGCCTGCAAGGGATGCTTCGGGTAGGCGCGGCGAAAACCCTCGAGCACTCCCGCGGCGGCGGTCCAATCCTTGAGCCCGATCAAGGCCGCCGCGGCGTCGTACTCCGCATTCGCCCGCATCGGCGAGCTCGGCGCCACGCTTCCGACGCGCAGGAAATGATCCGCCGCGGCGCGCATCTGGCCCGCGGCGCGTGCCTGCTCGCCCTGCTTGTAGACCGAAGCCGCGAGCCCGTCGGTCAGGGCGGCGCGATTCGGGGACTTCTCGGGCGTGAGCGCCAGCGCTTCCCGGTATGCGCGCTCCGAGCGCTCGAAGCCTCCCTGCTGGAACTCGACGTGCCCGACCACGGTCCATGCGGTGCGGCGCAAGCCGGCCGCCGGCAGCGGCCGCAAAGCGAGCACCTGCCCGGCCAGGGCGCGAGCGGAATCGGTATCGCCGCCGGCGTAGCTCTTCTCCGCGGCATCGACGAGAACCGCGGGCACGCGCCCGTCGGCCGGGTTGGCTTGCGTGAATCGCTGCGCGCTCTCCACCGACCGGCGCCGCACCGAGCGCAGCTCCTCGCCCTTGGCGAGTTTCTCCTGCTGCGCGTACGCGAGCAGCGCGGCATAACCCGCGTCGGCCGCTTTCTCGTGGCGCGGGTACTGGTACGCCGTGCGTTCGTACTCCGCCGCCGCCGCCGCGAATCCCCTGTCCTCGAACAGCGACTCCGCCAGCAGGAAATGCAGGGCCGGCGCGCGCGGATCGGCGGGGAAGGAATCGACATAAACGCGGTACCAGCGCGCCGCTTCCCGGTAGTCTTCGCTCTTCTTGGACTTTTGCGCCGCGGCATGATAGTGGCGCGCCAGCTCCTCGACATGCGTCTTCACGTGCGGCAGCACGCGATCGTACACGGGGTCGCTGTTGGCCCGCCGAAACTCGCTCTTGACCCCGTAGCGCAGGACGAATTCCTTCTTTGCCTCGAGCGCAAGCGCGGCGAATCCCGCTTGCTGATAGGCCTGAATCACCCTCGATTGCATGAGCGGCGACTGCGGATGCGTCGGGTAGCGGCGCGCGAACGCGTTGAGCGCGTTGGCCCCGTCCTCGACGCGCTCCTGCTTGAAGTAGAGCTCGCCGAGCTGCTGATAGACGCGAAATTCGTATTCGCGCCGCGCGGGCGTCGAGAAATACTTGGGTATCGTGCCCGGCCCCTGGAGGTTCGCCAGGCTCAGGCTCACCACCCGGAAAGTGTCCTCGGTGAGCTCGCGGTCGGCGCGCGTGAGCCCCGGCACTTCCTCCAGGGCCGCGCCGTTGTCGCGGCCGACGAGCTTGCGGTCGAGCACGACGAAAAAGGACTGCAGTGCCTCCTCGAGACGGGCCTGCTTGAACAGCGACCAGCCGTGCATGTAGAGCGCGCGCTCGTGAAACGCGGACGATTCGCCCTTCTGCAAGACGGCCCCGTAGGCCCGCTCGGCCTCGGGGAAGCGGCCCAGCGCGAACAGCACCTCGCCGCGGCGGAACTCGGCTTCTTCGCGGTAGACGCTTCGGGGATATTGCGTCACCAGGCGATTCAGGGTCGCGAGCGAGTGCCCGAGATCGCCGGTTTGGTCGTAGGCCTGCGACAGCTGGTAGAGCACGCGGTCGTTGCCCGCATGGGCAGGATAGGTCCGCAGCAGATCCTCGTACACCTCGACCGCGTCGCGATATTTGCGCGCGGCCGAGGCCTCGGGCGATCCTTCCCGAGCCTGTTCGATCTCGAGATCGCCGAGCCGGCGCATCGCCTCCGGACGCATGCGGTCGCCCGGGGCGGCGTCGAGAAACTTGCGATAGGCCTGGATCGCGGCGGCGCGGCTGGCATCGAGCGCGGCGTCGCGCTCCACGACCATCTGTCGCCGCTCGAGGCTCGCCAGCGTCTCCCCCACGGGGCTCCCGGCTTGGCGCGAGGCGGCGCAGGCCGCGAGCACACAGGCGCCAGCCACGGCGGCGAGTCGCTTCACGGCGTTTTCTCCGTCGTGCGCACCGCCTGATCGTAGATCTGCGCCACCGCGAAACGCGCCTGGGTCACGTAGGTCGCCAGCTGCTCGCGCCGCCGGGCGAGCTCGGCCGCCCCGAGCTCGGCCAGGTACTCTTCCTGTGCTCGCGCGGCGGCGGCGACATCGGCCTGCGCACGCTCGACCCGGCCGCGCAATGCGTCGATGCGTGCCTCGAATTCATCGAACCTGGCGGGCATCTGCGCCTGAGCTTGCAGCAAGGCTTCGCGCCGCGCTTCGGCCTGGGCGATCGACCTGCCCGCCTCCTGCAGCGCCTTCTTCTCCTCCCGCAGGCGCGTGCTGTACTGCGCCGACAGAT
The DNA here is from genome assembly GCA_041499545.1 of Gammaproteobacteria bacterium. Classification (GTDB taxonomy): domain Bacteria; phylum Pseudomonadota; class Gammaproteobacteria; order Burkholderiales; family SG8-39; genus VBDM01. Next base: position 7,910 of record JBGQKK010000068.1, on the reverse strand, counting down.
CCCATGTGAGCAAGCCGCGCAGCAGGCGATATTTCTCCTGCGCCGCTTCGCGCTGCGCGGGGTCGAGACGCCCGATTCCCGCGCGCACGCGCTCCAGGCGTACGGCGAACGCGCGTTCCTTTTCCGCCGCGAGCGCCTCGGCGTCCTCTTCGCGCTCGATGCGCTCCAGTCCCTGGACCTCGCGCGCATGGGCTGCGCGCAGCCGCTCGGTCTGGAGCGCTCGCTCGCCTGCGATCACCCGCGGCAGCCGTTGCGCGAACCCCTGCCGGCGGGTGGCGAGCATGTCGCGATAGGTCGCCATGCTTTGCGCCCAGGCCTGGAGATTGCGGGCGAGGAACCGGAGATCGCGGTAGTTCTTCAATCCCTCCTGAAAACCATGACTCGCGAGCAGCTCCGCGAGGTAGCGCCCCTCGGGCGCGTCCGGCAGCCGGCGCACGCGCCAGAACCATCCCGATTCCTCTCCCGGGTTCTCGCGCAGGATGTTCTCGACCAGCGCTCCGCCGCGGATCGCCGCGATCGCCTCGTCGAGCCGCGCGATCTCGCGCGTATAGGCGTCGAGCGCGCGTTCGTAGTTGGCGAGCGACTGGCGGTACGCGCCGAGCTTGCTCAAGGCGAACGGCACGGCGAGCAGCGATTCCTGCACCGCGGTGTCCTCCATCGAGCGATCCGCAAGCTCCGTCCACGGCACCAGCGCGCGCTCATACTCGTTGAGCGCGGCGTGCGCCCACCCCAGACCCAGCAGGGCCTTGTTGGACAACAAGCCGTCGAGCCGCACCCGCTCGAGATAGGGCTCGGCCCGGGCCGGAGCGCCGCTCTGCAGGAACGAGTACGCGAGTGCGACGTTGGCCTTGTCCCGCAGCGCCGTGAGCTCCTCGCCGCCCGCGCGACTGCGGCCGATCTCGTCGAGCAGCTCTACGCCGCCGTTGCGCAACCCCGCCTGCATCAGCGCCACACCCAGGTTGTAGCGTCCGTAGGCAGCCCACCCTGAACGGCTGGAGGTCTGTCGCAGCATGAGAATCGCCTCGGGATATTGCCGGCGACGCATGAGCAAAGTGGCGTGCAATACGAGCCGCTCGTCTTCGAGATCCCCGGGCAATCGACCGCGCACGCGCGCGATCGCATCCTCGGCCTCTGCGGTGTAGCCGCGCTGATAGCGGATCTTGGCGAGGTAGAACCAGGCCCGGTCCCGGACCGGCAAAGGCGCGCCCGCGTCGATGAGCGCCTGGAAGATGCGGCCGGCTTCCTGGTGCAGCCCGTACGACAGCAGCATGCCGCCGCGCAGCAACTCGGCTTCATCGCCGTGATGCGGCACGCGCCCGAAATGCTGCGCCGTCATGAGTCGTGTCAGCGCCGAAAAATAGTCTTCCTGGAAGAAGAAGAACAGGACTTCGCCGAACTGCGGATCCTTTACCGCGCGCGCTTCGTCCGCGCGCGCGCCGCCCGCGGCGAACGCCGCCACGCACGCGAGGGCCGCGCATAGGGCTCCAACCCTCCCGTGCAAGGCTCGCGCCATCACGCGTTCACCATTCCTTGACGTGGAACTCCGGCCGCTGGCCGCGCGTCTCGTCCCGGATCTGAAGCTCGATGTACTTGGGGTCGGTCCCCTTGTCGAAGCTCAGCGTCGCACCGCGCCGGTAATCGCGCCAACGAGGCCCCTTTCCGGTAAACACGGCAACCAGCTCGTGCTTGCCGGTCTTGAGATTTCCCATATAGAGCCGCTGCACGCCGCCGCGATGCAGGGCCCGCAGCTCGCGTTCGGTATAGAGATAGTTGGTCACGACCGAGTCGTCGAGCTTGAGCTGCACCGAGTCGAGGTCGAACAGCGTCCCCACGTCGACGGAGACGAATACGGCCACCTGCGTGCTCGCGGGAAAAAGGAGGTCCTCCTCGAGCACGAGCAGATCGCGATTGAGCTCCATCGCCTCCTGCTTGAGCGACTGGACTCTCGTGTCGAGACCCTGGGCATCGCGCGGCGGGGTCTTGGCCGGCTCCGCCGCCATCGCCAGGCCGGCGGCGAGCGCCAGCGCCCCGAGGACGCCCGGCACCGCTCGGAAAAGCCTGCTCGAACGAAGCTTCATGATCGTTTCCCTCCTTAGAACCATCCCGACAGGAACAATTGAAAGACATTGGCCTGGTACGAATACAATTGGCCCGTGCGCACATCGGTGAAGTTGTTGTACTTGTAGCGGATGAACTCGTAATCGAGATTCAAGGTTGCGCGGCTGAGATTGAAGCGATTGCTGAACAATGGATAACTGGCCCTGACGCCGAGCGCGTTGTTCGAGAAGTCGCTCAACTCGCGGTCCCGCGCCATGAAGACCATCTGCGTGGTGAAGTCGTCGGCGTAAAACGACGCTGCCGATTGCTTGTAGTGGCGGAAGCGCGGCTCGACCAGCCAGCGCTCGTCGAGGCGGCTCGCGTATCCCAGCTCGACCGTCTGGGCGCGAATGCTCCAGGTATCCCAGAAATAACGGTAGCGCAGATACCCGGAGGACCTGAGCCGGCCGTCGCTCGAATCCAGTCCCTTGACCGCGCCGAACGCCACCGCGTAGCTGTCGCGCGTACGGGGATACGACTCCGGAACCGACAATCCGAGCAGGCGCGCCGAGCGATAGGGGCTCTGCAGATAACCGTCCTCCAGGATCGCCTCGTAATTGAGAGTCATCAGCAGGCTCTTGGTGACGACCTGGGAAACGCCGGCCTTGTATTGATAGCGATTGGCGTGGTCGGAGAAATCCGTGTGCGCCTTGCCGACATCGGCCCGGCTCTGGCTGTACCCGAGGCTGACGGTCGTCAGGCCGTCGAATACTTCGTGCGCCACCGTGGCGCCGACTGTACTGCTTACATAATCGGGCTCGTTGCTGCGCAGGACGGAGAGTCCCATGGTCGTGTTGCGGTGCAGGTAGTCGACGCCGGCGCCGTACTCGTGTCGTTTCTCCTTGAACGGACTGGCCGTGGTCACGACGTCGATCGAGGCGCAGCTCACGTTGTCGACGAAGTACGAGGCATAGGCCGACACGCGCTCGCCGATTCCCTTGCGAACCAAGAGCGCCGGCCCGTCCACCTTGGTTCCGCCGCCGTTGTAATAGTGATACAGGAGATCCGCGCGGTCTTCGGGGAGCAGCGCCGCTCGAGCCGGCGCGGCAAAAAGACCCGCCAGCGCCAGCCAAAGGGCGCGCACGATGGTTCTCAGTTGCATCCGCATCCGCCCCCCTCCGCCACGGTGGCGCCGCGTGCACCCTCGCGAACGTCGTGGACGTGCTGCAGCACCTTGTCCGACAAGGGGTCGCGCGAGACGCTCATGAACGGGTCGGCCAGCAAGCCGCGCTCATAAGGCTTGACCCAGGGCTCGGCGGCGCAAGCGCCGAGACAGATCGCCGCGACAACCGCCAGTGACGCGCTCGGTTTCATTCCTTGAGCAGCTCCCGTACCTGCTGTTCGTACTTCCTCTCGTAGCCCTCGTAGTAGCCGCGGTGCACGTAACGCACGCGCCCGTCGCGGTCGATCACCAGCGTGGCGGGCATGGTATCCACGCCGTACAGCTTCGCCACGCTCTTGCCGCCGTCGAACAGCGTCGGAAAGCGCAGATCGAGCCGCTTCAGCATCGCATCGGCGTCCTTGCGGTTATCGTCCACGTTGACCGCGAGCAGCATGAAGCCTGCGGCGCGATATTGCGCGTAGATCTTGTTCAGCAGCGGCAACTCCTGACGACAGGGGCTGCACCAGCTCGCCCAGAAATTGATCAGCACGACCTGGCCGCGCAGCTCGCTCAGGCGGACGTTGCGGCCGCTGTCGCTCTTCGATGCGAAGTCGGGTGCCATCTTTCCGGCGGGCGGCAACGCCGCGACGTTTCCCGCGCCGACAAGGGCCAGAATCGCGAGCGCGAAGGGAGCAGTGAAAGGACGTCCTCGTGAATTCATCTCGCCGCTCCCTCAAAAGTAAGCCGCCAGGCCCAGCGTCATCTCGAAATTGTGCTTGAGCTCGTTCTTGCCCAGCAGATCGGAGCTGAACATCTGGTCCCTCATCTCGAAGCGCATCGAGAGCCAATCCACGGGAAGGACGCGGATTCCGATCCCGAAGTTGTACGCCGTGTGGCTTTCGTTGTTGAAATTGACGCTGCCCACCCCGCCGACGAGATAGACCGCCGAGGTCATCGCCCGATCCTTCCCCAGGAAGATCTCCCCCGGAAACAGGTTGCAGCCGACCGAGAGGTAGTAGTAGCTCAGCGGAATCACCTCCTTGCTGAAGATGGGGATTCCCAGCTGACGGTAGGATTGATCCGATACCGTCGAGCGCCCGTACGTTCCCTCGAGAAAGAAATCTTCCGTAACGTGATAGCCCAGGCGCAAGCCGGCGGAAGGCTTCGCGCCGAAATTCTGGACGCTCAAGATCCCGACGAAGGCCCCGATCTCCACGTCGTTCGCGCTGATCTTCGGAATGCGGACGTCGCGCCGGTCTATCTGTGCGGGAATCACGGGCTCCGGGACCGATCCCGCCCCCTGCGCCATGGCCGTGGCCGGGGCGAGCGTGCCCATCGTCGTCATCAAGACCGCCAGGAACGCTGCATTCGCCATGGTCCGTCATCCCGCTAGAAAAAGAACGCGGCGCCCGCCGACAGCTCGGTATAGTCGTCCGTCCTGTTGTAGTCGATCAGCGCCACGTGCTTCTTCGCCTCGACGCGAAGGAAGAACTGGCGCGTGACGTAGTAACGCAGGCCGATGGCCGCGTTGGCCGTGCCTCCCTTGGTCTCGATCGCGCTGACGAGCGTGGACTTCGGCGTGTTGGTGAAACGGCCCGCCCCGAGCGAGAAGAAAGGCGACCACCGCAAGTCCGGAAACGGCTGCGACACGAGTGAAACGTAGTACAGCGAAGTGGTGGAGAAATCGCCTGCCGATTGCGCGATCGTCAACTCGACCACGAAATTCTCGTGCAGGCGGTAGCCGGCATAGGCCGACAACAGGGGATCGTGATTGAGCGTGCCGAAGGCGAACCCGAACTCCATTCGCCGCGCGAGATAGTCGTCGAACAATACGTCGCGAAATGTCTTCTTCTCCCCGGCCTCGGTGAGCGTCGCCTCCATTTGTGCGCGCGACACCCACCCCTCCTTGTCGCGCGCCGTCCTGACCTTGAACCAGTCGGTATGCCGCTTGAGAATTTCCACGCGCTCCCCCCGCTCCGCTATGTCGAAGATCGGGTAAGCGCGGCCCGGACCGGTATGCAGCTCCAAATAGGGATCGGCGACCCATACGCGCTCGCGCGATTCGTCGGCGAACGCCTGCAGGGCGAACGCGAAAAGCGCGCAGCAGCACCATCGGGCAAGACGGTGCGGATCGGCCTTGGTTGCGTGATGGCCCGCTCCTCCCGGCGTACCCATCCTCAGGGAAAAAAACCGCAGCTCGTGGACGTATTCGCCACCGGAACGCACTTGCCGCACGAGGGGCTCGCGTCACCCAGGGCGGGATCGACTTGATTGCTGATCCAGTTGAAGATGGCGAGGTAGCAGCTGTCGCCACGGCCCGAGAAGACCCGACCGCCGCCGTGGGTGACCTCCTCAGCCGGTTTCGCGAGGACCGGGCTGGCGTGCGGATTCCCCAAATCGGACAGGGTCTGCACCACCTGCATATCGGCGTTCAAGTCCGTCGCGCTCAGCGTGAAGCGGCCGCCGTTGCCGCCGGCAAGGTGGCAAGTGCTGTTCATGCAACTCACGGTGGCGCCGTCCTCACGGAGAATCTGGCCGGAGAGCACCGGCATGACGCAGGCCTGAAAGTCGCCGGCGCACAGGACGCCCTGGTTGGCCACCGCCTGCGAGGGCACTTGCGGCCCGCAGCCGGCCAACACCAGCGCACCCACCGCGACGCCCCCCCGCCATCCCATTACTGGCACGTCAGCGTGCCGGCGATCCACGCCCTGATCGAGCTGTAGTCGGCGGAAGCGGGCGGCAACGCCGGCGTCGCGCCGGGGTGCGGAGGCGTATCGGTGATGGCGCGCGAGGGCCGCAACAGGAGCAGGCTGCTGTCGGGCGCGGCGATGTTGGTCACCATCGTGGCCGTGACGCCGAAATCCGCCGGGGTATTTCCCGTCAACACGAAGCGGTTCGCCTTGAAGCCCGGGTTGGCCGGCCCGCTGCTGGTTCCGTTGCCGCCGAAGGCCTGGTGGCAGCTCGCGCAGCTCGTCTGCAGGATCGGCTGCACCTTGCAGGCGAACACGGATTCGGAAAGCTGAGCCGCCGCGGAGCGCAGCGTGCCCCCGCTGTAGGGATCGTTGAAATAGGTCCCCCCGATGTCGATCCACTCGGTGATGATTCGCTTCTCCGAGGCGTTCAGCGGGCTCGCAATCGCCGTATGGTCTTGGTAGGCGCCACTGTTGAAGCAGGGCGTGCCGCCGGCACGGCAGAAGGCGCGCTTGGTCGTGCCGCTCGCGCTGGCGAGCAGCGCCTGCTCGAACAGGCGCTCGATCAGGCGGCTGCCGCGCGCGCCGCCCGGGGTCACCGGCGGAACCTCGCGCGCGATCATGAATTCCCCGTCCTCGTTGACCGTGATGATCGGCTCGCCGTTGGCGTCGAGCAGCGGAGGCCCGACCATGAGGCTCTGATAGCCCAGCGTGCGCGCGAACTCGCCCGACATCGTGGCGCTCAGATCGAGCCCCGCCGCCGGGGTGAGTCCGCTGTGGCAGCTTGCGCACTTGGCGGTGAGGATCGGCTGGATGTGGTCCGGGAAATTGATGACGATGGCGCAGTCTTTGGCCGACCAGGTGGTGGCGCACGAGGCCGGACCCTTCACGGGCGAGGCGGTCAGACCCGAGTAGGTGATGGAAATCGGCGCCTGCGGCGGAAGCTGGGGATTCGAGAGCGGTGTCCAATAGTCCGTGTAAGACAGGTTGCCCGCCAGGTTCGAGTAGCTCGCGTCGCCCGAAGCCCGCGTTTCGGCCTGGGTGGCCGCGGCCCCTGGAATCGGATTCGTGGTGGTGAGCCGCGAGGAGTGACAACCCTTGCAGAAGCGCCGCTCGCCTTCGCGCGCCTGGATCCAATGCGTGTGCTCGGTGAACTGGCGCCCGTTCGCGTCGAGTACCGTGATGTTGATCGCGGTGTCGGCCGGAACATGCGCCCGGATCGAGCCGTCGGGCTCGACCAGTCCGTAACCGACGATCTGCTGCATCTCGAATTCCGTCTCGCCGAGGGCTTCGCGGTTCATGCCCGAGGGCGTGGGCACCGCCTTGGTGATGCGGAAAAAGCGCGCCACGCGGCTCGCGTACTGAGGCGTTCCCGGCGTCATCAGACTTGCGATATCCGGCTGGCCGGCAACGCGCGGGATGGACTCTCCCGTGGCGAGCACGGCATTGCCCATGCGCTGCTTGTCGTCGGTGTCGTAGACCGTGTGGACGTCGAACAGGCCGAATCCCGCGGGGATGCTGGTGTCGGGCGTGTACTGCCCGATGACCGCGGGCTTCGGGCGCGCCTGCAGGGCGACCGGGAAGGCGAAGTAAAAACCATCCTGCGGCAGCACCACCGGTCTCAAGGTCTTGGAATTGAGGTCGAGCATGTAGATGCCGTAGCGCGGCGTTCCTTCGACCATCGTCGGATTGCCTAGGGGATCGGTGCCTTGCTGCGGCTGCGAAGCGGTGAATACCGCCAATACCCGGTTGGTACCGTCCCAGAGCGGGTACGGATTGCGGTAGCGCCCGAGCGGCGACACACCTGTGTCGCGCATGGCATCGTATTGCGACGTGGCGGCGCCCGGGAACAGCAATTCCGACACCGCGTACTGGCCGGCTTTCTGGCCGAGCTGATTGGCGGGCGCATTGTCGCCCGGCTGGTCGATATCGGCGTAATTCTTGTGGTCGATGATTTCCAGCGATCCCCCCTCGCGCGTGCGGGAAAGCGGCATGAGCGTGGCGATCAATCGGCCGTCGGG
>JBGQKK010000067.1:0-12355 GCA_041499545.1 Gammaproteobacteria bacterium | reverse complement strand
CAAGCGCGACGCGATCCGCTTCGCCTGGGACCTGCTCACGCATGTCTACCACCTGCCGGCCGAGAAGCTCTGGGTTACGGTCTACCAGACCGACAACGAGGCGTACGACCTTTGGACCAAGGAGATCGGCGTCCCGATGGAGCGCTGCGTGCGCATCGGCGATCGCCCGGACGGCGGCTCGGACAATTTCTGGCAGATGGCCGACACCGGCCCCTGCGGACCGTGCAGCGAGATCTTCTACGACCACGGGCCGGGGATCGCGGGCGGTCCTCCGGGGTCGAGCGAGGCCGAGGGCGACCGCTACATCGAGATCTGGAACCTCGTGTTCATGCAGTTCAACCGCGACGAGAAAGGCGTGATGACGCCGCTGCCCAGGCCCTGCGTCGACACCGGCATGGGCCTTGAGCGCATCGCCGCGGTGCTCCAGGGCGTGCACTCGAACTACGAGATCGACCTGTTCCGCGACCTCATCCGCGCCGCGGCGCGCGAGACGGGAACGAAGGACCTCGCGAGCAATTCGCTGAAAGTCATCGCCGACCACATTCGTGCGTGCGCGTTTCTGATCGTGGACGGCGTCATTCCCGGGAACGAGGGCCGGGGCTACGTGCTTCGTCGGATCGTCCGGCGGGCGATCCGCCACGGCTACAAGCTCGGCCGCAAGGAGCCGTTTTTCCACCGCCTCGTCGCCGACCTGTCGGCCGCGATGGGCGAAGCCTATCCCGAGCTGCCGAAGGCGAGGGAGCGGGTGACGCAGGTTCTCAAGGCGGAGGAGGAGCGCTTCGCCGAGACTCTCGAGAACGGCATGAAAGTCCTGGAAGCCGCACTGCACCGCGAGGATCGCATGCTCGACGGCGAAACCGTGTTCCAGCTCTACGACACCTTCGGATTTCCCGTGGACCTCACTGCCGACATGGCGCGCGAGCGCGGCATCATGATCGACCACGCCGGCTTCGAGGCGGCGATGGAGCGCCAGCGCGAGCGCGCCCGCGCCGCGGGCAAGTTCAAGATGGAAGCGGGCGTCGAATACAGCGGCGGCAGGACGCGCTTTGTCGGCTACGACGGCCTCAGCACCGAAGGCAAGGTTGTGGCCTTATACGTCGATGGTACCGGTGTTCCGCGAATTGACTCCGGCCAGACCGCCATAGTGGTGCTGGACACGACGCCCTTCTACGCCGAGTCGGGTGGCCAGGTGGGCGACAAGGGCGAGCTTGTTGCTGCCAATGGCACCTTCCAGGTCGTCGATACGCAGAAGATACACACCGACGTTTTCGGTCACCATGGTCTGCTCAGGACAGGTACGCTCAAGGTGGGCGACATGGTGGAGGCCAAAGTGGATGTCGAGCTGCGCAAGCGAACGATGCGCAACCACTCGGTAACGCACCTTATGCACAAGGCTTTGCGCGAGGTGCTCGGGCCGCACGTGCAGCAGAAGGGCTCGCTAGTCGACGCGGAAAAAACGCGCTTCGACTTCGCCCACGACAGACCTTTGAACGACCAGGAACTCCGCGAGATCGAGCTCCGGGTCAATAACGAGATCATGCAGAATACCCCGACGCGGGCGCAGATCATGCCGATCGAGGAAGCGAGGAAATCGGGAGCCATGATGCTGTTCGGCGAGAAATACGGCGACGAGGTGCGCGTACTCGACATCGGTTCCTCGCGCGAGTTCTGCGGTGGCACGCACGTGGCGCGCACCGGAGACATCGGCGTATTCAAGATCTATTCGGAAGGAGGGGTGGCTGCGGGTATCCGCCGCGTCGAAGCGACGACGGGTTCAAGCGCGCTTGCCCTGATGAACAGCGAACTGCAGGAGTTCCATGAGGTTGCCAAACACCTCCGTGTTCTGCCTCGGGGAGGAATGGTCGATAAGGCGGTGAGCGGCCTGCTCGAGGAGAAGAGGACATTGGAGAAGGAGCTGGCGCGCCTGCGCTCGAAGCTCGCGATGGGAGGCAGTCAGGACCTCGCTTCTCAGGCCGTCGACGTGAAAGGGGTGAAAGTCCTCGCCACGACGCTCGACGGCGCGGACGCGAAAACGCTGCGCGAGACCCTGGATCAGCTCAAGAACAAGCTGAAATCAGCGGCCATCGTCCTCGGCTCGACCGAGGGCGGCAAGGTGAGCCTGATTGCGGGCGTCACCGCCGACCTGACCGCCAAGCTCAAGGCGGGCGAGCTGGTGAACTACGTCGCGCAGCAGGTCGGTGGCAAGGGCGGGGGCCGACCCGACATGGCGCAGGCAGGCGGAACCGAGCCGGCCAAGGTGCCCGCGGCCCTCGGCTCGGTTCGCCAGTGGGTGGAGCAGCGGCTCTAGACGGCTGAGCTCAGCCGCTGAGGCAGGAGCTCATGAACCGCTTGCGGTCCTCGCCCTTCAAGTTCTTCAAGCTCGCCTGCTTGTTGCAGTCCCCCATGCGGTCCTGCTGCGCCTTCTGCTTCGCGCTTGCCTCCTTACCCTTGCCCTGACCCTGGTCCTTGAGGCAGCCGCTCATGAATTTCTTGCGGTCGTCGCCCTTCAGTTTCTTGTCCCCCGCCTGCTTGTTGCAGGCGCTCATGCGCTCCTGCTGCTTCTTCTGGGCCTCGGTGGGCGCCTTGCCCTTGGCCTTGTCCTGAGCCAGCGCGAGCGGCGCGGTGGCCAGCAGTATGCAGGACAGCACAGCGAACAGTCCTTTCATCGGCTCCTCCTTGTGTGGATTGATGAAACCCGTGATTTCGCGAATCCGGGCCGATACACGCGCATAACGTATCACGGCCGGCATGCGGGCGGTGCTTCGGCTAAAATTCAAGCTTTTCATATTGTTAGATGCCCCGCCGGACGGGAATAGCGGAAATGCACTACAAAGTCGACGACGTCAGGATCCGAGAGATCAAGGAGCTCGCGCCGCCTGCGCACCTGCTGCGCGAGTTTCCCTGCACCGAGAAGACCGAAGAGCTGACCTACAACACGCGCCAGGCGATCCACCGCATTCTCCACGGCTCCGACGATCGCGCCCTGGTCATCGTCGGCCCGTGCTCGATCCACGATCCCAAGGCGGGCCTGGAGTACGCCCGGCGGCTGCTCGAGATGAGGAAGGAGCTCGAGCGGGACCTCGTCGTCGTCATGCGCGTGTATTTCGAGAAGCCGCGCACCACGGTCGGGTGGAAGGGGCTGGTCAACGATCCGGATCTCGACGGGACCTATCAGATCAACAAGGGCCTTCGCCTGGCGCGCGAGTTTCTCATGGAGATCAACGAGCTCGGGATGCCGGCTGGCTCGGAATTTCTCGACATGATCTCCCCGCAGTACTACGCGGACCTCGTGAGCTGGGGCGCGATCGGGGCCCGCACCACCGAATCGCAGGTGCATCGCGAGCTCGCCTCGGGCCTGTCCTGCCCGGTCGGCTTCAAGAACGGCACCGACGGTAACGTGCGCATCGCGGTCGATGCGCTCAAGGCTGCGCGCGCGCCTCACCATTTCCTCTCGGTCACCAAGGCGGGGCACTCGGCCATCGTCTCCACCAACGGCAACGAGGACTGCCACATCATCCTGCGCGGAGGCAAGCACCCGAACTACGACGCGGGGAGCATCGAGGCGGCGGCGAAGGAGCTCGCCGGGGCGGGGCTCGAGCAGCGCCTCATGATCGACTGCAGTCATTCGAACAGCCAGAAGATGTATCAGCGCCAGGTCGATGTCGCGCGCGAGCTCGCGCGGCAAGTGGCGACCGGCGACGAGCGCATATTCGGCGTCATGGTCGAGTCGCACCTCAAGGCCGGACGCCAGGATCTCGCTCCGGGGAAGCCGCTCGCCTACGGCCAGAGCATCACCGACGCCTGTATCGGCTGGGAGGACACCGTGCCGCTCCTGCGGAATCTCGCCGAAGCGGTGCGGCAGCGCCGGCTCGTGAAGTCCGGCGAGACCTAGGAGCGCGGGCCACGCATCTCGCCGACACACCGCGCAAGGCGCTGCTGGCGGCCGCGCTGATCCTCGCGCTTATTCTGGCAATGAGGCTCTGGCTTTCCGCGGCCCTGCCCTTCACCGGCGACGAAGCCTACTTCCTCACCTGGGGCATCTATCCCGGGCTCGGCTACTACGATCATCCGCCGATGGTCGGGTGGCTGCTGTACCTGATGCACCGGATTTCCGGCGCGCCCTGGCTCCTGCGGCTTCCGGTGACGCTGCTGCCGTTTGCGCTCGCCGCGGGCGTGTACCTCGTGCTGCGGCGCGCCGACGAGACCAAGGCCGCGCTCGCGGCGCTCGCCTTCATGCTGCTGCCGGCCAACGTGTGGGCCGTGCTCATCACCACCGATACGCCGCTCATTTTTTTCTCCTTCGCGTCCGTGTTGGCCTTCTGGCGGGGACTGGTCGGGAAGGCCCCGGCGTGGCAGGCGCTCGCCGGGGTCTTTCTCGGGCTAGCTTTTCTGTCGAAGTATTTCGCGGTGCTGCTCGGGCTCGCCTACGTGGTGTACACGGTCTTCTCGCCGCGCGGACAGCGCGACTGGCGTGCGCTCGCGTTGGTCGTGCTCTGCTCGCTGCCGTTTGCGGCGGTCAATCTGTGGTGGAACTACGAGCATTGCTGGGCCAATCTGATGTTCAACGCCTACAACCGGCACCAGGCCGCCGGCTGGTCCTGGAAGACGCCGTTCCTCTACGCCGTGTCGGTTCTCTATCTCCTCAGCCCGGTCGCGCTGTGGCAACTCGCGAGGGACCGCGGGTCCGTGCTTGCCGCGCTCGGGGATCCGGGGACGCGGTTTTTCGCCTGGATGTTCGCGTTTCCCTTCGGCTTCTTCGCGGCGCTCTCCCTGGTCAAGCAGATCGGACTGCACTGGATGCTCGGCTTCGTGCCCTTCTTCTTCGTCTTGGCGGGGTGGATGCTGTCGCGCGATCAGCTGCGCCGCTCGGTCGTCTATCTCGGCTCCTTCAGCGCGCTGCACGTGGCCGTGATCGCGGTCGTCGCGGCGCTGCCGCTCGAGACATGGAAGAATACCCGCATCTACGACGGGGTCGTGTACCACGTGCGCATCGCCGACATCCTGAGCGAGTTGAAGCCTTACGAGGGGCAGTTCGAGCTCGCCGCCGACGGTTATTCGCCCGCGGCCACGGCGTCGTATTACTCGGGCAGGTACTTTTTCGTGTTCGGACAGGGTTCCTCGTACGCCCGGCATGACGACCTCCTCACCGATTTCAGACCGCTGGACGGCAAGGACATCCTCATCCTGCGCAAGGATCCGCCGGAGGATCCCGACTACAGGCCCTACTTCCGCAGCGTCCAATACGATGAATTCACGCTCTCGGGCGCCACCTTCCACCTGGTCCTCGGCCGCGGGTTCGATTTTGCGGCCTATCGCGAGGGGGTGTTGAAGCCGGTGCGGGATCGCCTTTACGCGATTCCCGGCTACCTGCCGCAGGGGCGCTGCTACTTCTGCGAGCGCTATTTCGGCGATCCGACCTGCACGGTGAGGAAATGATCGCACTCGCTCTGTTGCGTCTGATGCGTCCGCACCAGTGGATCAAGAACGGCTTCGTTTTCCTGGGCGTGGTGTTCGGTCACGGCTGGGAGGACGCGACGCTCGTCGCGCAGGTGCTCGAGCTGTTCGTCGCCTTCTGTCTCGCGTCGAGCGCGGTCTACGTCGCGAACGACATCGCCGACCGGGACGCGGACCGCCTGCATCCTATCAAGCGCTTCCGTCCTCTCGCGCACGGCGACGTCGGCGTCGGCTGGGCGCGCGTGCTGTGCGCCGCGCTCGCCCTCGCGGGCCTGGCCCTCGCGGCTGCAGTCACGTTCTCCGCTCTGACCATCGTGGGCGCCTACCTCCTGCTCAATCTCGCCTACAGCGCGGGGCTCAAGGACGTGCCGATTCTCGACGTGTTTATCATCGCCAGCGGCTTCATGCTGCGCATCCTTGCGGGAACGATGGGACTCGGGATCCATCCCTCCAAATGGCTCCTGCTTTGCGGGCTGATGCTCACGCTGTTTCTGGGTTTCGGCAAGCGGCGCGCGGAGTTCGTCGCGGTGAACGGCGCTGAAAACCCGAACGGCGGGTCCGGGCAGCGCGCGGCCCTCGAGGGCTACAGCAAGGCGCTGCTCGACCTGCTCATCGCGGTGAGCGTCGCCGGTGCCGCGATCGGCTATGCGTTCTATACGGTCGATGCCGAGACCGTCGCGCTGCACGGTACCGACCGGCTCATATTCACCCTTCCGTTCGTTCTCTATGGCTTATTCCGCTACCTTCAAGTCGTCTACTCCAGAGGGGGCGGCGGAGACCCGGCCTGGGAGCTGCTGCACGATCCGCACCTGATGATCTCGACCGCGGGGTGGCTGCTCGCGACCGGGTGGTTTCTCGCGGGGTGAGTCCGGCGAATCGGCGTTGTTAAGGGATGTCCCTTTGGGCATAATCTTCTCCCGTCACGGGCGCGAGAGGCGGGACGACGATGCGCTCCTGCGGCGACTCACCAAAGCGAGCTCGGGGATGGCGGAAACGGCGGAAATGATCCGGTTGGCGCAGCTGGAGTCGCTGGGCGATGCGACGCCATACGCCGGGCAGATTCACGGGCTGATCAAGTTCTCACCTCTGTTCGAGAACTTCAACCTCGCGGAAATAGGCCTGCTCAGCCAGTTCATGCGGGCGTACAGGACCGGGCCGGGCGCGGAAATCATCCGCGAAGGAGAGGCCGGCGATTTCATGGTGTTGCTGATCGACGGCAGCATAGAAGTGTTCAAGCAGGACAAGTGGAATGCCCCGCGGCTCATCGCGTTGATCGCGGCGGGGCAATCGTTCGGCGAAATGTCCATGATCGACGGGGAGCCGCGCTTCGCCACTTGCGTCGCTGCAGACTCCTGCACGATCGCGGTTCTTTCGCGAGACAGCCTGGCGCGCATCATTTTGGAGCAGCCGACTCTCGGGTCGAAGCTCCTCATGGAGCTGGTCCTGATGCTGTCGCAGCGCTTACGCCAGACCAGCTCGAAGCTGCTCGACTACATGGATAGGGAGAAGGCCGATCAGGGGGCATTACCGGCCGTATAAGCTGTGGCACAATAGCTGCCGGAGTGGTGGAGGGTGAAATGAAAATAACGAATGGCAAGGATTTCTGGGCCGGGCTGATGTTCATCGCGTTCGGGCTCGCGTTCATGTATGTCTCCGGGAATTACGCGATGGGGACGTCGGTGCGGATGGGCCCGGCGTACTTCCCCACGGTGCTCGGGGGCATGCTCGCGGTGCTCGGCGCGGTCGTGCTGTTCAGGGCATTCGTGTCGAAGATCTCCAATCCGCTCGCCGTATTTCCGTTTCGGGGTTGGCTTGTGCTCGGCGGGCTGATTCTGGGGGTCATCGCCTATTACCTCCAGCCGCTGCGCGATGCGGGAATGCTGGCGGAGGTCGGCCACGCTCTGCTTGCGGGGGCCGCCATCCTGATGCTCTTTGCGGCCTTCGGCGAGCGCTCGCTGTGGGTGATCCTGTTCTCAGTCGTGGTTTTTGGCTACACGTTGAAGCCGCTCGGACTGGTGTTTGCCACGGGACTGCTGGTTTTCATCAGCGCCTGGGGCGGGCACGAATTCAAGTGGAAGGAAGTTACCATCATGTCCGCGGTCCTCGCGGCCTTCTCGGTTGCTGCGTTCGTCAAAGGTCTGGGACTGCCGATGAACATCTGGCCCGGTATCTTGGAGTAGCGAGATGGATGCCTCTTCTCTTTTCTCGAATCTCGCACTGGGTTTCGGCGTTGCGCTCAGTTTCCAGAACCTTTTCTATTGTCTGATGGGGGTGCTGCTCGGCACGCTGATCGGCGTGCTGCCCGGCATCGGGCCGGTGGCCACTATCGCGATGCTGCTCCCGGTCACATTCACGCTCAACCCGACTTCCGCTTTGATCATGCTCGCCGGGATCTATTACGGCGCGCAGTACGGGGGCTCGACCACCGCCATATTGGTCAACATTCCCGGCGAGTCGTCCTCGGTCGTGACCTGCCTCGACGGCTATCAGATGGCCCGACAGGGCCGGGCGGGGCCCGCGCTCGGCATCGCCGCGATCGGCTCGTTCTTCGCCGGATGCTTCGCCACGGTGATCATCGCCTTGTTCGCTCCGCCGCTCGCCGAGGTCGCGCTGAAGTTCGGCCCGGCGGAGTACTTTTCGCTGATGGTGCTCGGCCTGATCGCCGCGACGGTGCTCGCGCACGGCTCGCTCATCAAGGCGATCGCGATGGTGATCCTGGGTCTGCTGCTCGGCCTGGTGGGCACCGACGTCAATTCGGGCGTCGCGCGCTTTTCCTTCGGCGTCTCGGAACTTTCGGACGGCATCGGCTTCGTCTCGGTGGCGATGGGCGTGTTCGGCTTCGCCGAGATCATCGCCAACCTCGAGCAGAAGGAGCACCGCGAGATCTTCGTCAAGAAGGTGAGCAATCTGCTTCCCAGCTTGCAAGACTTCAAGGATACGTGGGCATCGATCCTGCGCGGGACCTTGCTGGGCTCGTTCCTCGGCATTCTGCCCGGCGGAGGCGCGCTGCTCGCCTCGTTCGCCGCCTATACGCTGGAGAAGAAGGTCTCGAAGAACTCGGCCAATTTTGGCAAGGGCGCGATCCAGGGCGTGGCGGCGCCGGAATCCGCGAACAACGCCGGTGCCCAGACTTCCTTTATCCCTTTGCTCACGCTCGGCATTCCCTCCAACCCCGTGATGGCGCTGATGATCGGCGCGATGATGATCCAGGGCATCGCACCGGGGCCGCAGGTGATGACCGAACGGCCGCAGCTCTTCTGGGGAATGATCGCCTCGATGTGGATCGGCAACCTGATGCTGGTGGTGCTCAACCTGCCGATGATCGGAATGTGGATCAAGCTGCTCATGGTGCCCTACCGGATACTCTACCCGTCGATACTGGTGTTCTGCTGCATCGGCGTGTACAGCATCTCGAACAGCCCGTTCGACGTGATGCAAACGGCGGCGTTCGGCGTGGTCGGCTACGTCTTCGTGAAGCTCGAATGCGAGCCGGCGCCGCTGATTCTGGGCTTCATCCTTGGTCCTCTCATGGAAGAGAACCTGCGCCGCGCGATGCTCTTGTCGCGCGGGGATGCACTGGTGTTCTTCCAGAGGCCGATCAGCCTCACCATGCTTCTCATCGCGGCCTTCCTGCTGGTCGTGGTTGTGGCGCCGACGGTGCGCAAGAAGCGCGAAGAGGCCTTCGTCGAGGCCTGAGCGTCCGGATTTCGGATCTGTGGCGAGGCCCGCTCCAAGCGGGCCTCTGCTTTTCTAGCGGTCCCTGCCCGGCTGCCACAGCAGGTCGGCGCGGCCGCCTTCGCGGTTGAGAACTCGACTGAGGACAAACAGCAGGTCGGACAGGCGGTTCAGATAGATTCTTCCGGCATCGGCGACTTTCTCCGTCCGAGACAAGGAGACGAGCGAGCGCTCGGCGCGCCGGCACACCGTGCGCGCGAGATGCGCGAGGCTCGCGGCGCGGATCCCGCCCGGCAGGATGAATTCCTTCAGGGGAGGCAATCCGGAGTTCAATTCCTCGAGCTGCGCCTCCAGCCTCTCGATCTGACCGGACGTCATGGTCGCGCGTCCCGGGATCGACACGTCTCCGCCCAAGTCGAACAGGTCGTGCTGGATGCCTTCCAGGATTCCCTTGATGCTTTCGGGCACGGGCTCGGCGGCCAGAACGCCGATCGCCGAATTCAGCTCGTCGATCTCGCCCAGAGCCGCCACGCGGGGGCTGTCTTTGCGGACGCGCGAGCCGTCGCCCAGCCCGGTATCGCCGCCGTCGCCGGTACGCGTGGTGATCTTGGAGAGGCGGTGGCCCATGGGCGTATCATGGCGTAGACCGACCACCTACGCAAAAGGAGGGACCATGATCCGCAAAGTCGTCTATTTCTCGATGCAGGTGCCCAACCGCCCCGGAGTGGGCCTCGAAATGTTGCGAGCGATCGCCAAGGGCAGGCAAAACCTGCTCGCCTTCACCGGTTTTCCGAACGGTGCCAAGGCGCAGGTGGACTTCGTTCCCGCCAGGCCGGTCGAGTTCGCCCGCGGAGCCAGGAAGGCGGGCGTGAAGCTGGGCAAGAGGAAGACCGCGTTCCTGGTTCAGGGCGAGGACCACGTCGGCGCGCTGGTCCGCGTTCTCGACAAGCTCGCCAAGGCGAGAATCAACATGGTCGCGATGGACGCGGTGACCGCGGGCAACCGCCGTTTCGGCGCGATCTTCTGGGTGAGACCCAAAGACGTCGGGCGCGCGTCGCGGCTGCTGGGCGCGAGGTGATGCTCCGGATGCTCAGCGCAGGCGGATGCTGGTCAGCCCGCCCCACAGGGGCGAGCCAAAATCGTCGGCGATCAGCCATGCGATGGCGATGACGCCGACCACCGTCACCAGATACCCGGCGACTTCGACCCACAGATGACGATCTGTCATGGCCGATCCAAGGGAAAGACTACATTGACTATGCTGTCAGCATAGTACGGCGAGTGCTTGAAGGAAAGACGGAACTTCCCTACAAGCGAGTCAGGAATTCACGTCAAAAGGGCTGCGCCAAGCGGCAAATGCCTCATATGGCGCCGGTTTTTTTCAGCAGCGCGGCGATCGCCTCCGCCAACCTGGCATACCCCGCGGCGTTCGGATGCACGAGGTCGGACTTGAGCGCGTTGTCGGTGAGAATCTTCCTGAGCGCGCTTTCCTCGTGGGGCAGGCCGAACTCCTTGGCGACCGCGGAATAGAAGTCCGCCGGCGAAGGGAGCAGGCCGGGCTTCGGAACCGCCACCAACACGACCTGCGCGCCTTGGGCCCTCGCCAGGCGGACCATGGCACGGAGGTTGTTCGCCGCTTGCACCTCGTCGAGTTTCTGCAGGAAGTCGTTGCCGCCTTCGCAGAGGATGACGAGCTGCGGCTTGGTTTCTTCGAGCGCCGCGGGCAGGCGCGCGAGCCCCCCCGCGCTCGTCTCGCCGGGCACTCCCGAGGAGACGACCTTGCGCCCGATCAGCCCCTCGAGCCGCGCCGGGTAGTCTTCGCCGGGGTTCGCGCCCACGCCGAAGGTAAGGCTGTCGCCGAAGGCGAGCACCACCGCGTCCTGGGCGAGTCTCGGCAGCTTGGGCTGGCCGCCGCTGCAGGCGGCAAGTAGAGCGAGCAGCGCGAGCGCGGCGGCGCGCTTCATGCGTCCTTCGGCTCGGGAACGCTTGCGCATTCCTCGAAGATGCGCGCGCGGCAGGCGGCGCAGATCGAGCGGTCCAGGCGCGTGAACACCCCGCCGATCGCCTCGCGCTTGCCTCGGAACACGTTCTCGCGCCCGATC
Organism: Gammaproteobacteria bacterium; assembly: GCA_041499545.1. Classification (GTDB taxonomy): domain Bacteria; phylum Pseudomonadota; class Gammaproteobacteria; order Burkholderiales; family SG8-39; genus VBDM01. The sequence goes on along the minus strand of JBGQKK010000067.1, from coordinate 1,124 downwards.
TCCGCCATGTAGCCGCCGTGCTCGAAGAGCTCCTCGACCGGCACTCGAAGGCTATAGAAATAGAGTTCCCCGCCGAGCGCGCGGCGACGGCGCGCTTCCTCGACGAGCAGCTCCGCGCCCGCCATGTCGACGAAGTTGATGCTCTTCGACATGAGCAGCAGGTGCTTTTGCCCGGGGCTGTGCTCGCGCAGCGTGTCGAAGTGGCGCTGGACGTGCCCGACCGCACCGAAGTAGATCGGGCCTTCGATGCGCAGGATCTTGAGCTGCGGGCATTCGACCAGGCCATCCTCGATCTCGGTCATCTTGCGCTCGGTATGGCGCGGGTCGGGGACGAGGCTCCGCATGATCGGATGGGACGTGCGGTTGAGGTAGAGGACGAGCGAGACGAGCACCCCGACGAGTATCGCGAACTCGAGATCGAGCAACAGCGTCGCGAAGAATGTGACCGCGAGCACGGTGCCCTCGCCACGGCTGGTGGCGAGGATCTTGCGGATGTGGGGCAGGTCGATGAGGTTCCAGGCAACGAGAAACAGCACTCCCGCGACCACCGCGATGGGCAGGTAGGCCACCAGCGGCGCGACGGCGACGAGCAGGAGCACCAGGAGCGCCGCCGAGAAAATCGCCGACATCGGCGTCTTCGCGCCGGCGTCGTAGTTGATGCCGCAGCGGTTGGCGGATGCGCTCGTCGGAAACCCCGAGAAGAACGCCGCGGCTACGTTGGCGAGGCCCTGCGCGATGAATTCCTGGTTGTTGTTCAGGCGCTGCCCCGACTTGAGCGCGATGGCGTGTGCGATCGAGAGCGCCTGCGTGAGCGAGACCAGCGCGACGGCGATGGCGCCGGGCAGGAGGCTTTTCAGTGTGGCCGCCGAGACGTCGGGATGCGAAAGCGGCGGCAGAGCGCCCGGAAGGGGACCGAGCGTCCTCAGGCCGGTGTGCTCCACGCCGAGCGCCTGGTTAAGGAAAAAGGCGGCGACGCTGCCCGATATCATCGCCGTCAGCATCGGCGGGATTTTCGGCAGCACGCGATGAGAGAGTGCGCCGATCGCGACGGTCGCCGCCGCGACCAGGGCGACCCAGGGCCGGGCGTCGCCCAGGTGCCCGAGCGTTCCGACCACCAGCGTGGT
>JBGQKK010000066.1:0-12493 GCA_041499545.1 Gammaproteobacteria bacterium | reverse complement strand
TCGCGGTTGCGGATGTCGGTCACCCACACGTTGGCCGACAGGATCTTCGACTTGCCGGTGCCGGCGGCGGCGAGAATCGCGTCGATCTTCTTCAGCACCTGCTCGGTCTGGCCTTTGATCCCCTGGGCGAGATCGTCGGCGACCTGGCCCGCGACATAGACCAGCCCGCCGTGCTCCACGGCGGCGCTGAACAGCTTGCCCGGCTGATGGCGTTTGATGGTCATGGGAGTCTCCCTAGCGCGGGGCGAGAATTTTCACCTGCAGCTCGCCCAAGCCCTCGATTCCGGCGAGGAGCTCATCGCCGGCTTTTGCGGCGCCGACTCCGGCGGGCGTGCCGGTCATGATGAGATCGCCCGCTTCCAGGGTGTAGTACTGCGTGAGGAACTCAATCTGCTCCGGGACGCTCCAGATCATCTGGTCGATATCGGAGTTCTGGCGAAACGCGCCGTTCACCTTGAGCCAGAGCTTGCCCTTGGTCGGGTGCCCGATTTTCGAGGCCGGGGTGATCGCGCCCACCGGAGCCGCCTGGTCGAAGTCCTTGCCGAAGGTCCAGGGCCGGCCCTTGTCCTTGCCGACTTGCTGCAGATCGCGCCGCGTCATGTCCAGGCCGACGGCGTAGCCCCAGATATGCTCGTTCGCCTTCGCCGCCGGAATCTTGGTGCCGCCCGTGCCGATCACGGCGACCATTTCGGTTTCCCAGTGGTAGTTGCTCGTCATCGGCGGGTAATGCACCGCGCCGCTCTGGCCGGCGGCGAGCGGCACGAGATCGTGCGCCGACTTGGTGAAGAAGAACGGCTGCTCCCGGCCGTCGCCCCCCATCTCCTTCTGGTGCTCGACGTAGTTGCGCCCGACACAGAAGATCCGGCGCACCGGAAAGCGCGCGTTCGATCCGACGATGGGAAGCGAGGGGATGTCCCAGCTGCTGATCACATACTCCATTCTCATGGCGAGGTCCTCGCGAAAAAGGCGCGTATTTTCTCACAAAGCGCGCCCCCGGTCGGGGACCTCCGGTGCGGCGGGATAAAAAAAGCGGGCACCCGAAGGTGCCCGCTCGAAGGAGCCTCGCAGGGCTCGCTCTACATGTGATACGCGGTCTCGCCGTGCGAGTTGATGTCCAGACCCTCGCGCTCTTCTTCCTCGCTGACGCGCAGGCCCACGAGCAGGTTCGTTATCCAGAAGGAGGCCGTGGCTACCACGGCTGTCCACACGAATACCAATCCCACCGCCTTCGCCTGAATCCACAGCTGCGCCATGATGCCGGGGTAGCCGACTTTCATCGTGACCCAGTCCTGCACGGAGCCCGGTCCGCCCAGATCCGGCGAATTGAACACGCCGGTCATCAGCGCACCGAAGATCCCGCCGATGGCGTGCACGCCGAACACATCGAGTGCGTCGTCCGCGCGGAGCATCTTCTTCAGACCGTTGACGCCCCACAGGCAGACCAGCCCGGCGCCGAGCCCGATCACGAACGCTCCGGGGATGCCGACGTTGCCGGCAGCCGGGGTGATCGCCACCAGGCCGGCCACGGCACCGGAAGCGGCACCCACCATGCTCGGCTTGCCCTTGAACAGCCATTCACCGAACATCCACGAGAGGACGGCGCACGCCGTCGCCAGGTAGGTGTTCATGAACGCCAGGGCCGCCGAACCGTTCGCCTCGAGGGCGGAACCCGCGTTGAACCCGAACCAGCCGGTCCAGAGCAAGGCCGCGCCGATCATGGTCATGGTCACGTTGTGCGGCGGCATCGCTTCCTTGCCGAAGCCGACGCGCTTCCCGAGGAAGTACGCGCCTATCAGGCCGGCGACGCCGGAATTGATGTGCACGACCGTGCCTCCGGCGAAGTCCAGCGCTCCCCACTGCCAGATCAGGCCGGCTTTCGCCGTGACCGCGTCGACGGTCTTCGGGTCGGTAAAGGCGTCCGGACCGGGGAAGAACCACACCATGTGCGCGACCGGCGTGTAGCTGAACGTGAACCAAAGCGTCAGGAAGATCAGCACGGCGGCGAACTTCGCGCGCTCGGCGAGCGATCCCAGGATCAGGCAGCAGGTGATCGCCGCGAAGGTCGCCTGGAAGGCCACGTAGACCAGCTCGGGCAGCGGCGTGTTCTTGCTGAACGTCGCCGCGTTGGCGAATTCGCCCTTCACCGGATCGAAAGTGCCCTTGAGGAACAGCCGCTCGGTCAGGCTCCCGAAAAATGCGTTGCCTTCCGTGAACGCCAGGCTGTAGCCGTAGATGCACCAGAGCACGGTGATGAGCGAGAACCCGACGAACACCTGCATGAGCACCGACAGCATGTTCTTCTGGCGCACCAGGCCGCCGTAGAACAGCGCCAGAGCCGGGACGCTCATCATCAGCACCAGTGCCGTGGAGGTCAGCATCCAGGCGACGTCGCCCTTGTTGGGCGTCGGTGCCGGAGCCGGAGTCGCGCTCGGGGCGGCCGCGGGTGCGGCAGCAGCCGGCGCTGCGGCAGCTGGCGCCGCAGTAGGAGCCGCCGGCTTGTCCTGGGCCATGGTCGGCACGCACCAGCCTGCGGCGCCGATCAAGGCGAGAATTGCGAATAGCTTCTTCATGATGATGCCTCCCTAGAGCGCTTCCGCGCCGGTCTCGCCGGTGCGGATGCGGATGACTTGCTTCAAATCGAAGACGAAGATCTTTCCATCGCCGATCTTTCCGGTGTTGGCCGATTTCTCGATGGCCTCGAGCGCCTGATCGAGCAGTTCGTCCTTGATCGCGGCCTCGACCTTCACTTTCGGCAGGAAATCGACCACGTACTCCGCGCCGCGATACAGCTCGGTGTGGCCCTTTTGCCTGCCGAAGCCCTTGACCTCGGTGACGGTGATGCCCTGAACGCCGATGGCGGACAGAGCTTCCCGCACCTCGTCAAGCTTGAACGGCTTGATGATTGCGGTTACGAGTTTCATAAATGTGCTCCCTGGTTGGGTGATGGTGGTCGGGGCTAGAACTTGTAGAGCCCTTGGAACGCGAGGGTCGACAGAGTCTTGCTGGTGCTGCCCTGGTAATCGCGAAACACCGCCTGATCCGCCTTGTCCGTGCGCACTTCGCCGCGCAGCTCGAAGCTGTCGGAGGGCAGGAAGGCAAGGGTGACGGTCCCCTCGGTGTACTTCGTCTGGGGCGTCGGAAGAAGTGCGGTCCCGAAATGGAAGCCGTCGTGATCGTCGAAAGACTCGAGCCGCAGCACGGCGCGCCACTTGGACGAAGGCGTCATCGTGAGGTAACCCGCATAGCCGCTGTACTTGGCCTTGATGGTTCCGGCGCCCGAAGCCACCTTGTCCTGGCTGACGTTCAGGTATTCCAAACCAAGAGAGAATGCATCGGTGAACGCGTAGGACACGACCAGATTGCCGCTCGTCCGCACGCCGCTCGGTCCTCCAGCTACAGATGTTCCGGTGACGCTTTCCGGGCCGGAGTAGCCCGAGATAGCGATGTTCAACGGCTTGATGGGATTCCACGTTGCCCCCACTTCCGCCGTCTTGCCTCTGTTGGAATCGGTGACCTGATCCCACCCGTTGTTGACACCGGCGATAAGGCTGAAGGTATCGCTCAGCGCCCAAGTCGCGCGCAAGCCGGTATGGGTGAACGGAACGGCGCCGAAGAGCATCGAGCGCGAGATATTGGTGTTGCCGGGGCTGGCGATCACCTCGGTTCCGTGGAGCGTGGTGAACTTGCCTCCGATCACGGTGAACGCGCCGCTCGCATACTGCAGGTAGGCTTGAGTTACGTCGAACATCGAGCCCGAGGTCGGACTGGTGAACTCGGGAAACGAGTGGATCACCTGAGCGTCTTTGCCGATCGTGAGGTTGACTAATCCTCCGAAGCCTTCCTTCGGTTGCTTGGCCATGGTCAGACCGACTTGGTGCAGCGCGAACGAGTTGTTCTGCGCATCAAAAACTCGCGTGTTGACTCCCACTGGGCCGGTGCCGGTGCCTTCGATGTTGCGGTTCGCATATGAGTACCCGACGTCGATATAGCCGCTCGTCGTGATCCCCGACGCCTCGAGAACCTTGTCGAGCGTCGGCGCCGCCGGAGGCTTGGCTTGCGCGAGCACCGTGGCCGGGGCGGCGAACAGCGCGGAAATGGCAGATGCGATAACGATTTTTTTCATTGCTGATCCCTTTCGTTGGGTAAGAAAGACGAAGGCCTATCAGCACGGCCCGTGCCAATTTTTTTCCCTTTCTTATTCAATCTGTTAAAGCCGCATGGCCCCTCCCGGGGCAACTTGAGAGCACCAGCATGGGGCGTAACCGAATCGTCATGCACCGGCAGCGTGCGGTCCTCCGCCGAGGCGGCAGCAGCGTTATTTCACCGTGCTAGACTCGATCGACGACGCGAAAACCGATGGCCCAGAGCTCATTACTTGAGGATTTGAGCGCGAGAATCGGCGAATTCCTCGCCGCAAGTCCCGCGAAGGACCTGGAGAAGAATCTTCGGGCTCTGCTTACCGCGGCGTTCGCCAAGCTCGACCTGGCGACCCGCGAGGAGTTCGAGGTCCAGAGCAAGGCGCTGTCACGCGCCCGGGACAAGCTCGCGGAGCTGGAGCGGCGCGTCGTCGAACTCGAGGCGAGGCTCAGACAGAAGTAGGTCCGCGATGTCGCTCGCGGTGCTCCACAGCCGTGCGCTCGCGGGGCTCAACGCGCCCGAGGTCACGGTCGAGGTGCACCTCGCCAACGGGCTGCCTTCGTTCACCATCGTCGGTCTCCCGGACACCGAAGTGAAGGAGAGCCGCGACCGGGTTCGCGCGGCGCTGGTCAACTCCCGCTTCGAATTTCCGGCGCGGCGCATCACGGTCAATCTCGCCCCCGCGGAGCTTCCCAAGGAAAGCGGTCGCTACGATCTGCCGATCGCGCTCGGCATCCTCGCGGCCTCGCAGCAGATCGATGCGGCGGAGCTCGCGAAGTATGAATTCGCCGGGGAGCTCTCCCTGAGCGGCGAGCTGCGCGCGGTGCGCGGTGCACTCGCCATGACCTGGCGCGCGGCGCAGGACGGCCGCGCCTTCGTCCTGCCGCCGCGCAGCGCCGGCGAAGCCGCGCTCGTCGACGGAGCCGATATCTATCAGGCCGGTTCGCTCCTCGAGGTGTGCGCGCATCTGTCCGGCGGGCAGCCGATGGCACGGCCGGCAACGCAAGCGGCGATGCTCGCGCCGGCCTATCCGGACTTGGCCGAAGTGAAAGGCCAGGCGCACGCGAAACGCGCGCTCGAGGTCGCCGCCGCCGGCGGCCACAGCGTGCTCATGGTCGGACCTCCGGGAACGGGCAAGTCGATGCTGGCGGCGCGCTTCCCGGGTTTGCTGCCGCCGATGACCGGCGCCGAGGCGCTCGAATCCGGGGCGCTCGCCTCGCTGGGATCGGCGGGATTTCGGCCCGAGCGCTGGAAGCAGCGCCCCTTTCGCGCGCCTCACCACTCCGCATCGAGGGTGGCGCTGGTCGGCGGCGGGAGCGACCCGCGCCCCGGGGAGATATCGCTCGCGCACAACGGCGTGCTCTTCCTGGACGAGCTGCCGGAGTTCGACCGGACGGTGCTCGAGGCCCTGCGCGAGCCGCTCGAAACCGGCCGCGTCTGCGTTTCGCGCGCCGCACGCCAGGCCGAGTACCCGGCGCGCTTCCAGCTGATCGCCGCCATGAACCCCTGCCCCTGCGGCTACCTGGGTCACTTCAGCGGGCGCTGCCGCTGCACGCCCGACCAGGTGGCCCGCTATCGAAGCAAGATCTCGGGGCCGCTGCTCGACCGGATCGACATCCAGGTCGAGGTGCCGACGCTGCGCGAGGAAGAATTGACCTCCGCGAGCCGCGGCGAAAGCTCGCAGCGGGTGCGCGAACGCGCCGAAGCGGCGCGAGCGCGACAGGCGGGCCGCCAGGGCAAGCTGAACAGCCAGCTCGGCCCGCGGGAGCTCGAGAAGTATTGCGCCGCGGAGGACGAGGCCACCGGCCTTCTCAAGCAAGCCATCGCGCGGCTCAACCTGTCGGCGCGTGCCTATCACCGCGTGCTCAAGCTCGCCCGCACCGTCGCGGATCTCGCGGGCGAGACGACGATCGGCGTCGCGCACATGGCCGAAGCCATCCAGTATCGCCGCCTCGACACCGCGCACTGACCGCCCTGGATTGCCCGCGAAGGCGATTGTTGCATTCACAAGACCGTAACGAAGTCCCGGCGGCGGAAAGTTTTCTTACGGCGCAGGGCGTCTGAAATATGCGCGTCATGGTGACCCCTTAGCTTGGGCGTGGTTTTACCTCGCAACCGTTCAACCCAGGAAAGGAAATCTCCATGCACTTCCGAAGAAACCTGCTTGCAACGCTGCTGGCCGCGCCGCTTGCGCTCGGCGGGGCCACTGCGCTCGCCCAGCGCTTGACTCACGTGCCGGGCGCCCAGCCGAAAATAGTGGGTGTGACTTCGCCCACCGTGCTTTCGCCCGAGCTTGCACAGATCGTCGCGGCGCAGGGCTCCATGCCGGTGGAAAATCCCACGGGACTCGTGCATCACTACGGTTACCTCGCCAATCAGCCGAACATGCTGCCTTCTCTCGGCAGCAACGTCGAGGCCAGCAAGACCGAGCCCGACAAGAATACCTATCTCGTGCTGCACGGCCTGCGCGGCGCCGATCCCGGCTACGACTACGGCACGCACTTTCTCTTTCAGGGCCACGAAGCCGGCACGCCCGGAAGCATTACCCGCATCAACCTGGACGCCGACGCCGCGCACCGCGTCACCGTGCTGGCGACCGCCGACTCGGGCGGCAACCCGCTGCCATCCTTCGACGGTTCGACCTGGTACCCGTTTGCGGGCCGGTTGCTCTTCACGAACGAGTTCGGCGGTGGCACGACGGGCGGCGTGTGGCAGGCGACGCTGGATTTTCCCGCGGTCGTCGAGGACATCTCGGGCGTGATGGGCCGCGGCGGCTATGAAGGCATTCAGGCCGACTCGCACGGCAATGTCTGGATGGTGGAGGACATCGGCGGCTCGACCGTCGCGGGCGCGCGGCTGCCCAACAGCTTCATCTATCGCTTCGTTCCGAAGAGCCGGTCCGACCTGAAGCTCGGCGGGAAGCTGCAGGCGCTGCAGGTCATGTCGAAGGCCAATCCGGGCCAGCCCATCGCGTTTCAGACGACGAGCGCGCTCACGCAGGACATCAGGAATCTGCACAGCTACGGCATCGTATTCGACACCAAGTGGGTGACGATCCACGACACCGACGTGGACGGCTTCGTGCCGTTCAACGCCAATGCCCTGGCGAAAGCCAAGCTGGCGACACCCTTCAAGCGGCCCGAGAACGGCCAGTTCCGCCCCGACAGCGGCTTCCGCGAGTTCTTCTTCGACGAGACGGGCGATACCAGTGCTACGACCACCGCCGGCTCGGCCTTCGGCGGTTTCGGCGGCGTGCAGAAGCTGACCCAGTCGAATCCCTCTGCCGATACCGGCAAGCTGACGCTCTTCTACCAGGGAGACGTCGTGCACACGGGCTTCGATAACGTCGCCTTCTGGGACGAGAACCGGATCGTGTTCGTCGAAGACGCGGGCGACGGGCTGCACTCGCAGCGCAACGCCCTGGATTCGGGCTGGATGCTCGATGTCAGGCTCGATTATTCCAACCCGGCCAATCAGCCGGTCCGCATCATCGCGCAGGGGCGTGATCCTTCCGCCACGATCGACGCAGGCCTGGCGGGCACTTCCGGGTTCCAGAACGACGGCGACAACGAGATCACCGGCATCCACGTATCCGACGGAGACCCGACGGCGCATGGCCTCCTCGGCGCCAAGATCCCGCGCGCGCTCAAAGACGGCTGGCGCGTGTTCTACACCGGCCAGCACGGCGACAACATCACCTGGGAAATCATCCGCGCGCCCAAGCGTGACGGAGATCGGGACGACGATGACGACGATCGCCGCTAGCCGCTGAAGCGCAAGAAAGCCCGGCTTTCGGCCGGGCTTTTTGATCAGTCCTTCGACTGCGACAGATCGACCGGACCGTCGAAGAGCCGCTTCGCCGAGTCGAGAAACCGCTCCGCTCGGGCCGGCTCCCAGCCGCCGTAGCGTGCGTTGGAGAGAAACTTGCGCTCGATGTCTTCGCGCGTGAGCGGCTCGTGCACCCCGCCGCGGATGTGCGGCTGGCGCTCCTCGAATACGCGCCCGTCCGTAAGGGTCATCTTCACCTGACCGGTGTAGGCCTTCGGATAGGGATTGGCGGGGTCGACGACGTAGCGCACCTTGGAGGCGAGCGCGAGCACGCGCGGGTCGCGCACGGTCCTCTCGGTGAAAGCTTCGAAGCCCGCCTGCCCTGTCACGAAGGCGACCGCGATGTTGAACGGCGTGCTGAACTTGGCGGCGTAGTCGTTGGCGGGGCGATGCTTGGAGGCGAGGGGTTCCCACAGCCGGTGCACGTAGCCTTCCGCTGTTTCGCACAGCACTTGGGCGACGTCCTCGGCGGCGAAGCCTTTCTTCGCCAGCCGCAGCGCGCAATCGATATAGGGCTGGTTCATCGTTCCGGTGGCGTAGGGCTTGAAGGTGATGCCCGTCATGACCCAGCGGCTGCCGAAGTCGCCAAGGAGCGCGTCGAAATCGCCCGCCGCGGTGTGCGCGAAGCCGAAGAACAGGCCGTGCGTGCCTTCGAAGACCGTGCGCGGCCCGAGGAACCCCTCGCGCGCGATGCGCGCGGCGTGCAGCCCGACCCGCGCCGCCCATCCGGCATGCAGGCGCTTGGTCCACGCGCCTTCGGCCAGATATTCGATGATGCCGCCGGCCATGCTGCCGGCGATGCCGAGCGCATCGACCGCCTGTTTCCTGTCCAGGCCGAGCGTCGCGGAGACGGCCGCGGTTGCGGCCATGGCGCCGAGCACGCTCGTCGGGTGAAAGCCCGCCTTGTGAATGAGCTTGGGGGCGACGAGGCTCAGGCGGCACAGCGTCTCGACGCCGGCGGCGATGCCGAGCAGGGCGAAGCGCCCGTCGCGGCCGAAACGCTCGCACGCGGCGAGCACCGCCGGGACGATCACCGCCCCCGAGTGCACCGGGCCGCCTTCGAAAGTATCGTCGAAGTCTTCCCCGTGCGCGGCCGTGCCGTTGATCATCGCGGCGTCTTCCGCGCGGAATCCTCCGGCGTGGCCGATCGCGGTGCACGGCCCGCCGCGGTCGACGCTCGCAATCAGGGCGCGCACGTAGTCGGTCCTGCGGGCGGCCACGCTCAAGCCCGCCACGTCGATCAGAAGATCCTCGCAGCGCGCGCGAAGCTCTTTCGGGAGGCTCTCGGCCGAGAGCGCGGCGAGCCGCTCGGCGAGCCCCTCGGCGACGGAGGGGGTGCTCACTGCGGGTTCACCGGTGCAGCGTCATCGCACGGTCTTCACGCCGGCGTCCTTCAGGATTCCGCGCATGCGGTCGGAGAAGCTGTCCATGAACTTCGAAAGCTCCGCGGCTCCCTGATAGCCGTCCTCGAATTGGTTGTCGGCGACGTATTTTTTCCAGGAGGCTGTCTGGGATAGCCTGAAGAACAGGTCCTGCCAGTACTCGACGTTCTCCCTGGGAATCCCCGGAGGCGCCACGACGCCGCGCACCTGCGGTACGACCGGCACGTCGAAACCCGCTTCCTTCAGCGTCGGCACGCCGGGGTATCCGGTCAGCCTCCGCTCGCTCACCTGCGCGAGCACCCGCATGTTGCCCGCCCGGATATGCTCGCCCGCCTCCTCCGGCTCGATCACCATGATGTCGACGTGTCCGCCGAGGAGCGCCGCGATGCGCTCGCCGCCGGCGGGAAACGAGATGAAAACCCAGCGCGCGCCGCTCGCCTGCTGCAGGAGCTGCCGCACCACGTTGTCGCGGCTGGTGATCGAGCCGCCCGATTGCTTGAGCTGGCCCGGATTCTTCTTTGCGGCGTCGATGAATTCGGCGAGCGTCCTGTAGGGCGCATCCGCCTTCACCGCGATCACCGCCGGCTCGAGCACCAGCCGCGCAATCGGGGTGAGGTCGCGAATCGTCACCCTGGCCTCGGCGCTGACGAGATAGTTGGTGAGCCAGATGCCGGTGAAAAAGCCTATGGTGTGCGGCTCGCCCCTCTTCTCCGCGAGGTACGCGACCGCGACATTGCCGCCCCCTCCGGGCTTGTTGACGACCTGCATGCGGACCGGGAGCAGCTTCTCCTTTTCCAGCATTGCCGCGACGGCGCGCGCGAGCACGTCGCTTCCGCCGCCGGGACCGGTGTGCACCACGGCCTCGACCGTGCGCGTGGGCTTGTAGCCTTGCGCTTGCGCCGGCGTCGCGCACACCAGCACGGCGAGCGCGATGAAACCTGAAAACACTTTCATCGGATTCTCCTCAAGCGGAACACTTCTCACTCTTGCTCCAGCGCCCGCAGGCGCCAGGCGTTCAACTTGCCGAACAGCGGGATCAGCAGGACCAGGACCGCCAGCGACAGCACCAGCGCCGAGATCGGCCTGGAGACCAGGATCGAAAGATCCCCCTGCGACATCATCAGCGACTGGCGCAAGGCCCGCTCCATGCCGGCTCCCAGCGCAAGGCCCAGGATGAGGGGCGCGGCGGGGTAGTCGAGCTTGCGCATGAGATACCCCAGGAGGCCGAACACCAAGAGGAGCCCCAGATCGAACAGGCTCCCGGAAGCGCTGTATACACCCACCAGGGACACGCCCAGTATGAGGGGATAGAGCAGGTAGACCGGCATTCGCAGCACCTGCGCAAACAGCGGCACGAGCGGCAGGTTGAGCACGAGCAGCATCACGTTGCCGATGTACATGCTCGCCACCAGGCCCCAGAACAGGTCCGGGTGTTCCGGAATGAACAGGGGCCCCGGCTTGAACCCCCACAACACCAGCGCCGCGAGCAGGATCGCGGTGGTTCCGGAGCCGGGAATTCCCAGCGTGAGCAGAGGAACCAACGCGCCGCCGGTTTCGGAGTTGTTCGCGCCTTCGGGTGCGGCGACGCCCTCGATGACGCCGGTGCCGAACTGCTCGCGCCGCCGCGACACCGCTTTCTCCAGCCCGTAGGACAGGAAGGACGCGATCGTCGAGCCTCCGCCGGGCAGGGTACCCACCAGAAAGCCGATGACCGAACCGTTGGCGAAGGCGAAGCGGCAATCCTTGATGTCCTGCCAGGTCGGCAGAAGGTTCCTGATGCCCTTGGGCACCTTCAGGAGCTGCGCTTCGTCGCTCGATTCCAGGTTGGCGAGGACCTCGCCGAGCGCGAACACCCCGATCGCGACCACGATGAAATCGATGCCCGACAAGAGCTCCAGGCGCCCGAAGGTAAAGCGGGAGGTGGCGCTGAACAGATCGGTCCCGACGCTCGCAATCCACATCCCCACGAGCGCGGCGAGCAGCGCCTTGACGATGGAGCGGCCGGCGAGCAGCACGACCAGGGCGAGCCCGAGCGACATCAGCGCGAAATATTCGGGCGAGCTGAACCTGAGGGCGAACTTCGCGAGCGGCGGCGCGACGAGCATGAGCGCCGCCACGCCGACCGTGCCGGCGACAAAGGAGGCGATCGCGGCGATGCCGAGCGCCGCGCCCGCGCGGCCTTTGCGCGCCATCTGGTAGCCGTCGATGCAGGTCACGACCGAAGCGGATTCCCCGGGCACGTTCATCAGGATCGAGGTCGTCGAGCCGCCGTACTTCGCGCCGTAGTAGATCCCCGCGAGCATGATGATGGCGCCCGCCGGGTTCATGCTGAAAGTCAAAGGCAAGAGCATCGCGATCGTCGCGGGCGGCCCGAGCCCGGGAAGGACGCCGACCACGGTTCCGAGAAACACCCCGACGAAGCACCACAGCAGGTTCGCGGGCGAGAGCGCGACCGCGAATCCGTTCCACAGGCCGTCGATGATCTCCACGCTAGAAGCCCAAGAAGCCGGAGGGCAGCGACAGGCCGAGCGCTAGATCGAACACCAGATGGAATCCGGCACCGCTCGCGAGCGCTGCGAGCGCCGCGATCTTCGCCGGCCGGCGATACATCACGGCGACCATGAAATAGGTCAGGAGCGCGAAGCTGACGACAAAGCCCAGCACCTTGAACAGCGCGACCGAAACCGCGAGCGCGAGCCAGGTCGACAGCGCGCGGCCTACCTTGGTCCACTCGACCCGGCCGCGTTCGGCCGGGGCTCCTCTGAAATGCGAGGCGACGAGCAGGAGGGACAGCGCCAGGATGGCCAGGCCGTACCAGAGCGGGAAGAAGCCGGCGCCGGGTCCCTCGGGGCCCAGGTATTCCCATTGCCAGGCCTGGACGACGATAGTGACGCCGAGCAGCGCGAGCGCCAGGCCCGACCACAGATCGCCCGAGCCTCGGGTTCCGCCCTCCATGTTTCCTCCTCCTCGCCTGCTATTTCTTCTTGCGGGGTTTCTTGTAGCGCTGCTTCGGAACGATCTCGCAGACCGTGCCGCCCGGCGCACGGAACTTCACCGGGATCACGCCCGGATCGCTGATGATCTCACACCCGTGCGCTCGGATCGCTTTCTCGGCGCGCGCGAGATCGTCGACCTCCACGGCGAAG
>JBGQKK010000065.1:0-12616 GCA_041499545.1 Gammaproteobacteria bacterium | reverse complement strand
GCCGCGCGGTGACCTTCCGCGTATCGGTCGCCGACGAAAAGGAGCCGATCGGCGACGGCACGCACGAGCGCATGGTCGTGAACGTGTCGCGCTTCGACGTGCGCGTTCAGGAAAAGGTCGCGATGGTGCGCGGCAGGGCGTAGGCGGAGCGTCGCCGGCCGGCGGGCGATCCGGCGCGCTTCAGGCGATCTTCTTCAGACCGCGGGGCATCGCGGCCGAATCGGGTTCGGCTAGATCCGGGGACTTGTCTGCCTTGCGCACAGCGAGGGCGACGTAGACCCCCGACGCCAGAAGCAGCACTACCATGGACTGAAGCAGACCGATAAGCAGGTCGAGCAGCGCGGGACCTTGTGCCATGACTTTTCTCCTCGATTCGCGCTGCGGGCGCTCCCCTCCCACCCTCCGGGACCCGGTCGTATCTCCCGGCAAGCAAACGCCCGCAGCACGCCCCATGATCAGAACGTACCTTGTCCGAGCAAAGCCCCGCGCGCAAGGTGTCGGCAGCTTTGACCCCGGGTATCGCCAGGTGATACTTTTTGCCGAAATGGAGGATTCGCCATGAGTGCAAGCGCGGCCCTGATCGACACGCTCAAGAAGGAGCTCAAGGCGCTGGGCGTCACCTACGCCGCCGTGGCGCGCGCGCTCGGCATGAGCGAAGCGAGCGTCAAACGCATGTTCTCGCGCAAGGACTTCACCTTGAAGCGGCTCGATCAGGTGCTGGATTTCGCCGGCATCGAGCTTTCCGAGCTGACCCGGTCACTCGAGCGCCGGGATCGCCTGGTGTCGCGGCTCGCGCCTCAGGCGGAGAAGGCCATCGTCTCCGACAGAAGGCTGGTGCTCGTGGCCCTGCGGGTACTGCACCAGTGGCCGGTGGAGAAAATAATCCGCACCTACGCGATGTCGGAGGCCGAGTGCGTGCGCCACCTCGTGCGCCTGGACCGGCTGGGGATCATCCGGCTCCTTCCAGGCAACCGTTACCGGCTCCTGCTCTCGCGCACGTTTTCCTGGATCCCCGACGGGCCGTTCCAGGAGTTCTTCAAGGCCCAGGCGCAGAACGAGTATTTCCGCACCCGCTTCGACGGCCCCGACGAGCTCATGCTGTTCGTGACCGGGCGGCTTTCGAAATCCTCGCGCGAGGCGATGCTGGTGCGCTTGCGGCGCGTCGCGAACGAGTTCGCCGACCTGCACAGCGACGACACGCGGCGGCCGTTCGACGAATGCATCGCGATGCACATGCTGGTCGCGATCCGGCCCTGGGAGCTGTCCAAGTTCGCCGAGATGCAGCGCAAGAAATAGCGCCGAACGGCGCCTAGCCGAGCGCCCGGCCGGCGATTTCGAGCACCCCTTTGGAGACGCCGTTCGCGTCGCGGATGCGCTCCAGCGCAGCCCGGGCGTGGGCTTGGCGGCCCGTATCGAATTTTCTCCACCGGTCGAGACCGCGAGCCATGCGCGCGGCGACCTGGGGGTTGATCGCGTCGAGGGCGATGACCTGATCGGCGATGAAGGTGTAGCCCGACCCGTCGC
This sequence comes from Gammaproteobacteria bacterium, assembly GCA_041499545.1. Taxonomy (GTDB): domain Bacteria; phylum Pseudomonadota; class Gammaproteobacteria; order Burkholderiales; family SG8-39; genus VBDM01. The sequence continues at coordinate 11,092 of JBGQKK010000065.1, read as the reverse complement.
GAGCGTGAAAGCGCACCGGGTTGCCGCGAAATGCACCGATCAGCGCGTACACCTTGTTGGGGTTCCTGATGCTGAACGCGGGATGCTCCATTAGACGCCGGGTATCGGCGAGGGCGGTGGGCAGGCGGCTCCCGGATTGCACCGCGAGCCATTTGTCCACCACCAGAGGCTCGTCTTTCCACCTGCGGTAGAAGGCGTCGAGCGCCGGAATCCGTTCCTCGCAGTCGCAGTTTGCGAGCCGGGAGAGCGCCGCGAACGAGTCGGTCATGTTGTCGGCCGTCTCGAACTGTTTCAGGCACAGCGCCCGCACACCGGGCTCATCCAGCTCCATCAGGAACCCGAGCGCCGCGTTGCGGAGCGCGCGCCTGCCCGCCGATTGCGCGTCGGGCGAATAGGGGCCCGGGACGGCGTAGTCGCGATGGACCGCGAGCAATTCGGCCTCGAGCGCCGACGCCAGACGCCGCCTGACCTCGTCCCGCACGGTGTGGATCGCGTCCGGGTCAACGATTTCCATCTGCTCGGCGATATAGCTCTCCGGGGGCAGGGCCAGCATTTCCGCGGCGAAGGCCGGGTCCCTGGCGGAGTCCTCGAGGACGCGCGCGGTCACGCCCACGAAGGTCTCGGCGAGCTCGACCCCGCGTCCCGATTGCACCGCTTCGACCCCACGCAGGATGATGCCGAGCGCGAGCCGCTGGCCGGCCTCCCAGCGGTTGAAGGCGTCCGAGTCGTGCGCCGCGAGCAGCGCGAGCTGGGCGTCGGTGTAGCCGTACCTGACGATCACCGGTGCGGAGAAGTTGCGCGCGAGCGAGGGCACCGGCCGCGCTCCGCGCGCGTCGAACACGAAGCGCTCCTCCTCCTTTCTCAGCGACACCACTCGCGTGCCCTCGGCGAGCATGTCCCATCCGTCGGGGGCAACCAGCCCGACCGCGAGCGGGATGTGAAACGGAAGTTTCTTCTCATGCCCCGGCGTCGGCGGGCAGGACTGCCTCACAGTGAGCGCGTAGCTCTCCCGCGCCGCGTCGTATTCCGATTCGACGTCCAGTACGGGCGTGCCCGCCTGGTCGTACCAGCGCTTGAACTGCGACAGGTCCACGCCGGAGGCGTCGGCCATCGCCTGGACGAAATCGTCGCAGGTCACCGCCTGCCCGTCGTGGCGCGCGAAATAAAGCTCCATGCCCTTGCGGAACGCTCGCTCCCCGGTCAGCGTGCGGATCATGCGGACCACTTCCGCGCCCTTCTCGTATACGGTGCTGGTGTAGAAGTTGTTGATCTCGATGTACGAAGCGGGCCGCACCGGGTGCGCCATGGGCCCGGCGTCCTCGGCGAACTGCGCGCTGCGAAGGCCGCGCACTTCCCGGATGCGCTCGACCGAGCGCGAATACATGTCCGCGCCGAATTCCTGGTCGCGAAACACGGTCAATCCCTCCTTGAGCGAGAGCTGGAACCAGTCGCGACAGGTGACGCGGTTCCCGGTCCAGTTGTGGAAATATTCGTGCGCGATCACGCGGTCGATGGCGAGATAGTCGGCGTCGGTCGCGATGTCGGGGCGCGCGAGCACGTACCGGGTATTGAAGATGTTGAGCCCCTTGTTCTCCATCGCGCCCATGTTGAAATCGCCCACCGCGACGATCGAGTAATTGTCCAGATCGACTTCGAGCCCGAAAACGTCCTCGTCCCATTTCATGGCGCGCTTCAGGGCCTGCATGGCAAAGCCGCACTGGTCGAGCTTGCCCGGATCGACGTAGATGGCAAGCTGCACCCGCCTCCCGGACCGCGTAAGGAAGTCGTCGCTCAGCTTGTCCAGCTTCGCCGCGACCATCGCGAAGAGGTAGCAGGGCTTGGGGTAGGGGTCCTCCCACCTCGCCCAGTGGCGCCCGCCGGACTCGGTGCCGCTCGCAACCCGATTCCCGTTCGACAGGAGCACCGGATAGCGTTCCTGGTCGGCGTGGATCGTGACCGTGTACTTGGCCATCACGTCGGGCCGGTCGATGAAATAGGTGATCCGCCGAAACCCCTCGGCCTCGCACTGCGTGAAGAAGCCGCTTTCGGCCGCGTACAGGCCCATGAGCGTCGTGTTCCTGCGCGGGTGGATCCGGCACGCGGTTTCCAGGATGAAGCGCGCCGGCGCCTTCGGGATGGTGAGATGCGCCTCATCGAGGGTATAGGCGCCGGGCGAAAGCACTCGTCCGTCGAGCGCGGCCGACTCGAACTCGAGCTCCTCGGCGTCGAGAACGAGCGGAGCGGCGGGAGCGGAAGCGCGCGGATTGCGGGTCACGGAGAGCCGGGAGCGGACCCGTGCGAGATCTTCGAACAACTCCACGTCGAGAACGACGGCGTCGATCAGGAACGCGGGAGGCGCGTAGTCCTGGAGCCGGATCGGGACGTGTGCGGGATCGCGCATGACTTCGTATGACTAGGGAACGAACTCGACGCGCTCGCTCGCGCGACGACCTCAGACCAGGCGCCGGTTCTCCCTTAGCATTTTGGCGCAGTCCTCGGGCGTCGTCGGAACCGAGAAACGATAGCCTTGAATCTCGTCGCAGCCGTTTTCGGCCAGCAGATCGAGTTGCTCCTGCGTCTCGACGCCCTCGGCCACCACCTTGAGCTTGAGGCTGTGGGCGAGGCCGATGATCGCGAGCGTGATCATCGCGTCTTCCGGGTCGGTGGCGATGTCGCGGATGAACGAATGGTCGATCTTGAGCGCGTCGATCGGAAAGCGCTTGAGGTACGCAAGGCTCGAATAACCCGTTCCGAAATCGTCCACGGAGATCTTCACGCCCGAGTCCTTGAGCCCGCGCAGGGTTCGCGCCGCGCCTTCGGGATCGCTCATCAACAGCGATTCCGTGAGCTCGAACTCAACGAGCGAAGGCGCGACGCCCGCCTCGCGCAGGACGTGCCTTACGGTCGCCTCGAAGTCCTTCTGCTGGAATTGGCGAGCGGAGAGATTGACCGTCACGGGCTCGACCTGCAGTCCGTCGCGCTGCCATAAGCGGATCTGCGCGCAGACTTCCTGCAGCACCCATTCGCCGACCTGCACGATCAAGCCGGCCTCCTCCAGGATCGAGACGAACTCTCCGGGCAGGATGAGACTGCCGTCGGGTCGCCGCCAGCGTAGCAGCGCTTCGAAGCCGCAGATCGCCCGGGTTCTCAGGTCCACTTTGGGCTGGTAGTGGAGGAGGAACTCCTTTTGTTCTATGGCCCCGCGCAGTGCCGCCTCCATCCGCACGCGCGCAAGCGCGCGCTCGTTCATCTCGCGGGTGAAATATTGGTAGGTGTTGCGGCCTTGTTCTTTGGCGCGATACATGGCCGTGTCTGCGTTCATCACGAGCGCTTCCGGATTGTCGCCGTCGGTCGGGAAAAGCGTGATGCCTATGCTTGCAGTCACGTAGGTGTCGTGCGCATCCAGCTTGAAGGGTTGGGCGAGGGCGTCGATGACCTTTTGCGCGACGACGCCTGCGTCTCCGGGCTTGGCGAGACCGGTCACGATGGCGCCGAATTCGTCCCCGCCGAAGCGGCCCACCGTGTCGCCGCCGCGCACGCACTGCAGCAGCCGGGCGGCGGCTTCCTGCAGAAGCTTGTCACCGGCGCTGTGCCCCTGCGTGTCGTTGACGAGCTTGAAGCGGTCGAGGTCGATGAACAGCACCGCCATCGGATCACCGCCACGCCGCGCTTGCGCCATCGTTTTCAGGAGCCGGTCGTGGAAAAGGTGCCGGTTGGGCAGGCCCGTGAGCGAATCGAACTGCGCGAGGCGCTCGAGGCGCTCCTGCGCGTTCTTGCGTTCGATCGCGACGGCCAATATGTTCGCCACGCTTTGCAGGAAGCTCGCCTCGTCCTGCCCGAAAGCGCGGTCCGCGCGCGCATGCGCGCTCAATATGCCGTAAGTTCCGGCGGTTCCGAATATGGGGACCTGGACGCCGCTGCGCACGCCCAGGCTCAGAAGGGGAGAGTTCGGAAACCGCTCGTCCTTCGGCAGATCGTCGATGACGAGAGGCTCGCGGTGGGACAGAACGAATTCGAGGCGCCCCCCCGGTCGGATGTGCACGGGTCGCGACCTGAATTCCTCCGGCCACCCGCATGCGGCCATCATCCGAAGCTGCTTTCCGTCCCGTTCGAGCTCGAGAACGCCGCAATAGTCGGCCTTGAGCGATACGGAAACCAACTCGACCGCCCGCGCGAGCACGTCCTCGACGTCGGTGCTGGCGAACGCCTGCTGGCCGAATTCCGCGATGAGGCGCTGGCGCATCGCCTGGTTGTGAATTCGCTCCTCCGACTGCTTGCGCGAGCTGATGTCCGCCATCGCACCGATCATGCGCACCGCCTGCCCCGACGCGTCGCGGATCACCTGGCCGCGGTCGAGCACATGGACATAGCTGCCGTCGTGCCGGCGGAAGCGGTACTCGTCGCTCCAGTTCTCGCCGCCCGAGCCGATCGCGCGGTGCACGCCGGCAATCACCCGTCCCTGGTCGTCGGGATGAATGCCCTGATACCAGGACTGGATTGTCCGGTCCTCGGCATCGTGCGCATGGCCGAACACCTTGGCGTAGTTGTCGTTCCACCAGATCTCGTCGGTGACGAGATTCCAGTCCCAGATGACGTCGTTCGTGGCGCGCACCGCCATGTCGAAGCGCTCGTTGCTCTTGCGCAGCGCTTCCTCCTGCGCGATCCGCTCGCGGATATCCCTTGCCGTGGCGACGATGATCCAGTCGTCGCCCGAACGCATCACCCGGCGCCGCGATTCGAAGGCCAGGGTCGAGCCGTCCTTGCAGCGATAGAAGCTCCTCATTCCCTGGGTCGCTCCGGTCGCGATCATTTCATCGTAGGAGCGCTCGAGTTGCTCGCGGGGGATCGGCAGGATCCCGTCGGTGGTCATCCCGAGGATCTCCTCGCGCGTGTAACCGAGATTGCGGCAGACGGCTTCGTTCAAGTCGATGAAGCGCATGGTCTTGCGATCGACGAGAAAGATCATGTCGTCGGACATGTCCATGGACGCGCGGAAGCGCCGAAGGGCCTCCTCGCTGCGCTTGCTTTCCGTGATGTCTCGGCCGATTCCACGGTAGCCGCAGAAGCGCCCCTCGGAATCGAAGATCGGCTTGCCGCTGATGCTGGCGGTGTGCACCGTTCCGTCCCGATCGAGCCGTTGCCACTGCAGGTCCCGGAACGGCTGGTGCAACTCGAGCAGGGCGCGGTGAGCCGCCCAGTCGGCCTCGGTCATGTTGAGCGTGGGCAGTTCCCAGCGCGTCTTCCCGATGATCGAGCCCGCCTCACCTCCGATGCGGCGCGACAGGTTGCCCGAAACCATGGCGAAGCGGAAGTTCTCGTCCTGCTCCCAGTACCAGTCCGACGACAGCTCCGTCAGACTGCGAAAGCGCTCCTCGCTTTCGCGCAAGACCTCGTCGGCCTGTTTGCGCTGCACGAACTGGCCGATCTGCGAGCCGATCACGTGAATCGCCTGCAGCAGATTGTCGTCCGGCTCGCGGATTTCGCGGCTGTTGAAGCCGAGCATGCCGATGATCTTCCCTCCCGAATTCACCGGAAAGACGAATGCGCCGTGCATGCCGGCTTCGTCCGCGATCGTTTTCCGGGAGGTGCGCGGGTCCTGCGCTACGTCAGCGACCCAGAGCGGCTCCCCTGTTTGCCATACGATTCCGACGAGTCCGACGCCCGGGGTATAAATGACATTGCGCGAACGCTCGATGTAGAGGTCGAACTGCGGGCCGGGTTTGGTCCAGAATTCGGCGAAGCGCGCCACGCCGGCGTCATCGTCGATGCGGAAGAAGCGTCCGCAGTCCCAGTGCAGCGCCTCGCACACCGTTCGAATCGCCGCCGTCAGACCCGCTGAAACGCTCTCGGCCTCGGTAACGCAGCGTGCGACCGCGTGCTCGAGCCGCAGCAGCAGCTCGGCACGCCTGGGCGCGGCGACACGGCGCGGGATTCCGGCTCTGAGTCGGACAGGCTCTCTCATAATGTCGATTCAAGCACGTTCCCGGCCCCTTGAGTGAGGTCGGCTGTCACGGCCTGCGTTACCGCGTTACCCTGTTCCGGCCGGCGCGCTTGGCGCGATAGAGCGCCTCGTCCGCTGCGCGGATTACCAGGGTCGGCCTGATCAGCGTGTCGTCGCGCTCGGCTGCCCCTATGCTCACGGTCACCGACAGCGTTCTTTCCGGAGGCCGCGCCGCGCGAAGCCGCGACCCGGCTTCTCTCGCCCTGGGCCGGCCCTCCCCGCGCACCGCTATTCTATAATCCTCGATGTCCTTTCGCAGTTTCTCCAGGTGCGGCAAAGCCTGGTCGAGAGTACGTTCGGAGAACAGCACGCAGAATTCCTCTCCGCCGTAGCGGTACGATAGTCCCCCGCCCTCGATCCTGGCGAGACGCGCTCCGACCAGCTTCAACACCTGGTCGCCGACGTGGTGGCCGTGGGCGTCGTTGAACTGTTTGAAATGGTCGACGTCGATCATGGCGATCGCGTAGCTCGGTCCCAGTCCGGTGAGGCGCTCCTCGAGCGCTCGCCGGCTCGGCAGGTTCGTGAGCTCGTCGCGGAACGCGAGGCGGTGCGATTCCTGCAGAACCGCGGCGAGCAGGATGACGCCCGCGGCCGACATGAACACGCTGAACACTCCGGTTACCTCCGACCACTCGCATCCGATAAAAAACGCGACTATCGCGCAGGCGATTCCAATATCGACCGGCCGAGGCTCTCTGCGCAATTCCTTGGGGCCGCGCCGCGGCCAGGCCTTCACCAGCGCGGCGAGGAACGCCGCCGCAATCATGACGCGCGCTACCAGCGGCGTGGGGGGCGAGCGCAGCAGAACGTGGTCGAGCACATCGCGCCACGCGGTTCCGGAGAGATTGGAGCGCCCGGCGTTGGCGATCCAGACCACGATGAGAACCTCGGCCAGCCCCAGGAGAAGCCAGCGGTAGTTCCGGTGCTGGCGCACGCCCCCGTCGGGGAAGTAGGTGGCGAGCAGGACGTTCAAGGGGACGAGCACTGCGAGCGCGGTGAATACGGCTTTCACGGCGAAGGTCTTGGGGCCGAGCTCGGCAGCCAGGTGGTAGCTCGCATAGGCGGCGAGGAGCGAGACCAGCATGATGAGCGCGCGGCCCCGGTTGAACCACGCGCTGATCGCCACGCCGAGGCCCAGCACGACATACGGCCCGACGACCGTCAGGCCCGACAGCGAGTTCGGGAGCGCCAGACCGGGCGCCAGGGCGAGCGCGGCCGCGAGCAGAATCACGACCGGCACGGCTACCGGGCGCAGGATTCGGGGAAGGCTGTCCACTGCGCCCGGAATATAGCGAACAATGCCCTGATTCGCCTTAGCTATTGTGATTTCCTGACATGGTGCTCCGGGCAACACCCGCTGGGATTGCAGCCACGGTCCCGTCAGCCTCCCGCTTCAAGGTAGCCGCTATCGGAAAGCGTCAGAATTACAGATTCCGCCGGCCAGCACAATGGACGAATTCGCAAATGGCGAATGATGAGTGCGGGCGCAGGCGCTAGACCGTCGCCGCCGAGCGCCGGTCCTTGAGGAAGCTTCTCAGCACTTCCGCGGTGTGCCCCGCTTCCCCGGGCGCGACCAGCGCCTCCGGCGGCCCTTGGGCGACGACCCGCCCGCCCGCGTCTCCGCCCTCGGGCCCAAGGTCGATGATCCAGTCGCTGTCCGCGATCACATCCAGATTGTGCTCGATCACCACCACGGTGTTGCCCGCGTCCACCAGGCGGTGCAGTACGCGCAGGAGTTTCTCCACGTCGGCCATGTGCAGGCCGACCGTGGGTTCGTCGAGGACGTAGAGGGTCTTGTTGTCGGCGCCGCCCCGGCCGGGGCGGGACGCGGCATTTCCCTGCGCGTCGGTGCGGACCTTGGCGAGCTCCGTGACGAGCTTGATACGCTGCGCTTCGCCCCCGGACAGCGTCGGGCTCTGCTGGCCCAGCGTGAGATAACCCAGGCCTACATCCTGCAGCAATCGCAGCGCGTGGTGGGTCGAGGGGTGCGCGGCGAAGAACTCCACCGCTTCGTCCACGTTCATCGCCAGCACTTCACCTATCGATCTTCCTTTCCATTGCACCGCGAGCGTTTCGGGGCCAAAACGGAATCCGCCGCAGACCTCGCAAGTCACCTTGACGTCGGGCAGGAAGCTCATCTCGATCTTCTTGATTCCCTGCCCTTCGCAGGCTTCGCAGCGCCCGCCTTTGGTGTTGAACGAGAAACGGCTCGCGCTCCAGCCGCGCATGCGCGATTCGTTGGCCTCGGCGAACAGGCGCCGGATCGCGTCCCAGAAACCGACGTAGGTCGCAGGGCAGGAACGCGGGGTCTTGCCGATCGGCGTCTGGTCGACCTCGAGCACACGGCCGACGTTTTCTGCGCCGCGAATCGCACGGCAGCCCGATAGCGGCGCGTCTGTCTTCTGCCTGTGCTCGCCGACCCTGCGCTCGAGGTTCGTGTAAAGAATGTCGCGTGCCAGCGTGGACTTGCCCGAGCCCGAGACGCCGGTGATGACGCTGAGCCTGGCGAGCGGCAGGCGCAGGTCGATGCTCTTCAGGTTGTGGAGCGATGCGCCGGCGATCTCGATCGAGGGCGTGTTGCGCGTCACCGGGCGCTGTGGATGCAGCGGATGCATGAGCGGGTTCCTGAGAAACCTCCCCGTCACCGAATCGGTGTTTCGCATCAGATCGTCGGCCGAGCCTTCGGCGATCACGCGCCCACCCTGCTTTCCCGCGCCGGGGCCGAGATCGATCACGTGCGAAGCGCGCCGGATGGTGTCCTCGTCGTGCTCGACCACGACGAGTGTATTGCCCTTCGCCTGGAGACTCTCCAGCGTATCGAGCAGGATCTTGTTGTCGCGCGGGTGCAGGCCGATGGTGGGCTCATCGAGGATGTAGCACACGCCGCGCAGGTTGGAGCCGAGCTGCGAGGCGAGACGGATGCGTTGCGCCTCGCCGCCGGAAAGCGTCGGCGCCGCGCGGTCGAGCGACAGGTAGGAAAGCCCCACCTGATCGAGGAACGCGAGGCGCGACCTCAGCTCCGCGACGATGTCGCGCGCGATCTCGGCCTCGCGGCCGGAGAGCTCGAGGCCGCGGAACAGCGCTTCGAGCTTGCCGACCGGCAGCGCGGCGAGCTCGGAGATCGAGCGCTCCTGGTAGCGCACCGCGAGCGCTTCGCGGTTGAGGCGCCTGCCCTCGCAGGCCGGGCAGGTCTCGTCGACCTCCAGCCATTCGATCCAGGAGTCGAGCACGTGGTCCTCGGTGCCGGTCTTCTCGCGCTCCTCGTCCCATTCGACCTTGTCGAGTTTCAGTCCGGTGCCGTAGCACCCGGGGCACCAGCCGTGCTTGGAGTTGAACGAGAAAAGGCGCGGGTCGAGCTCGGCGAAGCTGCGACCGCAGGAAGAGCAGGCGCGCTTCGTGGAGAAGACGCGCTGCGGGAGATCCAATTCCACGCGAGTCGTCCGGGATCTTGCCTTGGCCTCTTCCAGGCGGTCGAGCCCCGCGATCACGTGAACGATCCCCTTGCCGAATTCCAGGGCGCGGGCCAGCGCCTGGCGGATCTCGGCCTCGCCGCCGGCGGCGATGCGCAGGTCTGCGACCGGGAGTTCCAGGGTGTGCTCCTGGAAGCGCGACAGCCGCGGCCACTTGTCGGTCGGCAGAAACTCGCCGTCCACGCGCAGGAAGGCGTAGCCCTTCCCTCGCGCCCACTTCGCCAGGTCGGTGTAGTAGCCCTTGCGGTTGACGACCAGTGGGGCGAGCAGGCCGACACGCTGCCCCTTGTATTCGCGTAACAGGCGCGCCGTGATGGCGTCCTCGCTCTGCGGCTCGATCGGCACCTTGCAGTCGGGGCAGTATTGCGTGCCGAGTTTCACGTAGAGCAGGCGCAGGAAGTGGTAGATCTCGGTCAGCGTCGCCACGGTGCTCTTGCTTCCGCCGCGGCTGGTGCGCTGCTCGATCGCCACCGTGGGCGGGATGCCGAAGATGGCGTCCACGTCGGGCCGCGCCGCCCCCTGGACGAACTGGCGCGCGTAGGCGTTGAGCGACTCCAGATACCTCCGCTGGCCCTCGGCGAAAAGGATATCGAAGGCGAGCGTGGATTTTCCAGAGCCGGAGACGCCGGTCACGACGGTGAACTCGTTGCGCGGGATCTCGACGTCGATGGATTTCAGGTTGTGCTCGCGCGCGTTGTGGATCCGGATCGATTGATTGATGCGGGCCTGCAGCGGCACGCCGGGCTCCGCCGCGCGGAGAGCGGCGGGCTTCGCCAGCGCCGTTTCGTACTCGCGCAGCGCGCGTCCCGTGTGCGATGCCGCGTGCTTCGCGACCTCCGCCGGGGTCCCGGTGCAGACGATCGCGCCGCCGGCGTCGCCGCCCTCGGGACCGAGGTCGATAAGCCAGTCGGAAGCGCGGATGACATCGAGGTTATGCTCGATCACGACCAGCGAATGCCCCGCGGCGATCAGCTGCCGGAAGGCGGAGAGCAGTTTCGCGACGTCGTCGAAATGCAGGCCGGTCGTCGGTTCGTCGAACAGGAACAGCGAGCCGCGCGCGCCCCTCGGCTTGGCCGATGCCTCGACCAGGTGCCCGGCAAGCTTCAGCCGCTGCGCCTCGCCGCCGGAGAGCGTCGGCACCGGCTGGCCGACGCGCAGGTACTCGAGGCCGACATCGGCGAGCGGCTTCAAGGCGCGCTGCACATCGGAGTAGGCTCGGAAGAACGCGAGCGCCTCGGACACGGTCAGCTCGAGCACGTCGGCGATCGATTTCCCTTTCACCACGACCTCGAGCACCTCGTCGCGGAAGCGCCTGCCGTTGCAGTCGGGGCAGCGCAGATACACGTCCGACAGAAATTGCATTTCGACGTGCTCGAAGCCGTTCCCGCCGCAGGTCGGGCAGCGTCCGTTGCCGGAGTTGAAGCTGAAAGTGCCGGCGGTGTATCCGCGTTCTTTGGCGGTTTCTGTCTTGCAGAAGATGTTTCGTATTTCTTCAAAGGCGCCGACGTAGCTCGCGGGGTTCGAGCGCGTGGTGCGGCCGATCGGCGTCTGGTCGACCATGACTACGTCCTCGATCAGCGCATGGCCGCGCAGCTCGCCGAAGGCTCCCGGCGATTCGGTC
>JBGQKK010000064.1:0-12616 GCA_041499545.1 Gammaproteobacteria bacterium | reverse complement strand
CGGCGGGAAAGCCCTTCTCCTGCAGGTCGAGGTTGTAGATCGGCAGGTCGGCGATGCTCGTGATCTGGAGCTTCAGTCCCGCGGGCATCAGCTCGCCGGCTGTCTTAAGCGCCGCCATGTTGTAGGACTTCTGCCTGAGGCTGCCGCAGATTCCGAGGACTTTGTAGGTCGCAGTCGTGTTCACGTCTTCTCGCTGTGATGTCGAAAAAGCTAGGCCAGGGCCGCTTTCACGCGCTCGGGCGTGAAGGGCACGCTGCGCAGGCGCACGCCCGTCGCGTCGAAGATCGCGTTGGCGACCGCCGCCATGATGGGCGAAGCCGCGGGCTCTCCCGCACCCAATGAAGGCTTGTCCGGCCGGTTGATGAGTGTGATCGCGATCTCGTCGGGAACGTCGCTGAAGCGCAGGATGGGGTAGCGCACCCAGTCGAGGCTGGTCACTTTCGCCGTGTCGAACTTCACGTCCTCGAAAAGCGCGCGGCTGAGCGTCTGGACGATGTTTCCCTCGATCTGGTTCTTGAGACCGTCGGGGTTGACGATCAGGCCGCAGTCGTGCGCGCAAGCGACCCGCTCGACCGAGACCTTGCCGCTCGCGCGGTCGACATGCACCTGGAGCGCGATCGCCGCGTAGCCGCTGTAGTTGTCGTAGTGGACGAAGGCGACGCCTCGTCCCGCGCCGGCGTTGCGCCCGCCGCGCGGCGCCGGGCGCGGAGCCCACTCGGCGAGCTTGGCGACCGCCTCGAGCACCGCCACCGCCCGCTCGTCCTTGAGGTGCCGGATGCGGAATTCGATCGGATCGGCGCCTGCCGCGTGAGCGAGCTCGTCGATGAAAGACTCGTTCGCGAAGGTGTTCTGCGGCGAGCCCAGGCCGCGCAGTGACGACACGCGCAGCACCGAGGACTGCAGCAGGTGCAGCGTGATGCGGCTGTTGGGGAAGACGTACGTCGGCCGGGCGTTCCGGTCGGCGCCGGTGGGAGAGAGATTGTCGGGCATGCCGAGCTGGGCGCCGGCAAGCGTGTTGCCTGGCCCGTTCGCCGCCGGGCGTCCCGCGTGCCCGGGGCTCCACACCTGGTAGTCCCAGGCCGTGACGCTGCCCTGGGGGTCGAGGCCGCCCGCCACTTCCATCACCATCGCCGCGCCCTTGGGCTCGTTGCCGTGCTCGTCGTGCCGCATCCACTGCACGCGCACCGGGCGTCCGACGACCTGCGACATGAGCGCTGCGTCGGCGGTGACATCGTCCGCGCCGTTGTGGCCGTAGCATCCCGAGCCTTCGACCCAGACGAGGCGCACCTTGTCGCGCGGCACCCCGAGGACCAGGGCGACGGCGTCGCGCAGGTTGAATGAGCTCTGCGTCGGGGACCACAGGGTCGCGCCTTCCGCCGTCACCGACGCGACCGCGCACGAGGCCCCGATCGAGGCGTGCATCTGGTGGGGCACGTAGTACTGCGCCCGAAGGGATTTCGCGGCCGCGACGAGCGCGGTATCGACGCTGCCCGCGGACGCGAGCACGCGGTCGCGGGCAGGCGTTCCGCGAGTGAAGGCCGGCATGTCCTCCATCTTCGGCAGCTCGACGCCCTGCGTCCATTGCACCTTGAGCGCGCGCGCGGCGCGGATCGCCTGCTCTTCGCGCTCGGCGACCACGCCGACGAAATTGCCTTTCACCACCACGCGTACGTTTCCCGGGAGCTTCTTGACCGAAGCTTCGTCGACGCGCTCCAGTTGGGCTTCCGGCATCGGCGGGCGCACCACGCGGCCGTGCAGCATCCCCGGCAGGCGCAGGTTCTGCACGTACTCGTGCGTGCCGAAGACCTTGCCCGGCAGATCGACCCGCGGGATCGGCTTGCCGACGATGGCGTGCTGCCCCGGTGATTTCGGCTTGGCAGTGCCGGAAAACGCGCGGCTGATCTTCTTCCCGCCCACCAACTCGGCGTAGGAAACGCGCTTGCCGTCCGGCGCCGAGACGACGCCGTCGGCCACGCTCAAGCGCGCGGACTCCGCGTTCAGCTGCTCTGCCGCCATCTCGAGGAGCGTCTTCCGCGCCTCTGCGGCCGCCTGCCGCAGCTGCGGCCCGGCGCGATAGATGGTCTGGCTGCCGACCGTCGGCCCCTGATTGGGACAGAGCGCGGTGTCGCCCATCAGCATGAAGACCCGCCCGAAGGCGACGTCGAGTTCTTCGGCGACGATCTGCGCAAGCGCGGTCTGCACGCCCGTCCCGAGCTCCACCTTTCCGCAGAACACCGTGACCTGGCCGTCGGCTCCGACCGCGAGCCAGGCGTCGAGCTGCTGCAATTTCGGGTCGGGCTGGGCTTGCGCAAAAGCGAGCTCGGGAATGCTGAACGAAACGACCAGGGCGCCCGCCCCTTTGAGAAATTCGCGGCGATCGATATTCATGCGGCACTCCCCGCGGCGCGACGCACCGCGCGCAGTATCCGCATATGAGTCCCGCAGCGGCACAGGTTCCCGTCGAGCGCGGCGCGGATCTGCCGCTCGCTCGGTTTCGGATTTTGCGCGAGGAAGGCGCTCGCGGTCATGATCACGCCGTTGATGCAGTAGCCGCATTGCGCGGCCTGCTCGGCGATGAAGGCCTGCTGCAGGGGATGCGGCTTCTCGGGCGTCCCCAGACCCTCGATGGTCGTGACCTTGCCTTTCACCGCCGAGACCGCGACGGAGCACGAACGCGTCGGCTTGCCGTCGATGTGGACCGTGCACGCGCCGCACTGCGCGAGGCCGCAGCCGAACTTCGGCCCGTTCAGGTTCAGCTCGTTGCGCAATACGTACAAGAGCGGCGTGTCGGGCGCCGCCGCCACGTCGTGCTCCTTCCCGTTGACCGTAATCGTCGTCATGGCTCGTCTCCTCTGCGCCTTACCGGAACATCGCCGCCTCGTAGAAGCTCGCATCGTAGTACACCGCCGGATCCTGGAGCGTCTTGTGCGGCTTTGCGTACTTCGAGCGCAGCGCGAGCACGGTCTTGACGCCCTCGAGATCGATCTTCGCTTTCTTCTGGAAGCCCTCCACGGGGCTCAGCAGGATGCCGTAGGCGACGAGCGCCGCCTGGGGACTCGCGTTCGGCAGGTTCTTGAGGAATATCGTGATCGCCTCCTCGCGATTCGCCGGATCGTAGAGCCAATCGACCGCATCGCTGAAGGCGCGGATATAGCCGACCACGGAGTCGCTGTTCTGGTCGGCCCAGTTCTTGCGCGCGCCGCCGACCAGGCCCTGATAGCGCCCGAGCACCTCGGTCGCGTTGGCGAGCCGGTGAAAGCCCTTCTCCTCCGCCTGCACCTCGAAGGGCGAAAGCAGCAGCGTCCCCGCGTGCTTCTTCTCCATGAGCGCCTGGAAGCGCTGCAGCACGCCGCCCGCGGTCACGACCTTGTAGTCCTTGCCCATGCTCATCTTGTTGCGCGCCAGGATCTCGAACAGGACGAAGGCGTAGCCCGTAGTCATCGCGTCCACCGACAGCGTCTTGCCGCGCAGCTGGCGGTAGCTATTGACCTCGGGCACGGTCACCAACCGCAGGAAGCCGTTGTCGCCCCCCATGAAAGCGAAGAGATCGGGGCCGGGCTTCGGCACCTCGCCCTGCCCTTCCCGGTACGCGATCAGGTTGTCGATCGCCGTCATCGCGATGTCGAACTTGCCGTCGATGAGGTTGGTGAGCTGGAACACCGAGCTCGGCGTCGGCGTGATCTTGACCGCGATGCCGTTCCGCTCGAAGAATCCCTTTTCCTGCGCCACCCAGATCGGCCAGTTGAATCCGCCCGGGAAGACGATCAGGTTGACGGTCTTGAGCGGCGGAGGTGAAGGCGGCGCGATCCCGCCCTTGGGCGAAGCCGGCGCGCGCGGCGTGGAAGGCCCGCCCGCGCAGGACGCGAGCAAGACACCCAGCATCAGGATGGCAAGACTTCTCAGTCGTGGCATGAGTCCTCCTCTCAAAGCCGGCTTACTCCGGATCGTTCGCGGTCAGATATTCCCACATGCGCTCGGCGATGCGCCCCTGCCAGGTCGCTCTGTTCTTGGCTTGCTCCTCGGACATGCGCGGCGCCTTGTCGGCGAGCCCGGAGTAGAGCGCGGCGAGCTCCACCTTCGCAGCATCCTCGAGGAAAACGGCGAGCGCCACCGCCTGCTGCGGCGTCTCGGCCCCGGTCACCGCGCCGTTCACGCTCACCACGATCGCCGGCGCTTTTCCCATGGTCTCGGCCACGCCGACCGCCGCGTGCTCGTTGCGGATCAGGCCCGGATCGCGCCAGAAAGGCACCTGGGGATAGAAATGCGCGCCCTGGCCGTGGCGCGCCTTGGGCGTCGAGCCGAGCGCCGCGAGCGTGACCACGTTGGGCGAGATGAAGCGGCAGATCGCGCGGACCTCGCCGCGGCGCCGGTAGATCTGCTGGTGCATCCTCACCTCGCCCAGCACGCCTTCGGGCAAGGGGGCCTCGGTCGACACCACCGTGCCCGGCTCGCCCGGCTCGATGATGCCCATGGGCTTGGACGCGCACACGAGAAACGACTTCTCGTCGAGGCGCACGCTGCAATGCCCGAAGGCCGTGACCAGGCCGCCGCGGGCGAGCGCCCGCGCCATCTTGCGCACGATGATCTGCTGCTCCTCCATCGGGTTCCAGACTCTAGATTCACGCCACGGTCTTGAGCGGCGCCTTCTTTTCCTTCTGGTCTTCACGAAACTCGGGGATATCCGGCCGCGATCCCCACATGCAGAACGATTCGGGCGCGAATGGAAACTGCCGCGGCCGGTAGCTCGCCTCGTCTTCCGGCAGGATGTGCTTCACGCCGACCGAATACTCGTAGACCATCTTGTCCGGCCCCTCGAAATACAGGAACACCGCGGACGAGGACGGATGGCGGCCCGGGCCGAAGACGATCTTCACGCCCTGCTCGCGCAGAAAGTAGTACGAGCGCATGAGGTCGTCCACGTCCTCGACCTGGTGGTTGATATGCTGCACACCCGAGCTCGGCGAAGGGAACAGCGCGAGCGTGTGGTGGATCGTACTCACCCGCAGTAGCGGTGCATCGCCGATCCAATCGGACACGCGCGCGTTCAGCAGCTTGGTCCAGAACTGCTCGTCGCGCGGAGCGTTGGAGGTGCGCAACCCGATGTGGCTGAAGTGCGTGATGCCGGCGTCGCGCGAAGGAAAGTAACGCTCGCCGCTGTGGGAAGGACGGACCACGATCTCGATCTTGTTGCCGCTCGGGTCCTTGAAAGCGAGGAGCTGCTGGACGCGGCGCTGCTCGCATTCGATCTTCGTCCCGTAGCGCACCGGGTGCCCGGCCTTCTCGATCTCCGCGCCAGCGTGGTCGAAATCGTCCCGGTCCTTCAGATCGAAGCCGATTGCGTGGTCGGAAGCGTCTCCCTCGAAATACACCAGCGTATGGTCGCGCGTGTCCCCGCGGACCGAAATCTTGTCGCTACGGAAATAGGCGGCCTTGCCCTCGCGTCCGACGAGCTGCAGCCCGACGATCTTGGTCGCGAATTCGATCGCCGACTCCAGGTCCGGCGTACCGATACGCAGATAGCGGATATCGTGGAGGTTGACCATCCTTGGCTACTTCATCAGCGGCATGCCGAAGTTGGGGCCGGGGTTCACGCCTTCGCGCCAGCGCGAGGTCACGGTCTTGATGCGGGTGTAGAAGCGCACGCCCTCGGGGCCGTGCTGGTTCATGTCGCCGAAGATCGAGTGCTTCCAGCCGCCGAACGAGTGGAACGAGAGCGGCACCGGGATCGGCACGTTGATGCCGACCATGCCGCAGTTCACCTTGTGGGTGAAATTGCGCGCGACGTCGCCGTTGCGCGTGAAGATCGCTACGCCGTTGCCGTATTCGTGGTCGGAGGGCAGCGCGAGCGCTTCCTCGAAGTTCTTCGCCCGCACCACCGACAGCACCGGACCGAAGATCTCTTCCTTGTAGATGCGCATCTCGGGCCGGACCTTGTCGAACAGCGACCCACCCAGGAAAAAACCGTTCGGCTGCCCGGCCACCTTGAAATCGCGCCCGTCCACGACGAGGCTCGCGCCTTCCTTCACGCCCAGGTCGACGTAGCCTTTCACCTTCTCGCGGTGCTCGCGGGTCACCAGCGGCCCCATCTCGGAGGCGTTGTCGGTCGAGGGCCCGATCTTGAGCTTTCGCACCCTGGGCGCCATCGCTTCGATCAGCTCGTTCGCGGTGCGCTCGGTCACCGGCACCGCCACCGAGATCGCCATGCAGCGTTCGCCGGCCGAGCCGTAGGCCGCGCCCATCAAGGCCTCGGCCGCGACTTCGATATCCGCGTCGGGCATCACCACCATGTGGTTCTTCGCCCCGCCCAGCGCCTGCACGCGCTTGCCGTTCACCGAGCCCGTGGCGAACACGTATTTCGCGATCGGCGTGGAGCCGACGAAACTCACCGCGGCCACGCGCGGATCGGTGAGCAGGGTATCCACCGCTTCCTTGTCGCCGTTCACGACGTTGAGCACGCCCGGAGGGGCGCCCGCTTCGAGCATCAGTTCCGCCAGGCGCAGCCCGCAGGAGGGATCCTTCTCGGAAGGCTTGAGGATGAAGGTGTTGCCGCAAGCAACGGCCACCGGGAACATCCACATCGGCACCATCGCCGGAAAGTTGAACGGCGTGATCCCCGCGCACACGCCGATCGGCTGGCGGATCGAATACAGGTCCATGCCGGTCGCGATGTTGTCGGAGTACTCGCCCTTCATGAGATGCGGGATGCCGCAGGCGAACTCGACCACTTCCAGGCCGCGCTGCACCGAGCCCTTGGCGTCCGACAGGACCTTGCCGTGCTCGGAGGCGACGATCAGCGCGAGCTCGTCGATGTGTTTCTCGACCAACTCCTTGAAGCGGAACATCACGCGCGCGCGCGTCACCGGCGAGGTCTCCGACCAACCGGTGAAGGCTTCCCT
Source organism: Gammaproteobacteria bacterium (assembly GCA_041499545.1). Classification (GTDB taxonomy): domain Bacteria; phylum Pseudomonadota; class Gammaproteobacteria; order Burkholderiales; family SG8-39; genus VBDM01. Next base: position 5,720 of record JBGQKK010000064.1, on the reverse strand, counting down.
CGCGTTCGCTATCGCGCGCTCGGCTTCCGATTTCGACGCCAGCGGCGCCTTCGCCGCAAGCGCGCCGGTGGTAGGGTTGAAGACGTCGCCGAAGCGTCCGCTCTCACCGCGGACGTGCTTGCCGCCGACGAAATGGGTGAGCTCGCGAGCCTTCTGAAGCGTTGCGTCACGGGTATTCATCGGGAATCTCTTGGGGCGCCGGCAGGCAGTGAATGATCCGCGGATTATAGCTTGCTGAGGTGCTTTCTCATCCACAGCCCGAGCAGCAGGTAGCCCGCTCCGAAGGCGACGATTGACGGCCGGTAGCCGGCGAGGCTCACCGAGAGCCCCATCGCTGCGACGCCCGCCGCTTGGCCGAGGGCCCAGCCCGACGAATACAGGGCGAGCGCGCTGCCGCGGGAATGGGGTGCCATCTCGGTCGCCTTTGTCTGCAAGGTGTTGTGCAGCATGTAGAAGCCCAACCCAAGGCCCACGGTGCAGGCGATGAAGACCTGCCACACGGGCGTCAGCATGGCGAGCGCATAGCTGGCGAAGCACACCGCCCCGCCGGCGAGAACGAGGCGGCGCTGGCCCAACTGCATCAACAGCCGGCGCACCATCAGGCCGTAGAAAATCCCGCCGATACCGAAGCCCGCGAGGAGCGCCCCGATCAGCGTGAGGCTCAGATCGAATCTCAGCTTCAGGTAGGCCCCGAGAAAGGAGTACGCGCCGAAGAATATGAAGGTCTCGATGAAACCGACCGCCACCACGCGGCGTACCCGCGGAGATTCAAGGAGCCGCAGGTGAACGGCCAGAGGATTGCCCAGGAATGGGGTCCCCTTTTCCTCCCTCCACTGTGCCCGGGTGCGCACGAGCAGGGTCGCCGAAACCAGGGCGAACACCACGCCGATCAGCGCGAAAGTCCCCCGCCAGCCGGCAATGTCGGTGACCGCGCCCCCGATCGCGGGCCCCAGCGCCTGGCCGGAGATCGTGCCGATGATGAAGCGCGCGATCACCGGCTGGCGCTCCTCGACGCCGACGTGGTCGCCGATGTAGGCCAGGCCGAGAATGACCGGGGTCGAGGCGAAAAGCGCCGTAACGAGACGCATCGCGCCAAGGGTCACGAGATCCGGCGCGAGCGCGCAACCGAAGGATCCCGCCGCCGCCCCCATGAGCGACAGCGTCGCCACCCGCAGCTTCCCGAAGCGGTCGCCGATCGGGCCGTACAGGAGCTGCGATCCCGCGTAGGCGAACGCGTACGCCGAAATGATCATCGCAGTCGCGGACACGCTCGTGCCGAACTCGGAAGCGAGCCGAGGCAGCATCGGCTCGACCGCGCGCAGGGCGATGCCGCTGTTGGCACTCGCCAGCGCCAACAGGAAGATGGTTTCTCTCACTGAAACCGGGGACAGACCACGATTTCCTCCCCCGCCTTATCGCTAGGCTCCGCCGCAGGAGCAAACGGTGGTCTGTCCCCGGTTATTCCGGTCTATTGGACCGTCGCCCCCGAGTCGCGCACGACCTTGCCCCATTTGTCGTAATCGACCTTGAGGTAGGCGCCGAAACGATCGGGTGTGTCCGGGTCGGGCTCCATCCCGGTCGGAATCAGGAGCTTGCGCATCTCGTCGGTGCGCACCAGCTTGCCGATCTCGCCGTTCAGCTTGGCGACGATTTCCTTCGGCGTGCCCGCCGGGGCGAGCATGCCGATCCAGACCGTGGCCTCGTAGCCGGGCACGCCGGCCTCGGCGATGGTCGGCACGTCGGGCATCTCCGGCGAGCGCTTCGCCGTGCTCACGCCCAGCGCCATCAGCCTACCCGCCTTCATGTGCGGGATCGCGATCGGCGTGCCGACGAAGCTCACCTTGACGATTCCCGACATGAGGTCCTGCTGCGCGGGCCCGCTGCCCTTGTAGGGCACGTGGTTGAGCTTGATGCCGGCCATGTACATGAAGAGCTCGGTGACCAGGTGCTGGGCGCCGCCGTTGCCGGAGCTCGCGAAATCGATCTTGCCCGGCTGCTGCTTTGCGAGCGCGATCAGATCCTTCACGGACTTCACTCCCAGCGAGGGATGCACGACCAGGACGTACGGCCCGGTAGCGATGCGGATCACCGGCGCGAAGTCGGTGAGCGCGTTGTACGGCATGTTCTTGTAGACGTGCGGGGAGATCACGAAGGGCGAGGCGGTGAGGAGCAGGGTGTAGCCGTCCGGCTTGGACTTGGCGACGAAGTCCGAGCCGATCGTGCCCCCGGCGCCCGCCCGGTTCTCGACGAAGAACTGCTGTCCGAGCGTCTCGGAGAGCTTCTGCGCGACCATGCGCCCGGGGACGTCGGTCGTGCCGCCCGGCGAGAGCGGGATGACGATGCGTACCGGGTGGGTCGGATAGTTCTGGGCCGCCGCGGGCGCGGCGAGCACTGCGAGAAAGAGCATGACGAGCGCGCGCATGGCACTAGCCTCGATATAGGGGTTCGGGTTGCGAGAAGAACGAATGCAGGATGTGATACACCATGAGGTAATTCTTCTGCTGGAAGCTCGCGTGGGAGATCCCCGCCATCACCGTGAACTGCTTGTCCGGATTCGGCAGACGCTTGAAGAACTCGACGAGGTCGTCCACGCCCGCGATACCGTCCCATTGCCCGCGCATGATGATCGTCGGCACCGAGATCTTCGCCGGGTCGACGATCGGCAGCCTGGAGCACATGTCGACATAGGTTCCGGTGGGCACCGAATCGTCGAGCGCAACGATGGCCTCCGCGAACGCCTCGATGGTGGCCTTGTCGGCTGTGCCCGGATGGTCGCGCTCGAATATGCTGTGCACGAAGGCGCGGTCGATGGGCCTGCGGTTCTTCGAGGAGAACTCGGGGAGCTTCTTCTTCCTCTCGGCGAGCGTCGGGCTGCCCTCGCCGGTCCACACGAAGGCGTCCAGGGCGAGCCGCGCTACGCGCTCCGGATGCCGCTGCGCGAACAGGGCCGCCCGCAAGGCGCCCGAGGAAATGCCGTAGACGAGGAGCTTCTTCGCGCCGGTCGTCTTCAGGATGTAGTCCGTGCCGGCGGCGAGATCGTCGGCGCCGTTGGAAATGTCGCAGTTGATCGGGCGCGACTTGTCCGAGCGCCCGTAGCCCTCGTGGTCCATGGTCCAGGTGTCGAAGCCGCGCGCCGCGAACCAGTCCATCACCGAGGAGTCCGGGCGCCCCGGAACCTTGAGGTCGAAGGTCGGCTGCGAGGCCATCGAGGAGCCGTGCACGAAGAGCACGGTGCCCAGCTTAGGCCCGCTCGAGGCGGGCTTCTGCCAGAGGAAGAGCTTCACTCCCCCTTTGTTCGTCCAGTGCTCCCTGCCCGAAACCGTTGCGCGCGCCGCCTGAGCCGCCTTATTCACGTCGACCTCATCCTTCGGAAAGACCTGGGATTCTAGCTCAGGAGCAGTCGAACAGGACCAGCTCGAGGGCGCTCTCCGTCGAGGTGCCCAGGCCGATCTTGCCCCGGCCGCGCAGCATGACGCTGTCGCGGCGCAGCAGCACTTCGCGGTCCCCTTCGATCGCGACATAGGTGCCGTTGGTGGATTCGTCCACCAGCACGTATTGCGCGCCGCGGCGCTCGATGCGGGCGTGGCAGCGCGAGGCGGTCTTTTCCCGGATGACGATGTCGCAGGTGCTGTCGCGGCCGAGAACCAGGACGGGCTTGTCCTGCGGGAAATCGATGGTGCGCTCGCCGACTTCCAGGGTCAGCCGGGTCACGACCCTGGCGCTGGCGGCGAGCCCCGCGACCTGGGTCGCGTCCTCGGTGTCTCCCCACATCAATTCGAACACGCGCACCGCGTCCTGCTTGCCCTTGATCGTGATCGTGTCCAGGTCGCGCAGATTGCCGCGCTGGATCCCCCGCAACGCGTTCGCGGTGGCGCCGGTGGTGAGGATCTGGCTCGCCTTGGCGAGCCCGGCCAGGCGCGCAGCGGTATTGACTCCGTCTCCCCAGAAATCGCCCTTGTCCTCGAGCACCTGGCCGAAGTGAAAGCCGATGCGGATCGCGAGCTTGGCGCCCGCCGTCGGGGGCAGCGCGGCGATGCATTGCTGCATCTCCCTGGAGGCTTCGCAGGCCGCCTCGGGATCGTTGAACACCACCATCAGCTCGTCGCCGATGGTCTTGACGACCTGCCCGCCGCGCCTCGCGATGACTTCGCGCAGCGCTCCGAGGCAGGCCTCGATCGCCTTCGCCGCGGGCTTGTCGCCGAGCAGCTCGTACAGCGCCGTGCTGCCGCTCACATCGGCGAAAAGGATGGCGCGTTCCTTGGAAACGAGGGTCATCGCAGCGGGCCGTCGTGGGTTCGCGGCTCTCGCCTGGACGCATGGGGCGTGGGCATTTTGGTAAAGTATCACCTATTTTCCGGGGCCTGCCTACAGCCTCCGGTCCCTCCCACGGAGATTTCCATGGACGCCAACCTCAAGATCGCCGAGCGCAAGTGCTACATCAACGGCGAGTTCGTCGGAAGCGCCAAGCAGTTCGCAAAGATCAACCCTGTCGACGGCACGGTGGTCGCGCAAGTGCACGAGGCCGACCGCGCGATGGTCGACGCGGCGGTGCGCGCCGCCAAAGCCGCGTTGAAAGGACCCTGGGGCAAGATGGCGCTGCAAGCGCGCGTCGACCTGCTGCGCAAGGTGGCCGAGGGCATCGAGCGCCGCTTCGATGATTTTCTCAAGGCGGAGGTCGCCGACACCGGCAAGCCGGTGTCGCTCGCGAGCCATCTCGACATTCCCCGGGGCGCGGCGAACTTCCGCGTGTTCGCCGACATCGTGCGCACCTACGGCACGGAGTCCTACTTTCTCGACACGCCCGACGGCAAGGGCGCCGTGAACTACGCGATGAGGAAGCCCCTGGGCGTAGTCGGCGTGATCGCGCCGTGGAACCTGCCGCTCCTACTCCTCACCTGGAAGCTCGCGCCGGCGCTCGCCTGCGGCAATTGCATCGTCGCGAAGCCTTCGGAGGAGACGCCCTCGACCGCGACCCTGCTCGCAGAAGTCATGCACGAGGCCGGCGTTCCCCCGGGCGTGTACAACGTGGTGCACGGCTTCGGGCCGGATTCGGCGGGCGAGTTCATCACCACGCACCCCGAGGTGAACGGCGTCACCTTCACCGGCGAGACCGCCACCGGCGCGGCGATCATGAAGGCGGTTGCGCCCACGGTGAAGCCGATTTCCTTCGAGCTGGGCGGAAAGAACCCCGGCATCGTCTTCGCCGATTGCGACTTCGACGCGGCAGCCGCCGGCATGGCGCACGCGATCTTCTCCAACACGGGGCAAGTGTGCCTCGCGCCCGAGCGCGTCTACGTCGAGCGGCCCATATTCGACAAATTCGTTTCGGCGCTAAAGGCGAAAGCCGAGGCGCTGGTTCTCGGCTTCCCGCAGGACAAAGCCACCAACCTCGGGCCGCTCATTTCGAAGCAGCACCGCGAGAAGGTGCTCTCCTATTACGAATTGGCGAGGAAGGAAGGCGCGAAGGTCGTCACCGGCGGCGGCGTGCCGAAATTCGGCGACGCCCGGGACAACGGCGCCTGGATCCAGCCGACGCTGTGGACCGGGCTGCCCGAGACGGCGCGCTGCGTGCGCGAGGAGATCTTCGGCCCCTGCGCCCACATCGCGCCCTTCGACCGCGAAGAGGAAGCGATCGCCATGGCGAACGACACGCCCTACGGCCTCGCCTCCACGGTGTGGACCACCAACCTTTCGCGCGGCCACCGCGTCGGCCAGGCGAT